>DASZWI010000120.1:0-16276 GCA_035546715.1 Gaiellaceae bacterium | reverse complement strand
GCCGGTGGCCGTGCCCGACGTCCGCCTGCTCGTCCGGCGGCTCGCCGTGCAGAAGATCGAGGCCGCCGGGCTGAAGGCGCAGGTCGTGACGCAACCCGAGACCGACACGCCGAAGGGCGAGGTGAAGGAGCAGAACCCCGGCCCGGGCTCGAAGAGCTTCAAGGGATCGACCGTCACGCTGACCGTCTCGAGCGGCTACCCGATGGTGCCCGTCCCCGACGTGCGCACGCAGGAGGCGACGACGGCGGTGCAGACGCTCACCGCGGCAGGGCTCGTCCCGAAGGTGGTCTACATCTACTCGTCGGCGCAGTCGAACACCGTCACGGGGCAGAACCCGGCGGCGAAGAAGATCGTCCGGAAGGGATCCACGGTCCGGATCAACGTCTCGAAGGGCCTCAAGCCCGTGGGCGTGCCCGACGTCACCGGCCAGCCGTACGCGAACGCGGCCTCGGCGCTCCAGGGCCAGGGCTTCTCGGTCGCCCGCCAGGACATCAACAACTCGGCCCCCAAGGGACAGGTCGTCGCCGAGAACCCACCGGCGGGGACGTCCGTGCCGAAGGGCTCGAAGATCATCCTGTCCGTCTCGAAGGGCCCGGCGACGAGCCAGGTGCCGGACGTGCGCGGGCAGGCGCAGGGGACGGCCGAGCAGCTCGTCCAGGGGGCGGGCTACACCGTCGCGCTGATCTTCGTCGACGTGAACGACCCGAGCCAGGACGGCACGGTCATCGACCAGGACCCGGCGCCGGGCACGAACGCACCGCAGGGAGCGGTCGTCACGCTCACGGTCGGCCAGCTCGGGCAGGGCCAGCCGGGCGAGACGACCACGCCGGAGACGACCACCACGGCTCCGCCGCCGACCACGCCGACGCCGTGACGAGGCGCATCGCCGTCGTCCTCGGCGGCCGCTCGAGCGAGCACGACGTCTCGGTCGCCTCGGCGCAGAGCGTGATCGAGGGCCTCCGGCAGGCGGGGCACGAGGTCGAGACGATCGCGATCGATCGCACCGGCGGCTGGACGCTGGAAAGCGGCGGGGACGGGACCCTCCTGCCCGGTGCATCCGGCCGGTTCGTTCCGAGCCACGCCACCGACGTGCCGGATGGACCGGGCACGGGGGGCTCGGAGCTCGTCCGCCTGCCGACACCGGCCGTCGCGCATCGCCTCGCGGACGTCGACGTCGTCTTCCCGGTGCTGCACGGCCCGTTCGGCGAGGACGGCACGGTGCAGGGCCTCCTCGAGCTGGCCGGCGTCCCGTACGTCGGCGCGGGCGTGCTCGCCTCGGCGCTCTGCATGGACAAGGACGTGTTCAAGTCGGTGCTGCGGGATCACGACATCCCGGTGACCGAGAACATCACGCTCCGCGCCGGCGACGCGCCGCGGAACCCGTTCGGCTACCCGTGCTTCGTCAAGCCGGCGCGGCTCGGCAGCAGCGTCGGCATCACGAAGGCCCACGACGAGGCCGAGCTCGAGGCGGGCGTCGCGCTCGCGTTCCAGCACGACGAGAAGGTCCTCGTCGAGCGGCTCGTGACCGGGATCGAGGTCGAGGTCGGCGTGCTCGGGAACCGCACGCCCGAGGCGTCGCTGCCCGGCGAGATCGTCGTCTCGCACAACGAGTGGTACGACTACGAGGCCAAGTACGACGAGGGCGAGATGGACCTGATCGTCCCGGCGCGGATCACGCCGGAGCAGGTCGAGCGGGCGCAGGAGCTCGCCGTCCGCGCGTTCGTCGCCACCGACTGCGAAGGGATGGCGCGCGCGGACATGTTCGTGCGGGACGACGGCGAGGTGCTCGTCAACGAGCTGAACACGATCCCCGGCTTCACGTCGACGAGCGTCTACGCGCGCCTGTTCGACGCCTCGGGCCTGCCCTACCCGGCGCTGCTCGACCGCCTCGTCGATCTCGCGCTCGAGCGGCACGAGCGGCGGGGCCGCCTCCGCTACTGACGTCTGCGCAGCGTCTCGGAGGGACCGAAGGCGCGAGCCCGCGCGAGCCGGAAGTCCCTGCACACCCGGCGGAAACGAGCTGCGCGGCGTTTCCGGCAGGGTCAGACCCGGGTCTGACCCTGGTTCGTCGGCCCGGCACTGCGGTCTGGCCGGCGACGGCGCGCTAGCTCGCGTCGACCTCGTTGATCTCGGCGTTCTGGTAGTTGGGGCCGAGGCGCGTGATCCAGATCAGGTAGTAGCGGTACGACCCCGAGGCCGTGATCTGGAAGCGGGTCTGGCCGGCCACGGTCTGGGAGCTCGCGACGACCGTCGGGAACGACGTCGGCGAGTCGGACGCCTTGATCTCGGCCACGAAGCCGGGGGTGCCCGTGGCGATGCCGAGCTGGCTCAGGTGGACGGCCGAGCCGGCGTCGAGGACGAGGCCGACGCCCGGCTTGTTGAGGCTCGGCGCGTCGTTGTAGTGCTCCGTCTCCCAGAACGTGCCGGGCTGGCCGTCCGTCGCCTTGGCCACGTCCTCGTCGTGCTCGTGCCCGTCGCCGAAGGGGTCGTACGCGGCGGACGCCGTCACGTGCACGCTGGTCGTCCCCGCGCCCCCTCCGCCCTTGCTGGTCCCACCGGTGCCCGGGAAGTGGACGCCGCTCTGGCGGAGGAGGACGACCGCGATGACGGCGCCGATCGCGATCAGGACCGAGAGCGCCGTGATCAGCGGCCACGGCGACACGCGCGGCCGATGCCGGGCCGCCAGCCGTCCGGGACGAGCAGGCCGCGACTGCTTGCGCGCCCGGCGCGACGGCTTGGCGGGCGCGATCACCTGGGTCCCCTGCGTGTCGCCGTCGAGCTCGGCGAGACACGCCTCCAGCTCGACGACGAGCTCGCCCATCGACGCGAAGCGATCCTCGGGCCGCTTCGCCATCGCCCGGCGGATCGCGGCGTCCACCCGGACCGGCACGTCCGGCCGCTCGTCCCGGATCGACGGCGGCTCCTCGTTGATGTGCCGCATCGCCACGGCGACGAAGTTCTCGCCCGGGAAGGGAACGTGGCTGGTCAGCAGCTCGTAGAGCACGACGCCAAGCGAGTAGACGTCCGTCTGCTCGTCGACGCGCTGCCCCTGCGCCTGCTCGGGCGCGATGTAGTCGGAGGTGCCGAGCACCGTCCCGGTCTGCGTCATCCCGTGCTGGACGTCGAGCGAGCGGGCGATGCCGAAGTCGGTCACCTTCGCCTGGCCGTCGCCGTTGAGGAGCACGTTCTGCGGCTTCACGTCGCGGTGGACGAGGCCGTTCTGGTGCGCGAACGCCAGCGCGCGCGCCATCTGGATGCCGATCTCCAGCGCCGTCTCGACGGGGGCCGGGCCGCGGCGCTCGATCATCCGCTTCAGGTTGTCGCCGTCGACGTACTCGAAGACGATGAACTGGCGGTCGCCGTGCTCGCCGCGGTCGATGACCGTGACGATGTTCGGATGCGTGAGCGTCGCGACCGAGCGCGCCTCGCGGCGGAAGCGCTCGACGTAGTCGTCGTCGCTGGAGTACTGCTGGTGCAGCACCTTGAGGGCGACGGTGCGGTCGAGCAGCCGGTCGTGCGCCTTGTAGACGCTCGACATGCCGCCCGTCCCCACCAGCTCCTCGAGCTCGTAGCGGTCCGCCAGGACGTCTCCGACCATCGGCGATGAGGGTACCCCGGGAGCCGAAGCTCTAAAGCGGCTTTACAACGCCGCTTCGAGGGCGTCTTCCCAGACGCCGAGCGCCTCGTCCAGCTCGCCGTCGGTGATGACGAGCGGGCTGAGCACGCGGATGCAGTTCTGGCCGACCCCGGCCTTGAGCAGCAGGAGCCCGCGGCGCATGGCCTCGTCGACCACCCGCGACGCCAGGTCCGGCGCCGGGCGCTTCGAGGCGCGGTCCTCGACGAGCTCGATCGCGAGCATCGCACCGAGGCCGCGGACGTCGCCGACGGCCGGGAAGCGCTCGCGCCAGGACTCCATGCGCGTGCGCATGGTCTCGCCGATCGCGGCGGCCCGTTCGACGAGCCCTTCCTGGTCGATGACGTCGAGGACGGCCAGGGCGGCCGCCTGCGCGACCGGGTTGCCGACGTACGTGCCGCCGACGGCTCCTTCCCACGCTGCGTCCATGACCTCGGCCTTGCCGAGCACGCCGGAGAGGGGCAGGCCCATCGCGATCGACTTGGCGACCGTGATCAGGTCGGGCTCGATCCCCGCATACTCGACCGCGAAGAACCGGCCGGTGCGGGCGAAGCCGGTCTGCACCTCGTCGACGACCAGCACGATGCCGTGCTCGTCGCAGAGCGCGCGGAGACCCTGGAGGAACGCGGGCGGCGCGGGCACGAACCCGCCCTCGCCGAGCACCGGCTCGACGACGACGGCCGCCACCGTCTCCGCGGCGACGACGGTCGCGAAGGCGCGCTCGATCGCCGCGAGCGCCTCCTCCGTCGAGGGGCCGCGATACGCGCTCGGGAAGGGCATGCGGTAGACCTCGGGCGCGAACGGGCCCAGCCCGGCCTTGTACGGGTGGGTCTTGGAGGTGAGGCTGAGCGCGAGCAGCGTCCGGCCGTGGAAGGCGCCCTCGAAGGCGATCACCGCGCTGCGCCCGGTCTTGGCGCGCGCGAACTTGACCGCGTTCTCGACCGCCTCGGCACCGGCGTTGAAGAACGCCGCGCGTCCCTGCCCGGAGAACGGCGCGCGCTCGAGCAGCCGCTCCGCCAGGTCGGCGTAGACCTCGTACGGGACGATCGTGTAGTCGGTGTGGGAGAACCGGTCGAGCTGCTCCTGGGCCGCGGCGACGACCTGTGGATGGCCGTGCCCGACGTTGAGGCACCCCACGCCGCCCGCGAAGTCGATGAACGTGTTGCCGTCGAGATCGGTCAGCGTGGCGCCGCGGGCCTCGGCGACGACGATCGGGAACGTCACCGCGAGGGCCGGCGCGACGGAGCGGGCGAGGCGCTCGAGGACGGCCTGCGAGCGCGGGCCGGGCAGGTCGGTCTTCAGCTCGATCGCGCGCGTCGCGGCCATGCGCTCAGCCTAGCGCACCCGGCGGCTCGACTGCATACATGAATACTCGGTACTCAGGTGCGGCGCCGGCTGCCGCACCCTCGTCGGTCGTCTACATCGCGCCCTGCGGCGGGGCCGCCGGCGGAGCCTGCGGATCCTCGAGCCGGCGGATCAGCTCGTCGATGTTCGCGAGGCTCTCGGTCAGACGGTCGCGCCGCTCGCGCAGGTGCTCGAGCCAGACCTCGCGCGGCGGGAACGTGCCCCGGCGCCCGAAGGCGCGGAAGCCGCGTCCACCCCGGCCGTGGTGCTCGTGATGTCCTTCGCACATATACGCTCACCTCCCTTCCAGCTGGTCGCACGATAATAGTTATCGCAGAATAACAGTTATATGGCAAACAGCAACCGAGACGCTGACCTCGAGCAGCTCCGGCGCCTGATGCGGTCGGTGCTGCGCGGCCTGCACCGCCGGCGGCGGCCGTCGCCCGAGCTCCTGGCCCTGATCGACGGCGAGCCGCGCCTCGGCGGCCGGCACGTGGCCGTGCTCGCGCACGTGGCCTCGGAGGGGCCGCGCACCGTCGGCGACCTCGCGCGCGAGCTCGGCCTGTCGCTCCCGGCGGCGAGCAAGCTCGTGCGCGACCTCGAGGACCACCGGTTGCTCGAGCGGCGCGAGGATCCCGAGGACCGCCGCCGCACGATCGTCGAGCTCGGCCAGCCGCACGCCGTCCACGTCCGCCGCTGGCTCCACGGCCGCGACGGGCCGTTGCAGCAAGCGCTCGACGCGCTGACCCCCGAGGAGCGCACGGGCTTCCTGAAGGGCCTCGACGCACTCGCGTCCGCTCTGATGGAAGAATCGCGCTGTGGTCCTGTCCGATCGCACCATCGCACGGCTCATCGCCGAGGGGCGCATCGGCATCGACCCGTATGACGAGGGGCTGCTCCAGCCGTCGAGCGTCGACGTGCGCGTCGACCGGGCGTTCCGCGTCTTCCACAACGCGCGCTACCCGTACATCGACGTCAAGCAGCCCCAGGAGCAGCTCACCGAGCTCGTCGAGATCGAGGACGACCAACCCTTCATCCTCCACCCGGGCGAGTTCGTGCTCGGCTCCACACTGGAGCGCGTGACGCTGCCGGACGACCTCGTCGCGCGGCTCGAGGGGAAGAGCTCGCTCGGACGGCTCGGGCTGCTCATCCACTCGACGGCCGGGTTCATCGACCCGGGCTGGGACGGGCACGTGACGCTCGAGCTCTCGAACGTCGCCACCCTCCCGATCACCATCTACCACGGGATGAAGATCGGCCAGCTCTCCTTCATGCAGCTCACCGAGCCGAGCTCGCAGCCGTACGGCAGCTCCGCGCTCGGGTCGAAGTACCAGGGCCAGCGGGGGCCGACGCCGAGCCGCTACTGGCAGAACTTCGCGAGCGACCCCAAGCCGTGAGGGTCCTCGTCACCGGCGGCACGGGCTTCGTCGGGCCGGCGGTGATCCACGCGCTGCGTACGGCGGGACGGGAGGTCCGCGCGCTCGTCCGCGAGCCCGCGCGGGCGGGTCAGCTCTCCGCGTGGGGGGTCGAGCTCGCGCAGGGAGACGTCACGGACGCGGCGTCGCTCCGCGCGGCGGCGCGCGACTGCACGCACGTCGTCCACCTCGTCTCGATCATCCAGGGGCGGCCGGAGGCGTTCCGGCGCGTGATGATCCAGGGCACCGCCGACCTGCTCACCGCTGCGAAGGAGGCCGGAGTCCAGCGCTTCGTCCTCATGAGCGCCCTCGGCACGGACGCGCGGACGAAGGACACCGTCCCCTACTACGGCGCCAAGTGGGCGATGGAGCAGGCGACCGCGGCGTCCGGCCTGGAGCACACGGTCCTGCGCCCGAGCTTCGTCTTCGGCCGCGACGGCGGCGCGCTGCCGACGTTCGTCCGCCAGGTGCGGCTCTCGCCCGTCGTGACCGTGATCGGCCCCGGCACCCAGCGCTCGGCGCCGATCTGGGTCGAGGACCTGGCGGCGATCGTCGTCCGAGCGCTCGACCACCCGGAGGCCGCCAACCGGACGTTCGAGCTCGGCGGGCCCGACCGCGTGACGTGGGACGAGCTGTACCTGCGCATCGCCCGCGCGCTCGGGAAGCGCCGGCGCCTCGTGCACGTGCCGTTCGGCCTCGCCCGGGCGGGCGCCCGACTCACCGAACGGCTCCCCGGCGCCCCGCTGTCGGTCGACCAGGTGACGATGCTCGCCGGGCCCGACAGCGTCCCGTCGAACGACGACGCCGTCGAAACCTTCGGGCTCTCGCTCCTCCCGCTCGACGAGCAGCTGCGGCGCGCGGTCTGAGAGACGACGAGGGGGCCGCTCTCGCAGCCCCCTCGGTCCGGTCACCAGCTTGGATTTCGTAGAGGCGCTTCCGGCCGGTCTCCCTCGATCGAGATCGAGGCGAGATCAGCGGCGCGTTCACGCGAGTCCCCCACGCTGGCTAGGCGATTCCCCGTCAGGTCCCGGGGACACGCCCCTACGAGCTGGTACCTCCACTGCCCGTACTCGAAGTCTCCAACGCCGGACCACCTCCTTTCCGCGGATGCCCCTTACTCTAGCGCACGGCTCAGGACGGAGGTCAGCTCGAGCCCGCGGTCGAGGGGAAGGGTGACGCCGAGGAGCGTCGGGTCGGCCTGCCGGGCCGCGGAGTAGGCCGCCAGGACGTCCACGTCGGAGAGCACGTTGTCGGCGACGACGACCCCGCCCGGCTCGAGCTTCGGACGCGCCAGGGCGAAGAGACGCTCGTAGCCGGCCTTCTCGGCGTCGAGGAACACGACGTCGAACACGTCCTCCAGCTCGGGACGCGGCGGACGCGCTCGTCCAGCATGCTTCGCACTCTCGTGGCACGGCCTCTGGTCCTCGTGCACGGCCTGTCGGCCTCGTCCCGCTGGTGGGGACCGTCGCTGCCGCTGCTCGCCGCCGGGCGGGACGTGGTGGCCGTCGACGTGCCGCGCTACGGACGCCGCTTCCGCCCGCACGAGACCGCGGACTGGCTCGCGCGCCGGATCGCCCACCTCGGACCGGTCGACCTCCTCGGCCACTCGCTCGGCGGCCTGGTCTGCGCCGACCTGGCGTCGGACCGGCCCGACCAGGTGGGGCGGCTCGTCCTCGTCGCGCCGGTCGGGGCGCCGCGGCCTCCGGCGCGGCTATACGAGCTGCCGCCTGTCGCGCTGGCCCGCACGGCGCTGCGGGCGACCCCGCGCCTCCTCTTCGCGATGACGACCGACGCGCTGCGCTGGGGGCCGGAGGCGCTGCTCCACGGCGGCCTCTTCGCGACGCGCGAGCGGTTCTGCGGATCCGTTGCGGCGCCCACCCTGCTCGTCTGGGGCACGCGCGACCGCCTCGTGCCCGCCGCGCTCGCCGGCGCGTGGCGCGAGCTGATCCCGCACGCGCGGCTCGAGCTGATCTCAGGCGCTCGCCACGCCCCGATGATCGAGGCGCCCGAGGCGTTCGCGCAGGCCGTCCTGGAGTTCCTCGACGAGCCCGGCGACGAGCGCGGGGTGCGACCAATGGACGGCGTGGGCGGCCCCGGGAACGACGACGAGCCGTCCGGCGGGAACGCCTGACGCGACGCGCTCCGCCCAGCGAAGGCTGCAGATCGGGTCGTGGACGCCCCGCACGACGGTCGTCGGCGCCTCGACGCGGTCGAGCAGCACGTCGAGCCGTGTGCCGAGCATCGAGCGCACCGTCCGGAGCAGGCGCGGCGCGCCCCAGCGCGCGTAGTCGCGCGCGACGAGCGGGACGAGCCGCGGCGGCTCCACGAGCGCGCACGCGAGCAGCCGGGCCAGCTGCGGCGCGAAGCGCGCCCGCTCCGGGTCGCCGGTCGGCCCGATCAGCACGAGCCCGGACACGAGCTCCGGGCGGCGCCCGGCCACCTCGACCGCGAGCTGCGCGCCGAGCGAGTTGGCGACGAGGATGCTGCCCGGCACGAGGCTCCGCTCCAGGGACGCTGCCAGCGCCGGGACGTCGTCGCCGACGAGGTCGGGGCAGCAGGCGCCCGGCAGGAGCCGCCACAGCGGGACGAAGTAGCGGTGCGAGACCCCCAGGCCGTGGACGAGACAGACCATCCGTCGATGGTGCCCGCTAGGATGGCCGCGCGGGTCGGGTCGCCCGCAGGAGACCCTCGAGTGACGATCAACGTCCACAGACGGGCGCTCGCGTGCCTCTTCGTCGCCGCCGCCGCACTCGCGTTCGCCAGCAGCGGACGCGCGGCCACGCCCGTCGTCCCGTCGCTGACGCCCGCCGCGACGCAGGCGCTCTGGACGAAGCTCGTCCACGATCGCGCAGCCCATCGTGCCGACCGCGCGGCGGCGGCCGACTGCCGCTCCACCCGTGTCGTCGTCTACGCGCAGACCGACTGGCTGCGGATCGCGACGAAGCTGGCGGCGAGCAACTCGCCGTGCGCGCAGTACTACGTGTCGGTGCCGCCGCTCACGAGCAACAAGACGCTGCCGCGGCCGGGACAGGCCGCGAAGATCCGCGCGCTCGGGCCGAACTTCCACGCGCTGGCCGAGATGAACTGGAACGGCTGGACGAAGTGGGTGAGCACGAACCAGTCGAGCTGGGTGCAGGCGGGGATCACCGCACGGCAGAACATGGCGGCCGCCGGCTACGACGTCGCCGCGGGGGACACCTGGGCGCTGAACGAGCTCACCACGGCCGTGAGGAAGAACACCGGCGCCGCGCGCCAGAACGTGCGGGACTTCGTCCGCGGGCTCTTCACCGGCGACGGGACGGTGCCGGCGGCGAAGGGCGTCGTGTTCGCGATCGGCGCCGCGCAGCCGACGAACGACGTGTCGCAGTACAAGGCCACGCTCCAGAGCTGGTTCCAGGACGCCGGCTTCTGGGCGGACATGTCCGCGTACGTCGGCGACTGGGGCCAGGAGGTGTACGGCGACGTCCGCAACTACGGCGTCGCGAACACGACGCCGCAGGCGCGGCGCGACGAGCTCGAGCAGTACATGGGCGGCCCGGTGATCCTGGCCCGCTCCGATCCGACGCAGGACCCGGCCGCCGCCGCGTACCTGACCGCGTCGTACGTGCCGCTGGCGAACGCGGCGTGGGCGTGGGCGTCCTCGTACGGCTGGACGCAGCTCCCCTTCCAGCAGATGCAGGACTACGTCTCGGCGCAGGTCTACGCGGCACGCGCGCTCTCGGCCGGCCTCGCCACCGGCACCGACCGCATCGGGTTCGCATGGGCGCCGAACAACACGCTCGCCCTCGCACCCAGCGACTTCACCTCGCAGAGCGCCCAGATCCTCGATCGCCTCGGCCAGGCGATCCGGGACTCGGCCGACGACACCGCCGACCCGACCGACCCGGGCATCACCGCCTGCGGCCCCTTCGGCCAGCCGCTCTGGTGCTCGACGGTCGTGGACGGCGCGACGTTCGCGACCGCCTGGTCGAACCTGGCGACCTGGACGCAGTCCGCGGTCGGCTTCGCGTCGCCGCCGTTCACGCTCACGGCCGGGGCGCCGAGCGGCCCGATCACCCTCCAGGTGCAGACGGGCGGCGTCCCGACCGCGGCGCTCCAGCCCGTGGTCGTGGCGCTCAGCTCGACCTCGCCCCAGGGTGCGTTCTCCCTCAGCCCGGGCGGACCGTGGTCGCCGTCCCTGACGATCACGATTCCCGCGGGCTCGAGCAACGCGCTCGTCTACTACGAGGACGCCGCCGCCGGGACGCCCACCCTCACCGCGGACGTTCCGGGCCAGCCGGCCGCCACGCAGACCGAGACGGTCGTCCCCGGCCCGCCGGCGGCGATCGCCCTCCGGGCGCACGCCCACACGGTGCTCGAAGGCGGGCAGGTTCCGCTGACCGTCGCGGTCCGCGACGCCCTGCGCAACACGGTCACGAGCACGCCCGCCTGGAAGGTCACCCCGGCCTCGCTCGGCCGGGTCGCCGTCGTCCACGGCATCCCGACGTTCGTGGCGGGGACGAAGGCGGGCACCGCCACGATCACCGCGGTCAGCGGGACGGTGACGGCGGCGACCCAGGTCGTCGTGAACGCGCCGCCCCCGCGCGTCGCCTCGACGCGCACGACCTTCCCGAAGGGCCACGTGGTCGTCACCGTCCGGGTCGTCGCGGGCGGCAAGCCCGCCCACGGGGTGCGCGTCGACCTCGTGGTGCGCAAGGGCTCGAGCGTCGTCGGCCACGTCACGGGCCGCACGGATGCGGCAGGGCTCCTCGTCTGGCGCAGCCACGGCAAGCTGCCCCGCCGCCACTACACCGTCAGGGCACGGATCCTCAAAGCGCCGAAGCGCTGACCGCGTCGCGGACCCAGCAGTCCGCGAGGTGGTCGTTCACGAGGCCGCAGGCCTGCATCGCCGCGTAGGCCGTCGTCGGGCCGACGAACCGGAAGCCCGCCTTGCGCAGCGTCTTCGCGAGGGCGACCGACTCCGGCGTCGACGCCTGCCAGTCGTCCTGCGTCCGCGGCGCGCTGCGCGGCTCGGGCGCGAACGACCAGATCAGCTCGTGGAGGGGCGTGCCCGCCTCGCGCAGCCCGAGCGTCGCACGGGCGTTGGCGATCGTCGCCTCGATCTTGCCGCGATGGCGGATGATCGACGCGTCGGCGAGCAGGCGCCTGATGTCGCGCTCGCCGAAGCGGGCGACCTGCTCGGGATCGAAGCCGGCGAACGCCTTCCGGAACCCCTCGCGCTTGCGGAGGATCGTCAGCCACGAGAGGCCCGACTGGAACCCCTCGAGACAGAAGCGCTCGTACAGCCCGCGCTCGTCCCGCACGGGCCGGCCCCATTCCTCGTCGTGGTAGGCCACGTAGAGCGGGTCGCTCGACTCCCAGCAGCGGACGACGCCGGAGACCCCTGACGCGTCAGGCAACGGTGACCCGGACGACGCCGTCGACGACCTCGACGGGGTAGGTCGCCACGCCCTCGATCGCCGGCAGCGTCAGGGCGCGGCCGGTGGCGAGGTCGAATGTCGCCCCGTGCCGCGGGCAGACGACCTTGCACTCCTCCTCGTCCCAGTCGCCCTCGCAGAGCGGCCCGTCGTCGTGCGAGCAGCGATCCTCGAGCGCGTAGAGCCGGCCCCCGCAGTTGTAGACGCCGATCGACACCCAGCCCAGGTCGAGGATCTTGACGGATCCCGGCGGGAAGTCCGCCGCGGGCGCGACGTCGATCTCGGCCACCGCGGTCTAGGAGAGCGCGAAGTCGTCGGAGAGGCCCTGCCACTCCTCCGGGAGCGGCGTGCCCTTCGCGCGGTGCAGGGCGACCTTCAGCACGCCGAGCCCGAGGATCGCGCACTTCAGCCGCACCGGCGTGAGCGGGATCCCGATCTCGTCGAGCAGCTCCTCCTTCGGGAGCTCCGCCACCTCGCTCGCCGTGCGGCCCTGGACGAGCTCGGTGAGCATCGACGTCGCGGCCTGCGAGATCGCGCAGCCCCGGCCCTCGAAGCCGACCTGCTCGATCGTCTCGCCGTCCTCGCCGAAGCGCACCGAGACGGTCACCTCGTCGCCGCAGAGGGGGTTCTGGCCCTCCGCATGGGCGTCGGGATCCTCGAGCAGCCCGTGTCCGCGCGGGTTCTTGTAGTGGTCGAGGATGACCTCGCGGTAGAGCTGGTCGAACTCGCTCATACGCCGAACTGCTCCTTGACGCGGCGCACGCCGTTGGCCAGGCGGTCGATCTCCTCCGGCAGCGTGTAGAGGTAGAAGCTCGCCCGGTTGGTGGCCACGACGCCGAGCTTCGACATCAGCGGCTGGCAGCAGTGGTGCCCGGCGCGGATCGCGACCGCGTCCAGGTCGAGCACCTGCGCCACGTCGTGGGGATGGACGCTCTCGACGTTGAACGTGACGATGCCGGCGCGCTCGCTCGCCGGCGGCCCGTACAGCTCGACGCCCGGGATGTCGGTGAGCTGCTCGAGCGCATACGCGACGAGCTCGTGCTCGTACGCCTCGATCCGGTCGAGCCCGATCTCCTCCAGGTAGTCGATCGCCGCGCCCAGGCCGACGGCCTCGGCCATCGGCGCCGTGCCCGCCTCGAACTTGTGCGGCAGCTCGCCCCACGTCGTCCGGTCGGCGCGGACGCTGCGGATCATGTGCCCGCCGGTGAGGAACGGATCCATCTCGGCGAGCAGGTCCGCCTTGCCCCACAGGAACCCGATGCCGCTCGGGCCGAGCATCTTGTGGCCGCTGACGGCGACGAAGTCGGAGCCGAGCGCCTGCACGTCGACGCGCTTGTGCGGCGCCGCCTGCGCCGCGTCGCACACGTGGATGGCCCCGCGGGCGTGCGCCCACGCGGCGATCGCCGGGACGTCCTGTGCGCCGCCGAGCACGTTCGAGACGTAGCCGGTCGCGACCACCTTCACGTCGGCGTCCCCGACGAGCTCGTCGAGCCGGGCGGGGTCGAGGTGGCCCTGGTCGTCGACGTCGAGCACCAGGAACGTGGCGCCCGTCTTGCCCGCGATGAACTGCCAGGGCACGAAGTTGGCGTGGTGCTCGAGCTCGGTGACGACCACGGTGTCGCCCGGCCCGAGGTTCTTCAGGCCCCAGGCGTAGGCGACGAGGTTGAGCGCCTCGGTCGCGTTGCGGACGAAGACGATCTCCCGCTCGGCGGGCGCGTTCACGAACCGCGCGACCTTGCCCCGCGCCTCCTCGAGGCCCGCGGTGGCGCGCTCGGCGAGCTCGTAGACGCCACGGTGCACGTTCGCGTACGACGTCTCGTAGAAGCGCGTCATCGCGTCGAGCACCTGCCGCGGCTTCTGCGAGCTCGCGGCGGAGTCGAGGTAGGCCAGCGGGCGCCCGTGGAAGGTCTGCTCGAAGATCGGGAAGTCGGAGCGCAGCGCGCTCGCATCGAGCGTCGACGGGGTGCTCACAGCCACGCTTCACACTGTACCCCTGCCCTTCCGGCCGGAGCCGCGGTCCACGCCGCGACCGCCGCTATCGTGGCCGGTCGCAGATGAGCGACTACGTCTTCACGATGTACCGGGTCGACAAGTTCTACGGCCCGGACCGACAGGTGCTGGCGAACATCTCGCTGTCGTTCCTGCCTGGCGCCAAGATCGGCGTGCTCGGCGCGAACGGCGCCGGCAAGTCGACCCTCCTGCGGATCATGGCGGGCAAGGAGGAGACGTCCTCGGGCACGGCCGAGCTCGCGCCGGGCGCCACGGTCGGCTTCCTCGAGCAGGAGCCCGACCTCGACCCGAGCAAGAACGTCCGCGAGAACGTGGAGGACGGCGTCCGGCCCCTGCGCGACCTGCTCGACCGCTTCAACGCCATCTCGGCGGCGTTCGCCGAGCCCGACGCGGACTTCGACGCGCTGCTCGCCGAGCAGGCGGAGGTGCAGGACCAGATCGACCGGCGCGACCTGTGGCAGCTCGACAGCCAGCTCGACCACGCGATGGACGCGTTGCGCCTCCCCGACGGCGACCGCGACGTCGCCTCCCTCTCCGGCGGCGAGCGCCGCCGCGTCGCGCTCTGCCGGCTGCTGCTGTCGGCGCCCGACCTGCTGCTGCTCGACGAGCCGACGAACCACCTCGACGCCGAGTCGGTCTACTGGCTCGAGCGGTTCCTCCACGACTACAAGGGCACCGTCGTCGCGGTGACGCACGACCGCTACTTCCTGGACAACGTCGCCGGCTGGATCCTCGAGCTCGACCGCGGCCGCGGCATCCCCTACCAGGGCAACTACTCCGGCTGGCTCGAGCAGAAGCAGGCGCGGCTCGCCACGGAGGAGAAGCAGGAGTCGGCCCGCCGCCGCACGCTCGCGCGCGAGCTCGAGTGGGTGCGCATGGCGCCGCGCGCCCGGCAGGCGAAGTCGAAGGCCCGGCTGGGCGCGTACGAGAAGCTGCTCGCCGAGGAGGAGTCGGTCAAGCTCGACCGCGTCGAGATCCACATCCCGCCGGGGCCGCGGCTCGGCGACGTCGTCATCGAGGCGAAGAACGTGACGAAGGGCTTCGGCGACCGGCTCCTCGTCGAGGACCTGTCGTTCTCGCTGCCGCCCGCCGGCATCGTGGGCGTCATCGGCCCGAACGGCGCCGGCAAGACGACCCTGTTCCGCATGATCGCCGGCGAGGAGCAGCCCGACGGCGGCGAGCTCACGATCGGCGACACGGTGCAGCTCGCGTACGTCGACCAGTCGCGGGCCGGCCTCGATCCGAAGAACACGGTGTGGAAGGAGATCTCCGGCAACCAGGACGTCGTGCTGCTCGGCAAGCGCGAGGTGAACTCGCGCCAGTACACGTCGTGGTTCAACTTCAAGGGCGGCGACCAGCAGAAGCCGGTCGGCCAGCTCTCGGGCGGCGAGCGCAACCGCGTCCACCTCGCGAAGCTGCTGAAGAGCGGCGGCAACGTGCTCCTGCTGGACGAACCGACGAACGACCTCGACGTCGACACCCTGCGCGCGCTCGAGGAGGCCCTGCTCGACTTCGCCGGCTGCGCGGTCGTGATCACGCACGACCGCTGGTTCCTCGACCGCGTCGCGACGCACATCCTCGCCTTCGAGGGCGACAGCCAGGTCACGTGGTTCGAAGGCACGTGGGCCGAGTACGCCGACTGGGTCCGAGAGACCCGCGGCCCGGAGGCCCTCGAGCCGCACCGCATCAAGTACAAGCCGCTGACCCGCGCCTAGCGCTCTCAGTTGGGAGGGGCACCTTCGGTTCCCCTCCCAAACCCTCCCCTCCGACACTGGCCACTCGAGCGGCCGTACGAGTTGTGTCGACACACGAGACAGTTGCTGTGGCTCACGCCCGAGCAAGCTCGGGCGCTCGCGAGGGCGGCGCCTTCGGCAAGCGTGGGTGCCGGGCCGAGCTGACTTTGTGTTGACTCAACACAAGGTGTCGGTCCGGTGGTCCCTCGCGAACGACTCGAACCCGAGCCGGAGCGACATCGAGACAGCCTCTTCGCCGAGCGTGAGTGCCGGGCCGAGCTGACTTTGTGTTGAGTCAACACAAGGTCCGGGTTGGGGCGGGCTGCGGCTACAGGTTGCGTGCCCAGGTCTGCTCGACGAGGTCGTGGCCGAAGGCGTGGTGCTTGCCTTCTTCGACGAGCTCGAAGCCTGCGCGCTCGTAGATCCGGCGGGCGGCGACCAGGACGTCGTTCGTCCACAGCACCATCCGCCGGTAGCCGGCGGCGCGGGCGAAGGCGATGCACTCGTCGACGAGCCGGCTGCCGATGCCGTGGCCGCGGGCCCACGGCTCGACCAGCAGGATGCGGAGCTTCGCCGTCTCGTCGTCGGCCCGGACGCAGAGGATGCAGCCGGCGCGGCGGCCGTCGAGCTCCGCGATCCAGGCCCGCTCGCACGCCGGGTCGTGCTCGGCGGCGAAGTCGGCGACGATGCGGGCCACGAGCGCCTCGAAGCTCGCGTCCCAGC
>DASZWI010000119.1:0-13399 GCA_035546715.1 Gaiellaceae bacterium | reverse complement strand
CGGCTCGTCGCCTACGTCAAGGACGACGTGATCGTGGTCGTCAACATCGACCCCCAGGCCGAGCAGGAGGGCGTGTGCGTCGTCCCGGTCGCGCTCGGCTGGCCGCCCGCGTTCGAGGTCAGCGACCTGCTCGCCGAGCAGACGTATCTCTGGCGCGCCGGCCGCAACTACGTGAAGCTCGGCCCGGGCCAGAGCCACGTGCTCAAGGTGCGCGCGTGAGCGCTTCCGTCACGTTTCCGGCGCGGTCCCGTGACGTAGGCTGCCACCGACGGGTCGCGCGGAACTTCCTGCTCGGAGGCGAATTGGGGACAGTCCGTCACGATCTCGTGACGGAGGCTGCCTCCGAAGCCCGTTCGGCAGGCGGTCCCCAGGAACCCCCCGTCCCGAAAGCGAGCGACTGATGTCCGAGCCCGGCCACTGGTTCGAGCGGAACCCGTCGTGGTTCAAGACCGCCACGTTCTACGAGATCCACCTCCGTGGGTTCTTCGACGGCAACGACGACGGCTCGGGCGACTTCCGCGGGCTCACCGACAAGCTCGACTACCTCCAGTGGCTCGGCATCGACTGCATCTGGCTGCTGCCCTGCTTCCCGAGCCCGCTCCGCGACGGCGGCTACGACATCTCGGACTTCTTCGGCATCCACCCGGACTACGGCAACCTCGACGACTTCCAGACGTTCATCGAGCAGGCGCACCAGCGCGGGCTTCGCGTGATCGCCGACCTGGTCATGAACCACACCTCGAGCGACCACGAGTGGTTCCAGGCGAGCCGCACCGACCCGGAGGGCCCGTACGGCGACTGGTACGTCTGGAGCGACGACGACACCCGCTGGAGCGAGGCGCGGATCATCTTCCTCGACACGGAGCCGTCGAACTGGACGTGGGACCCGGTGCGCGGCCAGTACTACTGGCACCGGTTCTTCAGCCACCAGCCGGACCTGAACTACGACAACCCGCAGGTGCAGGAGCAGATGCTGAACGTCCTGCGCTTCTGGCTCGACATGGGGCTCGACGGCTTCCGGCTCGACGCCGTCCCGTACCTCTACGAGCGCGACGGGACGAACGGCGAGAACCTGCCCGAGACGCACGCGTTCCTGAAGCGCGTGCGCGCCGAGGTGGACGCCCGCTACACCGACCGCGTGCTGCTCGCGGAGGCGAATCAGTGGCCCGACGACGTCGTGCAGTACTTCGGCGACGGGGACGAGTGCCACATGGCCTTCCACTTCCCGGTGATGCCGCGCATGTTCATGTCGCTGCGCCGCGAGGACGCGCTCCCGATGGTCGAGATCCTCGAGAGCACGCCGCAGATCCCCGAGAACGCCCAGTGGGGCCTCTTCCTGCGCAACCACGACGAGCTGACGCTCGAGATGGTCACCGACGAGGAGCGGGACTACATGTACGAGGAGTACGCCAAGGACCCGCGGATGAAGCTGAACCTCGGCATTCGCCGCCGCCTGGCGCCGCTGCTCGACAACGGCCGCGACGAGATCGAGCTGATGCACGCGATCCTCTTCTCGCTGCCCGGCTCGCCCGTCCTCTACTACGGCGACGAGATCGGGATGGGCGACAACGTCTTCCTCGGCGACCGCGACGGCGTCCGCACGCCGATGCAGTGGACGGGCGACCGCAACGGCGGCTTCAGCCGCGCCGACTTCGCGCAGCTCTACCTGCCGCCGCTGATGGACCCGGTCTACGGCTACCAGGCGGTGAACGTCGAGGCGCAGCTCCGCCAGCCGAACTCGCTGCTCCGGTGGCTGCACCGGCTCATCGCGCTCCGGAAGGAGCACCCGGTGTTCGGGCTCGGCACGTACGAGGCGCTACGGCCGGAGAACCCGCGCGTCTTCGCGCACGTCCGCACGTACGAGGAGGACATCGTCCTCTGCGTCCACAACCTCGCCCGCTCGGCGCAGGCGGTCGAGCTCGACCTGTCGCGCTGGGAGGGGTTCGTGCCCGAGGAGATGTTCGGCCGCAGCCGCTTCCCACGCATCGGCGAACTGCCCTATCTGCTGACGTTGGGGCCGAGAGGGTTCTTCTGGTTCCAGTTGCGGAAAGACGAAGAGGAAGGATGAGCGACGAGCGAGAGCTGATCGACTTCGTCACCGCGCAGCGGTGGTTCGGGTCCAAGACGCGCGAGGTGACCCACGCGCAGGTGATCGACCGGGCGACGCTCCGCGACGCGGAGCCGGCGCTCGAGCTCGCGCTCGTGGAGGTGCGCTTCGAGACCGGGACGCACGAGACCTACCAGCTCCTCATGGACGAGTCGCACGACGCGCTCGACGATCCGCGCCAGGTGCGGGAGCTCGTCCACATGATCCGCGGCGGCGCGAAGCTCCCCGCGGCGGAGGGCGTCGTCGAGTTCGCGGCCGTCGACGGTGCGGCCACCTTCGGGGTGGAGCTCCGGGAGGCCCGGCGGATCAGCGCGGAGCAGTCGAACACGTCGCTGGTGTTCGACGAGGAGCTGATCCTGAAGGTGTTCCGCCGGCTCGAGCCCGGCATCAACCCGGAGCTGGAGCTGCTCCGCTTCCTGACGGAGCACGGCTTCGAGAACATCGCGCAGCTCGCGGGCTGGTACGCGTACACGGGCCGGCAGATGGACGCGACGCTCGGGATCCTGCAGCGGTTCGTCCCGAACGGCCGCGACGGCTGGGAGTACGCGCTGGACGCGCTCGACCGCGACCCCGACGAGTTCCTCACGCGCCTCAACCGCCTGGGCGAGGTCACCGGGCGCATGCACGCCGTGCTCGGCTCGGACGCCGACGATCCGAACTTCAGCCCCGAGGAGACGTCCGCCGAGTCGCTCGGCCTCCTCACCGCGACCGTCGACGAGGAGATCGAGCGGATCTTCTTCTCGCTGCCCGACGACGCCGACGAGCTCGAGCCGATCCGCGGCCGGGGCGAGGAGGTGCGCGAGCTGCTGCGGCTCCTGACGAACGTCGGTGGCACGGGCCGTGTGATCCGCCACCACGGCGACCTCCACCTCGGCCAGACCCGCTGGGCCGAGGACGACTGGGTGATCCTCGACTTCGAGGGCGAGCCGGCCCGCTCGCTCACCGAGCGCCGGCGGAAGCGGAGCCCGCTGCGGGACGTCGCGGGGATGATGCGCTCGTTCGCCTACGCGTTCTCGGCCGCGTCGATCCTGCGCGGCGTCGATCCCCCGTCGGACTGGGAGGAGCGCGCGCAGGAGGAGTTCCTGAACGGCTACCTCTCCACCGTCGACCACGCGCTGATCCCGTCCGGCTCCGGCTTCGACAAGCTGCTGCGCGTCTTCGAGCTCGAGAAGGCGGTCTACGAGCTGCGCTACGAGCTGAACAACCGGCCCGACTGGGTGCGGATCCCCGTCGCCGGGATCGTGCGAATGCTCGAGGAGACCGTGCCGGCGTGACCGGGGCGCGCACCTCGGCGTTCGGCGAGCTCGACGTCTGGCTCGCCCGGGCGGGCGTGCACGAGCGCCTGTACGAAAAGCTCGGCGCGCACCCCGAGCAGGGCGGCGTGCGCTTCGCGGTGTGGGCGCCGAACGCGCACTACGTCAGCGTCGTCGGCGACTTCAACAACTGGGACCCGGCCGCCCACCCGCTCGGCTCGCTCGGCGACCCCGGCATCTGGGAGGGCTTCGTCGAGGGCGCGCACGAAGGCCAGTGCTACAAGTTCCACCTCGACGGCCACGAGAAGGCCGACCCGCTCGCGTTCCGCGCGGAGGTGCCGCCGCGGACGGCGTCGGTGGTCTTCACGCCGTCGTACGAGTGGACCGACGAGGACTGGCTCGAGCGGCGGCGCGCGCAGGACCCGCTGACCCGGCCGCTCTCGATCTACGAGGTGCACGCGCAGTCGTGGCGCAAGGGCCTCGGCTGGCGCGAGCTGGCCGACCAGCTCGCCCCGTACGTGCGCGACCTCGGCTTCACGCACGTCGAGCTGCTGCCCGTGATGCAGCATCCGTTCTCGGGCTCGTGGGGGTACCAGGTGACCGGCTACTACGCGCCCCTCTCGACGATGGGCACGCCGGACGACTTCCGCTACCTCGTCGACAAGCTGCACGCGACGGGCATCGGCGTGATCCTCGACTGGGTGCCGGCGCACTTCCCGCGCGACGTGTGGGCGCTCGCGAACTTCGACGGCACCGCGCTCTACGAGCACGCCGACCCGCGCCGCGGCGCGCACCCCGACTGGGGCACGCTCGTCTTCAACCTGGGGCGCACCGAGGTGCGGAACTTCCTGCTCGCGAACGCGCTCTTCTGGCTGCGCGAGTACCACGTCGACGGGCTGCGCGTCGACGCCGTCGCGTCGATGCTCTACCTCGACTACTCGCGCAAGGCGGGCGAGTGGGTCCCGAACGAGTTCGGCGGGCGCGAGGATCTCGAGGCGGTCTCGTTCCTCAAGGAGCTGAACGAGCTGATCCACGCGCGCGAGCCCGGCGTGATCTCGGCGGCCGAGGAGTCGACCGCCTGGCCGGCGGTCTCCCGCCCGACGTACGTCGGCGGGCTCGGCTTCGGCTTCAAGTGGAACATGGGGTGGATGCACGACACGCTCTCGTACTTCGAGCGCGAGCCCATCCACCGCCGCTTCCACCACCACGAGCTGACCTTCTCGCTCGTCTACGCGTGGAACGAGAACTTCATCCTGCCGTTGTCGCACGACGAGGTCGTGCACGGCAAGGGCTCGCTGCTCTCGAAGATGCCCGGCGACCGCTGGCAGCAGCTCGCGAACCTGCGCGCGCTGCTCGCCTACATGTGGGCGCACCCCGGCAAGAACCTCGTCTTCATGGGCGCGGAGCTCGCCGACCCGTGGGAGTGGAGCGACGAGGGCGAGCTGCCGTGGTGGCTGCTCGAGCACGCGGAGCACGCGGGCATGCGCGACCTCGTCCGCGACCTGAACCGCGTCTACACCGAGGAGCCGGCGCTGTGGGAGGTCGACTTCTCGGACGAGGGCTTCCTCTGGCTCGAGCCGAACGACGCCGGGGCCAACGCCCTCGCCTTCGCGCGGCGCTCGGCCGGCGACGAGCGGTGGCTCGTCTGCATCGCGAACCTGTCGCCGGTGCCGCGCGAGGCGTACCGGATCGGCCTGCCCGCGCCCGGCCGGTGGGTCGAGGCGCTGAACACGGACTCGACGTACTACGGCGGCAGCGGCCTCGGGAACCTCGGCGCCGTCGTCGCCGACGGCCGTCCGTGGCACGACCAGCCGCAGTCGGCCGAGGTGACGCTCCCGCCGCTCGGCGTCGTCTGGCTTCGCCCCGAGTAACGACGCGAGACATGGCCCAACGGCCGACCCGCGCTCCCCTCGAGGGCGTGCGAAAGCCCTGCTCGTCCCCGAAGCAGGGTCAGACCCGGGTCTGACCCTGGTTGACGGCCCGGCCACGTCCCACGCGGCCGGGGGGTCGTGGCTACTCGGCAGACTGGAAGAACGTCGCGACGGCGCCGGCGGAGCCGGCGACGACGATCACGGCCCACACCTCGAGCGCGACGTCGACGACGCGACCCGCGGCCGTCAGCGGGTTCGGGATCTGCGACGACACGGTCAGCAGCTGCACGGTCGTAAAGAACACCGCGTCGCCGAAGGAATGGATCTCGCCTCCCTGCGCGTGGCGCTCGAGCAGGAAGATCAGCACGGAGCCGATCGCGTCGACCACGAGCGTCGAGAGCAGCACGAGCTGGAGGCGCGCCAGCAGCCGGCGATGGCGTTCGCTCCAGGTCAGGATGCGCGCGAGCTCCTCGCCGACCACGGTCGGAGCATGACCGACGGGGCGGACGCTCCTGCGCGAGGATTCGCTCGCACGCGCCCGGGTAACGTCCCGACCTGTGTCGGTGCAGGCATCTGATGCCGCGCTCGGGGCCGTTCCGGTCGCCGGCGGGCTCGTCCGCTTCCGCGTCTGGGCGCCCGGCGCCTCGACCGTCGAGGTGGCGGTGCGCGGCGGCAGGCAGGCGCTCGAGCGAGTCGCCGACGGCTTCTGGGAGGCGGAGATCGCCGCGTCGCCCGGCGACGACTACCGCTACGTCCTCGACCGCGGCGAGCCGCTCGCCGACCCGTGCTCCCGCTGGCAGCCGGAGGGCGTCCTCGGCCCGTCCCGCGTGCTCGACACGGGCGCGTTCCGCATCGCGCCCGGCCCGGCGCTGCCGCTCGACGAGCTCGTGCTCTACGAGCTCCACGTCGGCACCTTCAGCGCGGAGGGGACGTTCGACGGCGCGATCCCGCGTCTCGCCGAGCTGCGCGAGCTGGGGATCACGGCCGTCGAGCTGATGCCGGTGGCGACGTTCCCCGGCGACCGCGGCTGGGGCTACGACGGCCTCTACACCTGGGCGCCGCATCCCGCCTACGGCGGCCCGGCCGGGCTCGCGCGCTTCGTCGACGCCGCCCACCGGGCCGGGCTCGGCGTCGTGCTGGATGTCGTCTACAACCACCTCGGGCCGGGCAGCGAGCGGATCACCGCGTTCGGGCCCTACCTCTCCGACCGGCACGAGACCGCGTGGGGCGGCGCGCTCGACTTCGCCGAGGCCGGGGTGCGCGAGTGGGCGATCGGCAACGCGCTCCTCTGGACGACCGGCTACCGCGTCGACGGCCTGCGGCTGGACGCCGTGCACGCGATCCACGACGACTCGCCGACGCACGTCCTCCGCGAGCTGCGCGACCGCGTCCCGGGGCTCGTCGTCTCCGAGATGGGGCCCGACGACCGGCGGCCGCTCACCGACTGGGGCCACGACGCGATGTGGCTCGACAACCTCCACCACGAGCTCCACGTCCTGCTCACCGGGGAGCGGGAGGGCTACTACGAGAGCCACGGGTCGATGGAGGGCCTCGTCCGCGAGCTGACCCGGTCGGCGCCGGAGCGCTTCGTCGTCTGCGCGCAGAACCACGACCAGGTCGGCAACCGGGCGCTCGGCGACCGGCTGCCGCGCGACGCCCACCGCGTCGCGCTCGCCGTCTGCCTCTTCTCGACCTGCACGCCGCTTCTCTTCCAGGGCGAGGAGTACGACGAGGACGCGCCGTTCCAGTTCTTCACCGACCACGTGGACCCG
The DNA here is from genome assembly GCA_035546715.1 of Gaiellaceae bacterium. Lineage (GTDB taxonomy): Bacteria > Actinomycetota > Thermoleophilia > Gaiellales > Gaiellaceae > PALSA-600. The sequence continues at coordinate 6,396 of DASZWI010000119.1, read as the reverse complement.
GCGATCGCCGAGGCGACGCGCGAGGGCCGGAGGCGCGAGTTCGAGCGCTTCGCCGCGTTCTCCGGCGAGGAGGTGCCCGACCCGCAGGACGCCGCGACGTTCGAGCGGTCGAAGCTGCGGCCTCGCGAGCCCGAGCCGCTCTACGCCGAGCTGCTGCGGCTCCGGCGCGCGCTGCCGCGCGAGCTCGACGTCCGCGCGGACGGACGCGTGCTCACCCTGCGCCGCGGGAACGCGACGCTCGTGGCCGACTTCGACGCGCGCACGGTGGAGCTCCGGCCGTGAGCAGGGAGGTCTGGCCCGGCAAGCCGTTCCCGCTCGGGCCGGAGTGGGACGGCGAAGGCACGAACTTCGCCCTCTTCAGCGAGAACGCCGAGCGCGTCGAGCTGTGCCTGTTCGACGAGCACGGCTTTGAGGAGCGCATCGTCGTGCACGAGCGCGACGCGTTCAACTGGCACTGCTACCTGCCCGCCGTCGGGCCCGGGCAGCGCTACGGCTACCGCGTCCACGGCCCGTACGACCCGGCCAAGGGCCACCGCTTCAACCCCGCGAAGCTGCTGATCGACCCGTACGCGAAGGCGATCGAGGGCGGCGTCGACTGGCACGCCGCCCAGACGCTGCCGTACCGGCCGACCGGCGCCGAGGACGCCGACCTCACCCCGGACGAGAGCGACTCGGCGCCGGCGATCCCGAAGTGCCTCGTCATCGACCCCGCCTTCGAGTGGGAGGACGACGACTGGGTCCGGCCGCGGACGCCGTGGCACGAGACGGTCATCTACGAGGTGCACGTGAAGGGCTTCACCAAGCGGCACCCCGAGATCCGCGAGGACCTGCGCGGCACCTACGCCGGGCTGGCGAGCGAGCCGGCGATCCAGTACCTCCAGCAGCTCGGCGTGACGGCGGTCGAGCTCCTGCCGGTCCACCACATCGTCGACGAGAGCTTCCTGCACGACCGCGGCCTGACGAACTACTGGGGCTACTCGACGATCGGCTACCTGGCGCCGCACTCGCTGTACGCGGCGACCGCCGACCCGCTGCGCGAGTTCAAGGGCATGGTCAAGGCGCTGCACCGCGCCGGCATCGAGGTGATCCTCGACGTCGTCTACAACCACACCGCGGAGGGCAACCACCTCGGCCCGATGCTCAGCTTCAAGGGCGTCGACAACCAGAGCTACTACCGGCTGGTGCCCGACAACCCGCGCTTCTACATGGACTACACGGGCACGGGCAACACGCTGAACCCGGTGCACCCGTCGGTGCTGCGGCTGATCATGGACTCGCTGCGCTACTTCGTCATCGACTGCCACGTCGACGGGTTCCGCTTCGACCTCGCCTCGGCCCTGGCGCGCGAGTTCTACGACGTCGACCGCCTGTCGGCGTTCTTCGACGTCATCCACCAGGACCCGGTGCTCAGCCAGGTGAAGCTGATCGCCGAGCCGTGGGACGTCGGGCCGGGCGGCTACCAGGTGGGCAACTTCCCGATCCTCTGGTCGGAGTGGAACGGCATCTATCGCGACGAGATGCGCGACTTCTGGCGCGGCGACCTGCCCGTGTCGCAGTTCGTCCAGCGCTTCGGCGGGTCGGCCGACCTCTACGAGCGCGACGGGCGGCGGCCCTTCGCATCGGTCAACTTCGTCACGGCGCACGACGGCTTCACGCTCGCCGATCTCGTCTCGTACAACAGCAAGCACAACGAGGCGAACGGCGAGGACAACCGCGACGGCACCGACGACAACCGCTCCTGGAACTGCGGCGTCGAGGGCCCGACCGACGATCCCGAGGTGCTCGCCCTGCGGGCGCGCCAGCAGCGCAACTTCCTCACCACGCTCTTCCTCAGCCAGGGCGTGCCGATGCTGCTCGGGGGCGACGAGATCGGCCGGACGCAGCAGGGCAGCAACAACGCCTGGTGCCAGGACAACGAGCTGTCGTGGTTCGACTGGGAGGCGGCCGACCAGGAGCTGCTCGAGTTCACGCGCCGGCTGATCCGGCTCCGCCGCGACCACCCGGTGTTCCGGCGGGAGCGCTTCTTCGAGGGGCGGGGCGAGCAGCTTCCCGACGTGTGGTGGATGCGCCCGGACGGCCGGCGGATGACGCGGCGCGACTGGGACAACGGCGACGCGCGCGCGATCGGCGTGTTCCTGAACGGCGACGAGCTCGACATCGAGACGCAGCGCGGCGACGAGGTGCGGGACGACTCGTTCCTCATCCTCTTCAACGGGCACTACGAGGACATGCGCTTCCGCCTGCCCGCCCGGCGCTTCGGCACCCGCTGGGAGATCGAGCTCGCGACCGGCCGCTGCACGTGCGACGGCGACCGCTGCGTCGCCGGGGCGGACGTGGTCGTCGAGAGCCGGTCGGTCGCACTCTTCAGGCGCGTGTGACCCGGGGACGCGCGTTCCGCGCCACCTACCGTCTCCAGCTGACGCCCGAGCGCGGCTTCGACGCCGCGCGCGAGCTCGTGCCCTACCTGCGCGACCTCGGGGTCTCGCACCTCTACCTGTCGCCGTCGCTCCTGGCGCGCGCGGGCTCGCAGCACGGCTACGACGTCGTCGACCCGCGGCGCATCTCGGACGAGCTCGGCGGGGAGGAGGCGTTTCGCGAGCTTGCGGCGGCCGGGCTCGGCGTCGTGCTCGACATCGTCCCGAACCACATGGCCGCGGTCGACGAGAACGAGTTCTGGCGCGACGAGCGGCTGCGGGAGATGTTCTTCGACGTCGACCTGCGCACCGGCTTCCACCGCCGTTTCTTCGACATCGGCGACCTGGGCGGCATCAAGCAGGAGGACGAAGAGGTCTTCTGGGCGACCCACGCGAAGGTGATCGAGCTGGCGCGCGACGGGACGATCGATGGCGTCCGGGTCGACCATCCCGACGGGCTGGCGAACCCGCGGGAGTACTTCGACCGGCTCCGCGCGGCCGGCGTGCGCCATGCCTGGGCGGAGAAGATCCTCGAGCCCGGCGAGGAGCTGCGCGACTGGGCGGTCGAGGGGACGACCGGCTACGAGTTCCTCAACGACGTGATGGCGCTGTTCGTGAACGGCGCCGCCGAGGAGGCGTTCACCCGGCTCTACGGCGAGCTGACCGGCGACACCCGCGCGTTCGCGGACATCGCGGCGCTGGCGAAGCTCGAGGTGGCCGTGAACACGTTCGAGCCCGAGCTGCGCCGGCTGCACGGCGAGCTGGAGATCGAGAGCCTCTCGTCGGCGCTCGCGTCGTTCCACGTCTACCGCACGTACGTCGAGCCCTGGGGCGGGCGGGTGGAGGAGGCGGACCGCGCGGAGATCGCCCAGGCGGGGCTCCCCGAGCGGCTGCGCAGCATCCTCCTGCTGGAGGAGCCGGGGCACGAGGCGTTCGTCGTCCGCTTCCAGCAGACGACCGGCCCCGTGATGGCGAAGGGCGTGGAGGACACCGCCTTCTACCGCTACTTCCGGCTCGCGGCCCTGAACGAGGTCGGCGGCAACCCGGGGCGCTTCGGCCTCGACGTGGCGGCGTTCCACGAGGCGAACCTCGAGCGGCAGGCGAGGTTCCCGCTGCACCTGCTCACCACGTACACGCACGACACGAAGCGCTCGCCGGACGTCCGCGCGCGGATCGTCGCGCTGACGTGGCTGGCCGACGAGTGGGCGGAGCGGGCGCGCGCCTGGCTCGAGGCGGCCGGAGGGCTCGACGACGTCCGCGAGGCCCTGCTCGTCCTCCAGACGCTCGTCGGCGCCTGGCCGATCGGCCGCGACCGGCTCGACGCGTACCTCGAGAAGGCGCTGCGCGAGGGCAAGATCGGCTCGAACTGGCTCGATCCCGACGTCGAGCACGAGCGGGCCGTGCAGGAGTTCGCCGCTCGCGCCGCGGAGGCGATGGCCGGCGACCCGTTCCTCGAGCGCGTCGCGACGCTCGGGCGGCGGATCGCGCTCGGTCAGCTCCTGCTCAAGCTCACCTCGCCCGGCGTCGCGGACATCTACCAGGGCGACGAGCTGGAGGACCTGTCGCTGGTCGATCCCGACAACCGGCGGCCGGTCGACTGGGCGGCGCGCCGCGACGCGCTCGCCCGGCTGCGCGGCGGCGAGCGGCCGACCGCCGAGACGGAGAAGCTGCACGTCACGTGGCGCACGCTCGCGCTCCGTGCCGGCTACGAGCAGGCGTTCGCCGGGGCCTACGAGCCGGTCGACCTCGGAGCGGGCGTGTGCGCGTTCACCCGCGCCGACGAGGTGCTGGTCGCGGTCGCGACGCGCCCGGACGTCGAGCCCGCCCTCCCGGACGGCTGGCGCGACGTGCTCGGCGTGAGCGGACTGGCGCTCTGCGTCCGGGTCTGAACGCCGTACCCGGAGGTCGCCTCGCCGGCTCGGTGTGACGGGGGCGAGGGGCGCGGCCTGTCGCTACGGCTCGTCGCGGGTCCAGTGCGAGAGCCGCTCGCGGAGGTCGTCGACCGGGCGCGTGCCGGGCGCGGGCGCCTCGTCGGCCTGCGCCGCGGCGAGGCTGATCGACTCGAGGACGTTCTCGATCTGCTCGCCGGCGCTGCGGAACGCGCGCACGAGGCGGGCCTTGAGCGACAGGAGCTGTTCGACCTGGTCCTGGAGCTCGCCCAGCTCGCGCAGGCTCTCGGTGCGCAGGCCGGCGGCGCGCCGCTCCGCGTCCGCGACGATCGTCTCGCTCTTCGCCTGCGCCTCGCGCTGCAGCAGGTCGCGCTGCTGGCGCAGCTCGGCGATCGACGCGTCGAGCTCGGCCTCGCGGCCGCGGTACGCGTCGATGCGCCCATGCAGGTGGTCGATCTCCATCTGCATCGCCCGGGCGCGCGAGCGGCCCGCGTCGACCTCGAGCCGCAGGCGCTCGAGCTCGAGCGAGCTACGGGCGAGGGCGATCTCGACGTCGCTCGTGCGGTAGCCCCGCAGCCAGGTGCGGCGCAGGCCCGCCGTGTCCGGCCGAGCGCTCATCCTGTGTCGATCGTAGAGAGGCGTGCGGTCGGACCGGACTCTCGCTACGGTGCCGTTGGGGCCCGGGTGCCGCAGCCCGGGTCCCGCTTAGGCTTGCGGCATGGCCGACCTCGATGCCCTCGCCGCGACAGCCGCCGCGGTCGCGGCGGACTGGGGGCTCCGGCTCGGCGAGCCCTTTTCCTTCGCCCGCTGGTCGTACGCGGCGCCCGCGGGCGACGGCGCGGTGCTGAAGGTGACGGCAGCGTCCGACGACGAGGCGCTGCACGAGCCCGACGCCCTCGCGCTCTGGGACGGCGACGGCGCGGTGCGGCTCCTGCGCCGAGACGCCGGACGCCGCGCGTTCCTGATCGAGCGGGCCCACCCCGGCGACCAGGCGACGGCCGTGCCGGACGAGGAGGCGACCGCCATCGCGATCGAGGTGGGGAAGCGGCTGTGGCGGCCGGCGGGCGCGCCGTTCCGCCCGGTCGAGCCGCACGTGCGCCGCTGGCTGGACGACGCCGAGCGCCGCGGGGCCACGGGCTCGGAGCTCGTCCCGCTCGCACGCCGTCTCCTCGACGAGCTCCGCCCCCGGCACGACGTGCTCGTCCACGGCGACTTCCACCACCACAACCTGCTCCGTCACGGCGCACGCTGGGTCGCCATCGACCCGAAGGCCTGGCTCGGCGAGCCGGAGTACGACGTCCCGACCTTCCTCTGGAACCCGTTCGACCTCGACGCCGGCTGCGGGTCCATGCCGCTCGACCGCACCCGGCGCCGGCTGGCGGCGTTCGAGGCGGCCGGCCTCGACCCGTGGCGGATGCGCGCGTGGACCGCGATCCGCGGCGCCCACCTCGGCGCGGAACCCGACGAGGTCGAGACGATCCTGGCTCTACTGGAGGACTAGAGGAGCTTCTTGACCCAGGCCGGCTTGCACTCGCAGTCGACGTGCGCGTCGCCGCAGCCCTTGCACGTCCACTGCGTGAGCAGGATCCAGCGGAGATGCGCCGCCTCGAGTGCGATGGCGAAGCAGAAGAACGGCAGGAGCTCGGGGTGGCGCATGACGGGAGGATCGACAGTAGCGCATGGCTCGTCCAGTGCCGTTCGGCCCATCCTTCGGTCCCTGACGGACTACCTCGATGGAGTAGCCTCCCGCCGTGGCCGAGGCCCTGCAGCACGCGCCGACCCTGGAGTGGGACACCCCGCTCTTCCGGCAGGCCTCGACACAGCTCGAGCACGCCCTCGCCCTGGCCGACATCCCCGACTTCGTCTCGAGCCGCCTGCGCTACCCCGAGCGTGCGGTCATCCTCTCGCTGCCGGTGCGACTCGACGACGGCGCCGTCGTCACGTTCCCGGCCTACCGGGTGCAGCACTCGTCGGTGCTCGGGCCGACGAAGGGCGGCGTCCGCTACGACGAGGGCGTCGATCTGGGCGAGTGCGCGGCGCTCGCGATGTGGATGACGTGGAAGTGCGCGCTCCTGCGCCTGCCGTACGGCGGC
>DASZWI010000118.1:0-2076 GCA_035546715.1 Gaiellaceae bacterium | reverse complement strand
CAGCGCGACGACGAGCAGGTAGGCGGTCGCGAGCGGCGACAGGAACGTCGACACCAGCCGCCGGAAGACGTCGCCGCCGCCGGCGTTGTAGACGAAGTTCTCCGGCAGGCCGGAGAGCCCGCTCGTCCTCGTGTCGATGCCGAGCTGGTCGCGGAACCAGCCGATCGTCCCGTTCGTGCGCCACCACTGCAGGTGCACGAGGAAGACGTCCGCCAGCCCGAGCGCCGCGACCGCGATCCCGGTGACCACGATCGTCCGCCCCACCGAGCGCCGCTCCTGCTGCGAGAGCGCGAGGAGCCGCCCGAGGAAGTAGCCGCCGACCGGGAGCAGGTCGTGGCGCAGGCCGTACAGCACGCCCTTCGTCGTCGCGTTGCCGTCGAGGACCGACTGCGGCACGACGCCGTACGCGACGACGAAGACGCCGAACGCGAGCGCGAGCCAGTCGACCGGGTGCAGCCGCAGCGGCTCGCGGCGCCGCGCCCAGAGCACCAGCGCGAGCGCGGCGACGAGCAGCGCGTCCTTCCACGCCGAGACCACCGTCAGCGCCCCGCCGCGCAGCCCGGCGTGCCAGAGCTGCGAGACGACGAGGTTGTGGAACGCGAGCCCGACGACAAGGACGTGCACCGCCCACACGGGCCGGCGCAGGTCGAGCCGCGCCCTCATCGAGGCCCCACCGCGATCAGCGTGATCCCGCGGTTGATCACGCGCACCGGATAGGGGAAGAGCGACGCCAGCTCGCGCGGGCCGAGCGGGTCGAGCACGTCGTGGAAGCCGCGCGCCGCCACCGCGCGCGACCGGAGGCCCGGGGGCAGCCAGTGCGCGAACGGCAGCAGCGTGTGCACCTCGATCGGGAAGAAGCGGTTCGGCGTCGTCACGAAGACGCGGCCGGCGACGCGGCACAGCTCGTGCACGAAGCGGCGCTGGCCCTCGCGGCCGCCGGCGACGTGCTCGACGACGGCGTTCGAGAAGCCGAGGTCGAACGCCCCGTCGGGGAACGGCAGCTCGCGCCCGTCGGCCTGCACCGCGGTCGTGCGCGGGAACGCGGCGCGGAAGCGGTCGAGCTCCGTGTGGCCGACCGCCGTGATCCGCTCCGGCCAGGGGTAGAGCGCCTCGAAGAAGTTGTCCGTCGACCCGTCGCCGAACGGCGCATCGGTGACGCCGACGTCGACGACCGTGGTCTCGGGCCCCGGCGCCAGCAGCTCCCGGAACAGGCTCAGCTTCCGCTCCCGGCTTCGCAGCGACACCTGCGAGGCGACCCTGCGCAGCATGGCCGGACTGTAGAGGCTCGCCCGGGTGCCCGACTACGATCGGCTGGTGCCGATTCGTGCCGAGCTGCGCCCCCGCGGCCCCTATTCGCTCGGCCTGTCCGGCCGCTGGGGCTCGGACGCGACGCGGGTCGTCGTCGACCGGACCTACCGGGCGACGGTCCGCGTCGATGGCCGGCTCGAGCAGGTGCACGCCGCGCAGCGCCCCGACGGGACGATCGTCGTCGCCGCCGAGAGCGACGCCGGCGTCGACCACGTGCGCTTCGTGCTCGGGCTGGACGACGACCACGGCGAGTTCCTGCGCCGCTTCCGGAAGGACCCGCTGCTCGAGCACGCGCTGCTGCGCCTGCGCGGGCTGCGGCCTCTGCGCACGGCCACCGTCGCGCAGGCCCTGCTCCGCGCCGTCGCGGGCCAGCTCATCACCGCGAAGGAGGCGCGCCGGATCGAGCGGACGGTCGTGCGCGCCACGACCCCGCAGCGGGACGGCCTCCACGCGGCGCCGACCTGCGCCGAGCTCGGCGCACTCTCGCCCGCGCAGCTCCAGAAGCTGGGCCTCGGCGCCCGCCGCGGCTCGGCGCTCGTGCGACTCTGCCGGTCGGTCGAGCTGGAGCGCCTGCACGGCCACTCCACCGACGCCGTCGCGCGGCGGCTCGAGCGCGAGCGCGGCCTCGGGCCGTGGTCGGTCGGCGTCGTCTGCCTCGAGGGCCTCGGCCGCTACGAGCGCGGGCTCGCGCGCGACCTCGGCCTGGTCAAGCTCCTCTCGGCCCTGAAGGGCCGCTGGGTCGAGGCCGAGGAGACCGACGAGCTGCTC
>DASZWI010000117.1:0-1870 GCA_035546715.1 Gaiellaceae bacterium | reverse complement strand
CACGAGCTGGGCGATGAGCGCGTTCCTCGTCGTCTTCTTCGCGGCGGCGCCGTTCGCCCTCTACCTGTTCGTCCTCCAGCAGCGGCAGGCCGCCGTCCGCCGCCAGCGCAAGAGCTTCGCCCGGCGCGTCCTCGAGACGCTTCTCGTGCTGGCCGTGATCGCCGTCGCGCTCGCGTTCCGCGTCCGGCTGCGCAACTACCTGTTCTCGCGCCCGCCGTCCCCGCCCTCGGTCGGGCTGCACGCCTCCCCGACGGCGAAGGCCGCTCACCACGCGCCGGCGGGCGCGCACTTCGAGTACCCCGTGCTCTGGATCGCCCTCACGCTCGCCGTCGTCCTCGTGCTCACCGCCTTTGCCCTGCGCCGGCGACGGGCGGCCGCCGAGGAGCCCTCGGTCGCGGGCGACCTCGCGGCGACGATCAGCGACGCGATCGACGATCTCGAGCGCGAGCCCGACGCCCGGAAGGCCGTCATCGCCGCCTATGCGCGGATGGAGAACGTCCTCGCGCGCCACGGCATCCGCCGCCTGCCGAGCGAGACGCCGCTCGAGTACCTGTCGCGGGTGCTCACCGACCTGACGGCCCGGCACGAGCCCGTCGCCCGGCTCACGCGCCTGTTCGAGGTGGCGAAGTTCAGCCGGCGGGAGGTCGGGCCGGACATGAAGCGCGACGCCATCGGCGCGCTGCGGGAGATCCGCGACGAGCTCGCGGCCGCGGCGTGAACGCCCGGATCTTCGAGGCGATCGGGCCGCTCGCGCTCGCGACGCTCGTCGGGGCGGGCGCGATCGTGTTCGTGCCGAGCCACCGTCCGGTCGTCGCGCACGTGTACGTCCTCGTCGTGGGAGCCGTGCTCGTCCGCATGCTGCTCGGGCTCGTCGCCGACCTGCTCCCCGCCCGCCGCTCCGCCTTCGACGAGTCGCTCGTCCCGCCGGCGCCGCCCGCCGACCGGCTGCCGGAGCTCGAGCGCGTGCAGCGCGAGGTGACCCTGGCCACGGTCACCGCCTACGACCTCCACCTGCGCCTGCTCCCGGCGCTGCGCGAGATCGCCGAGTCGCGCCTCGAGCGCAGCGGGCGGCGCGCCGGGCCGGAGACGCTCGGCTGCTGGTGGGACCTCCTCCGTCCCAACCGGCCGGCGCCCGAGGACCGCTTCGCTCCCGGGCTCGCCCCCGACGAGCTGCGCGCGCTGGTCGACGATCTGGAGAAGATGTAGCGGTGGACCAGGCAGGCATGGCCCCGGCGGAGATCGCTCCGATCTGCAACCGCATCCTCGACGAGGTCGAGAAGGCGGTCGTGGGCAAGCGCGAGGCGCTCGAGCTGCTGCTGCTCGGCGTGCTCGGCGACGGTCACGTCCTGATCGAGGACTACCCGGGCCTGGCGAAGACGCTGATGGCGCGCTCGTTCGCACGCGCGACCTCGCTCGAGTTCTCGCGGATCCAGTTCACGCCCGACCTGATGCCGTCCGACGTGACCGGCTCGTCGATCTACAACCAGCGCGAGGCCGACTTCGAGTTCCGGCCCGGCCCCATCTTCGCCAACCTCCTGCTCGCGGACGAGATCAACCGGGCCCCGCCGAAGACCCAGGCCGCGCTGCTGGAGGCGATGCAGGAGCGCCAGGTGACCACCGAGGGCGCGTCGCGGCCGTTGGGACCGCCCTTCCTCGTCCTGGCGACCCAGAACCCGATCGAGTACGAGGGCACGTACCCCCTGCCCGAGGCGCAGCTCGACCGCTTCCTGCTGCGGATGTCCGTCGGCTACCCGTCCCGGCAGGACGAATGGGAGATGCTGGCGAGCCGCGCCGAGCGCGGCGTCGACGAGGTCGAGCTGGCGCCGGTCGTCGACCGCGACACCCTCGTCCGGCTCCAGCAGGCCGTCGA
>DASZWI010000116.1:0-2118 GCA_035546715.1 Gaiellaceae bacterium | reverse complement strand
CTCGACCTGGAGTGCTTCGTCAAGACGAGCGGCGCGGACGGCCTCCACGTCGTGCTCCCGATCGTCCGCCGCTCCTCGTACGAGGACACCTACGCGTTCGCCGAGCTCCTCTCGCGGACGCTCGAGGCGGAGCACCCCGGCGAGGTGACGACGGAGTGGCTGATGAAGAAGCGGTCGGGCGTGCTCGTCGACCACCGCCAGAACGGCCACGGCAAGACGATCGCCTCTGTCTACTCGGTGCGGCCGAAGCCGGGCGCGCCCGTCTCGACCCCGCTGCGCTGGGACGAGCTGACCGAGGACGTGCGGCCGCGCGACTTCACCATGCAGGTCGCGCTCGACCGGATCGCGAAGCACGGCGACCTCTTCGAGCCGGTGCTGCACGCGAAGCAGGCGCTCGGGCCGGCGCTGAAACGACTTCGAGGATGAGCTCGACGCCGGAGGTGAGTCCGCTTACACTCGCGGCGTGACGCGCCCGGTCCTCTTGGCGGCACTGCTGGCCGCCACGCTGGTCGTCGTCCGCTCCGCGACGGCTCACGCACATCCCGCCGAGTCGCCGGCTCAACTGTGCGCCGACCGGTGGAACTGGACGCACTACACACATGCCGATCTCGAGGGCCGAAGGTCGGCAACGCCTGCGGAGGTGCTTGCTTCACCGTGCCGGGTCTGGGTTCGCTACGGGGGCAACACGGGTGCGTGGGTTCCCTGCGCGCTCGACGCCCACCGGGTCTTCGCCTGCGGCCTGCACGGCCTGATGCCTTCGGAGATCGGTCACCCGATCCGTGCGAACGCGACGTACAGCCCCCTGACAGGCGCCATCCACCTCGATGGTGCGAAGCCGACAGCGGTGAAGAAGCCGGCTTGGGTGACGAGGTGGCACTGGGATCAGGGCTTCATCTATCCGTTCGACGAGCGGGGCCGCGTCCTCCCGGGAATCGCCGTCAAGCCGTTCAGGTCCCTGCGGGTATGCGGCCCCGACTTCCGAGGCAGCCTCGTCGGCAACTGCGGCGCGGGCGCCTATGAGATCTTCCCGCGCTGGCCGCTCGCCAAGGGCGATCTGTTCGTCTACACGTACTGGAGCTCGCGGGGTACACGCACCTACCGTATGGCCGAGGCGCGGCCATGACGGAGCGAGGTTCCGAATCGAGCGGTCGGTTCGGTAGGCGTGATGGCGCCGCGGGAGGCGCTCCGACCCACGCTCGAGGCGCTGCGGGCGGTACCCCGCCTACCTGGTACATCGCTCGCCACCGTCCCGAAGGGCGAATCGGGTTCGAGCGATGTACCAGGTACGAGGGTGACACGAGCCGCTGAGCCGACGCTGCGGCGGCTGCTAGAGCTGGCGCTGCGCGACGACGACCGTGCACACCGCGAGGAAGCCGGCGACCGCCCCGAGCCCTGCGAGCTGCACGACGTCCGGCGCCTTCGCGAGCGCGCTCGAGGCGATCGCCGCGAGGAACCAGACCCACAGGCCGCCGCCCCGACCTCCCGGACGCAGCTCGCCGCGTAGGGCGAGCCCGACGACGAGGCCTACCGCGACCGCCGGCACCGCGAGCAGTCCGAGCGCGGGGCGCTCGCCGAGTGCCAGAGCGATCACTCCGGCGAACGCGGCGACGGTGGCGACCGCGAGGAGCGCGAGCGCTGCGAGGACGCGAGTGCGGGTCGGCTCAGCCGCTGCCACGCGACGCCATCCACTCCTTCTTGTGGAGCTTCTTCGCCGCCTGGTAGGCGGTCAGCGCCTCCGGGGAGTCGACGTCGCCGAGCGTGGGGTGGCTCGGGACGAGGCCGTCGGCGACCGGGAGGCCGTAGCGCTTCGACAGCACCGCGCCGAGCGACTTGATCTTCATCTCGCCGAACCCCGGCAGCCCGCCGATGCGCTTGCGCAGGTCGGCGGAGTCCTTCGCCTCCGTCCAGATGCGGCTCGCGTCGCCGCCGTAGTCGTCGACCACGGCCTGCGCCAGGTCGCGCACGCGTGTCGCCATTGCGCCGGGGAAGCGGTGGATCGCCGGCGGCGTGCGGAACGCCTCCTCGAGGTCGAGCTTCGCGAGCTTGCGCGGGTCGAGGGTGCCGACGCGCTGCTTCAGGGCGAGCGGGCCGGCGAACGCCTTCTGCACCGTCACCTGC
>DASZWI010000115.1:0-4688 GCA_035546715.1 Gaiellaceae bacterium | reverse complement strand
CCTGCGCGCCCTCAAGCAGGCCTACTACACGCCGCGCAACCTCGGCCACATGGGCCTGGGCCTCACGCACTACTGCCACTTCACCTCGCCGATCCGGCGCTACCCGGACCTGGTCGTGCACCGCGCCCTGCTGCGGGAGCTCGGGCTCGGCGACGATCCGCCGCCCGAGGATCCGGAGTGGCTCGCCGAGCACACGTCGGCGCGCGAGCGCGAGGCGGCGCGGATCGAGTACCTCGCGGACGAGATCTGCCTCGCGTGGCTGCTCGAGCGGCGGCTGTTCGAGCGCGGCTGGGACGAGCCGTGGGAGGGCGAGATCATCGGCGCGATCGGCTCGGGGCTGTTCGTCCGCTTCGGCGAGGTGTTCGAGGGGTTCCTGCCGGCGCGGCGCCTGCACGGCGAGTTCTTCGAGCTGAACGACCTCGGCACGGCGCTCGTGGGACGGTCGAGCGGACGGACGTACCGCCTCGGCGACGGCATCGCGGTGCGGGTCGACACGGTGCGGCGGCTCGAGGGCAAGGTCGACCTCCAGCCGGCCTGACGCGTCCGGGCGGCCTCGGGCTCGCGGGGCCGCGTGCGAGCGTTGGGCGCCGGGCGCCGGGCGCCGGGTCGCCGGTTGCGGACGCCCCGAGCCGCGCGTGTCGCCCCCTGGGCGCCCGGAACCGCGCTCGTTCCCCCCCGGAGCCCGAACCGTGCCTCTCGTTCGCCCTGGGCGGCCGAACCGTGCCTCTCGTTTCGCCCTGGGCGGCTGAACCGGGCTCGGTTGGCGCTCGGGGCCGCCGTCGCGTCGCCGTGGGTCCGCCGCTGGAGCCTCGTCCTGGGAGCCGCGCCCGTCTCGCCGCAGGTCCGCCGCTCGTCCGGCCCCCGGGCCCGCCGCTCGTCGAAAAGTGCAGAGTCGGCGCAGTTCCGTCACGGACACGCGCGCGTTTCATCGATAGCGTCCCCGGTGGGAAGCGGGTGGTGCCACTCCCCACCCTGGGTGGGGGCTCGCCCGCTCTCCCGGACGGCGGTTCGGCCGCGGTCACCCCGCCTCGTTTCGCCAGAATCGGACGGTGAGCCTCGGGAGACGGAACCGCACCTGGCAGCCGTTCGCCGACCTGCTGCGCGACGAGCGTGGGCGTCCCGACGCCCTGCTCGAGCGGCTCGACCGGCTCGATCTGCCTGCGGCCGAGCGGGCGCGGCTGCGCGAGCTGCTCGGCCGCGGCTAGATCAGTCGCCGCTCCTGCGCCCAGCGGGAGAGCTCGTGGCGCGAGGAGAGCTGGAGCTTGCGCAGCACGCTCGAGACGTGCGCCTCGACCGTCTTGACCGACAGGTGCAGCCGTGCCGCGATCTCCTTGTAGCGGTACCCGCGCGCGATCAGCTGGAGCACCTCGCGCTCCCGCGGGGTGAGCTCGTCCAGCTCGGCGTCGCCGCCGACGCGCTCGCCCGCCCGGAACGCGTCCAGCACGAACCCGGCGAGCCGCGGGGAGAAGACGGCGTCGCCCTCGGCGACCCGCTCGATCGCGGCGGCGAGCTCGTCGCCGGAGATCGTCTTCGTCACGTAGCCGCGGGCGCCGGCGCGGATGACGCCGATGACGTCCTCGGCTGCGTCCGAGACCGAGAGCGCGAGGAACTTCACGCCTGGGCGCTCCGGCGCGATGGCCGCGATGACCGCCTCGCCGCCGCCGTCGCCGAGGTGGACGTCGAGGAGCACGACCTCCGGGTCGAGGTCACGGATGAGAGGCACCGCCTCCGCGACGGAGCCGGCCTCGCCGACGATCTCGACGGCCTCGCCGAGCTCGCCGCGCACGCCCGCCCGGAAGAGAGCGTGGTCGTCGACCAGGACGACGCGCCGCCTCACGCCCGGCTCCTCGGGAGGCGCAGCTCGACCTCCGTCCCGGCGCCCGGCGCCGTGACGATCGACGTCGAGCCGCCGGCCCGCGCCATCCGGCCCTCGATCGACTCGGCGAGCCCGCGCCGGTCGGCGGGGACGGCGGCGCGGTCGAACCCGGCGCCGCGGTCGCGAACGAAGACGGTGACGGCGTCGGATGTAGACTCGGCGTACACGGCGATCTCCGCGACCCCGGAGAACTTGGCGGCGTTCGTCATCGCCTCGCGCGCCGCCAGCACGAGCTGGCCGATCGCGTCGTCGAGCGGCGCGTTGCCGGCGCTCGCGAGCTCGATCGCCACGCCGTGCAGCTCCTCGACGTCGTTGGCGGCGTCGGCGAGCGCGTCGACGAGCGTCGAGGCGTCGGCGAGCCCGCTGCCGTAGAGCCAGCGGCGCAGCTCGCGCTCCTGCCGACGGGCCAGCGCCGCGACGCGTGTGGGGTCGTCGGCGTGCCGCTGCACGAGGGCGAGCGTCTGCAGGACGGAGTCGTGGATGCGCGCGGCCACGTCGGCGCGCTCCTGGAGGCGGATCCGCTCGAGCCGCTCCGTCGTCAGGCGCCAGACCCACGGGCCGAGCACGAGGACGAGCGCGCCGGCGATCGAGCCGGACGAGAAGAACCAGCCGGATGCGGTGTTGCTGCTGAGGGGGAAGACACAGGCGCCGACGACGACGAGGACGACGGCGAAGATCGGGACGGAGCCGCCGGGGCGCAGCGAGCCGCCGCGCGCGAACCCGAGCGCGATGCCGGCGACGATGAGCGTCGCGCCGCAGACGGCCCACGTCGAGAACCCGAGGGCGTAGAGGAGGGCCGCGCCGCCGGCCACCGCGAGCAGCGCTGCGATCCAGCGGTGACGCCCTTCGGCGAAGACCCAGAAGGCCAGGTAGAGGAGGATGCCGGCGCCGCCGCAGAGCGCGAGGATCGCGAACGCGAGCCGGACGAGCGTGACGTCGACGGCGAGGCGGGTGGCGATCCCCCCGCACACGCCGGCGACGACACGCTGGTCGCTGCGCTCGAAGTGCAACGTCGCCGTCCGGGTCACCCGGCGCGCTCCACGGTGATGTCGCCGAGGCCCACGTTCCCCTCGATCGTCAGCAGCCCCGTGCCGTGGTGGATGTCGATGTTGTGGCCGGAGGTGTTCTCGCCGAGGACGCGGATGTCGCCGAGCTTGACGTGACCGTCGATCGCCGGCTGGACGTTTCGCGGGACGATGACGTGGACCGCTCCGATTCCCACCCGTGCCTTGATCAGCAGCGGAGACGTGATCGGTCCGACGTCGGTGAGGTCGATGCGGAGCTCGCCGACGCCCAGGTGGTAGCTCCGGTTGACGTCCGCGACCGAGGTCGGCGCGTACTCGTGCTTGCCGACCCCGTCGCCGAGGCTGACGTTGAACCAGGCGAATGCGGCAACGATCGCGGCCGCGATCGCAGTGAGGACGATCGCCGACAGGACGGCCAGCACGCGCATGACCCGGGTCGCCCGCCGCTGGCCGCGGCTCGCCCAGAGGAGGGCGAGCCCGACCAGCAGGATGACGAACCAGCCGGCGCCTGCGGCCGGCCAGAGGCTCGCGTGCGAGAGGAGGACGACCAGCGCGAAGCCGGCGAGCGCGAGGCCGACGAGCGGCCAGGGCCGGCTGCCTCGCTCGGCGAGCACCTGCTCGGCGACGGATCGCTCCTTGCCCTCCTCGGGCATGATCAGCACGGCGGCGAGGTAGACGAGCAGGCCGGCGCCGCCGAGCAGGGTGAGGACGACGAACCCGACCCGGAAGACGGACGGGCTGAGGTCGAAGTAGCTGCCGAGGCCGCCGCTGACCCCGGCGAGCATGCGGTCGGAGGAGCTGCGCTCCAGCCGCCGGATGCGCGGTGTGGGTGTGATGTGTTCGCTCATGTGTCGAGGGTGCCTGGGGCCCCGTCGCTGCACCATCCGGAATCTCCCTGGTCCGACCCTAGGGCATCCCTACACTGGTGCGCGAAATGGCCGAGACGAAGACCATCGCCGAGAACCGCCGCGCCCGGTTCGACTACGAGCTGCTCGACCGCTACGAGGCCGGCCTGGTCCTCACGGGCACGGAGGTGAAGTCGCTCCGCAACGGCCGCGCGACGCTGGCGCAGAGCTATGCGGACGTCCGCGACGGCGAGGTGTGGCTGAACGGCATGGAGATCGCCACGTACGACCAGGGGAACCGGGCGAACCACGAGCCCATGCGCTCGCGCAAGCTCCTCCTGCACCGCCGCGAGATCGAGCGGCTCAACGCGACGATCCGCGAGAAGGGGCTGACCCTCGTCCCGACGCGGCTCTACTTCAAGGAGGGCCGCGTCAAGATCGAGGTCGCCGTCGCGCGCGGCAAGGACCGCGGCGACAAGCGCCAGACGATCGCGGACCGCGACGCCAAACGCCAGATGGAGCGGGCGCTCAAGAGCCGCCGCTAGGCCGTGCGACCAGGGACGAGACTGACACTGGTCGGCGTCTGGGGCGCGGCCTAGGATCCGCCCGGGAACACGAGCACGACAGGGAGGCAGGCACGGTGGGCAGGAAGGTGCGGGCGGCGCTCGGCGTCGCGACGATCGTCAGCGCGGTGACCACGGGCGTCGCGGTCGCCGGACCGGGCGCCGCGAGTCCCATCCCGATGCTGCTCACGGCAGCCGATCTGCCGGGCGCGAGCGTCGTCCCGACGACCGTCCAGCCGGTGCGGACGATCTTCCTGCCGCGCGACCACGACTTCGACGGGTCGCACTCGGCCCGGCGTCAGTTCGCGTTCGCGACGCCCTACGGGGCCGGGAAGATCACCGAGGTCGCGCACGAGGTGACCGTTCTGCAGCCGTCGGG
>DASZWI010000114.1:0-1769 GCA_035546715.1 Gaiellaceae bacterium | reverse complement strand
AGCTCGAACAGCTCGCGCACCCGCTTCTCGGGGAAGCCGCTGTCGAGCGCGATCTCCTCGATCGACGGGTCGCGGTTCAGCTTCTGCGCCAGGTGCCGGCGCGACCGCTGCACGCGGCGCACCTGCTCCGCCACGTGCACGGGCAGGCGGATCGTCCGCCCCTGGTCGGCCAGCGCCCGGGTCACGGACTGGCGGATCCACCACGTGGCGTACGTCGAGAGCTTGTAGCCCATCCGGTAGTCGAACTTCTCGACGGCGCGGATCAGGCCGAGGTTGCCCTCCTGGATGAGGTCGAGGAGCGGCACGGGCGCCTTCGTGTAGCTGCGCGTGATCGACATCACGAGCCGGAGGTTCGCCTCGATCAGGCGGCGCTTCGCGTCGAGGTCGCCGGCGTCCTTGCGCCGGGCGAGCTCGCGCTCCTCCTGCTGCGTCAGCAGCCGGCCGTCGCCGATCTGGCGGACGTAGAGCTTGAGCGGGTCGGCGGTCTGGAGGCGCTCGTTGTCGGTGAGGACGGCGTTCTCGGGCTCGTCGTCGAGCTCGTCCGCAGCCGCGTCGATAGCGGCAACCGCCTCGACGTCGTCGAGCGGCGGCAGCAATTCGAGGACCGGTTCGACGAATCCCTCGTCCTCGGTCGCCTCCCTGGCAGCCGGTTCCATGCCCCCGTCATCGGCGGCCCCCCACTCCCCTTGAGCCGAACTGTTAACGAGACGTACGAATCGCTCAACTTTCCGCCCCGCCGTCCGTCACCAGTCATAGGATTTCCTTATGTGCGGCATTGCGGGATACAGCTTGGCTGCGCGGTCGACGGTCGGGAGGACGTTGGCGGCACAAGCCCTGCTGGCCGCGATCGCCGAGCGAGGAGCCGACGCCGTCGGCTACGCGTACCGCGCGCCCGGCGAGACCTACCCCACCGTCGTCAAGCAGCGCACGCCCGCGTCGCTGCTGCTCGACCGCGTGTCCGTCCCGGCCGAGGCCGACCAGCTGCTCGTCCACGTCCGGGACTACACGAAGGGCCATCCGTCGATCGCCGCCAACAACCACCCGGTGCGGCACGGGCCGGTGGTCGGGATCCACAACGGGATCATCCTGAACGACGACGAGCTGCTCGCCCCCCACTCCTGCGCCCGGGTCGAGCCGCGCATGACGGTCGACTCCGAGGCGATCTTCGCCATCGCCGCGCACTCGCGCAACGAGGCCCGGTCGCTGGAGGTGCTCCGCGGGGCGCTGGCAGCCGCCTGGATCGACGAGCGGGCCGAGGGGTCGGTCTTCCTCGCCCGGGGCGCCGGACGGCCGCTGTGGGTCGCGGAGAGCCGCGAGGGCGTGTTCTTCGCGTCGACGAGCCTCGCCCTCGAGGTGCTGGCGCGGTACTGCGGCGTCGAGCTCTCCGAGCACGAGCTCTCCGAGGGCACGTGGCTCGAGCTGCGCGCCGGCCGCATCGTCCGCAGCGAGCGGTTCACGCCCGATCTCGACTACGTCGAGGCGAACCCGCTGCCGAGCGTCCGCGCCCCGAAGGAGCGCGACGTCTGCCTCACCCGGCTCGCCGCGCTCGCGGCGGCCGCGTAGCGCCTCGGCCGTCCGAGACCGCCGGGGCTGTACCGGGTACGGGCGTCGTCGCCCCTCGGCGGGAGCTAGAGGCTTGATGTGAAAGTCGCTGGGTTCGCAGGGACCCGCGGCGTGACGAAGAAGGGCTTCCAGACCATGTGTCCCCTCGAGATTGGAGCTCGAGATGACGGATCTGGAAGCCCTTGTCGTTGCAGCCTACGTCTTCG
>DASZWI010000113.1:0-13284 GCA_035546715.1 Gaiellaceae bacterium | reverse complement strand
GCGTCCGCCTCCATCATCCGCCCGAGCTCACCCGACTGGACGAGCTCCCGCGAGAGCGTGTCGAACCAGATCGACTGGCCGCGTGCCGCGACCTCATGCAGGTGCGATTTCGCCATTGTTCATCTCCCTATCCCATCGTGGGTGAACCCATGGCTCCCCACGGGCCCCTCCTTCTTCGCAGCGACCGACCCGCGCGCGCAGCGGCTCCCGCCGGGGCAAGCCCGGCTCTGCCGGCGAACTCACGGCGACGCATCGGCCCCGCATTCATGCCCGCATCTCGCGTTCCATCGCCTCCACCTTGGCCAGGCGCGCCACGTAGCGGTCGCCGCCGTCGAACGTCGCGCCCAGGAACCCGGTCACCAGCTCCCGGGCCAGCGAGGGCCCGACCACCTCCGAGCCCAGGCAGAGGACGTTCATGTCGTCGTGCTCGACGCCCTGGTGGGCGCTGTACGCGTCGTGGCACACCGACGCCCGGATGCCGGCCATCTTGCAGGCCGCGACCGCCGCGCCCACGCCGGAGCCGCAGACGAGGACGGCGCGCTCGGCGCGGCCGCTCTGGATCGCCTCGCCGACCTCCCGTGCCTTGTCGGGGTAGTCGAGCCGCACCGCGTCGGTGTCGGTGCCCAGGTCGATCACCTCGTGGTCGCCGAGCACCTCGAGCACCGCGTCCCTGAGATGGACGCCCCGGTGGTCGAAGGCGACGGCGACCTTCACAGAACCTCGACGCGGGCGATGCGGCCTTCGTCGAACGTGAACCGCAGCGGCAGGACGCGGCCGTCGGCTCGGACGCGGGCGATGGCGTGGCCGTCGTGGCGCTCCTCGATCGCCTCGAGCTCGACCGCCGGCAGCTCCCCCTCCAGCGAGAAGCCCGGCGAGACGAGTGACAGGAACTGCTTGATGGACTCGGCCTGCCGCATCTCAGGCCACCCGCTCGAGCAGCGCGGACGCGCGGGCGACGATGTTGTCCAGGTTGTAGCCGAAGTGCTCCAGGACCGTCCCGCCCGGCGCCGACGCCCCGAAGTGCTCGATCGAGACGACGTCGCCGCGGTCGCCGACCCACTGCTTCCAGCCGAGCGCGACGCCCGGCTCGATCGCCAGCCTCGCCGTGACGTCGGGTGGGAGCACCTCGTCACGGTACTCCTGCGACTGCTCCTGGAAGAGCTCCCAGCAGGGCATCGAGACAACCCGCACCGCCGTGCCGTCGTCCGCGAGCTTGCGGCCGGCCTCCAGCGCCAGCGCGACCTCGACCCCGGTGGCGATGAGGATCAGGTCGGGCGAGGGGCCGGACTCCCAGAGCGTGTAGGCGCCCCGTTCCAGCATCGACGCCGGAGCGAGGTCGGAACGGTCGAGCGTCGGCGTCTTCTGCCGCGAGAGCGAGAGGGCGACGGGGCCGTCCGTCCGCTCGAGGGCGACGCGCCAGGCGTGCGCGGTCTCGTTCGCGTCCGCCGGACGCATGAACCAGAGGAACGGGATCGCCCGGAGCGCCGCGTAGGTCTCGACGGGCTGGTGCGTCGGGCCGTCCTCGCCGAGCCCGACCGAGTCGTGCGTCCAGGCCCACACGACCGGCAGGCGCATGAGGGCCGACAGCCGTACCGCCGGGCGCATGTAGTCGCTGAAGATGAGGAACGTCGAGCCGTAGGGCTTGACGATGCCGCCGTGCGCGGCGAGCCCGTTGACGATCGACCCCATCGCGTGCTCGCGGATGCCGAACGCGATGTTGCGGCCCGCCCAGCGGGCCGAGAAGAGCCCGCCGCCGACGAACTCCGTCTTCGTCGACTCGACCAGGTCGGCGGCGCCGCCGATCATGGTCGGCACCGCGTCCTTGAACGCCTGCATGACCTTCTTGCCCGCGTCGCGCGTCGCCAGGTCGTCGCCGGGCGCGAACTCGGGGACGTCCCACGCGCCGATCTTCCCGGCCCAGGCGGCGTCCCACGCCTCGCGGGCCTGCGGGAACGCCTCCGACCAGCGCGAGAAGCGGCCCTGCCACTCGTCCTCGAGCGCGATGCCGCGATCGGTCACGTTCATGTGCTCGCGCACCTCGTCCGGGACGTAGAAGTGCTTGTCGGGATCCCAGCCGAGCGCCCTCTTGGTGGCGGCGACCTCATCCGCGCCGAGCGGCGACCCGTGCGACTTGGCGGTGTCGATCGCCTTCGGCGCGCCGTACGCGATGTGGGAGCGGACGACGACGATCGACGGCCGCTCCTCCTCGGCCTGCGCGGCCGCGATCGCCTCGCGCAGCGCGCCGAGGTCGTTGACGTCGTCGACGTGCAGCACGTGCCAGCCGGCCGCCTCGAAGCGCTTGCCGCGATCCTCGGTGAACGAGATCGACGTCGTGCCGTCGATCGAGATGCGGTTGTCGTCGTAGAAGTAGACGAGCTTGCCGAGGGCGTTCGTCCCGGCCAGCGAGGCGGCCTCGTACGACACGCCCTCCATCAGGTCGCCGTCGGAGCAGATCACGTAGGTGCGGTGGTCGACGATCTCGTGCTGCGGCCGGTTGAAGGTCTGCGCGAGGAAGCGCTCGGCGAGGCCCATGCCGACGCCGTTCGCGAAGCCCTGCCCGAGCGGGCCGGTGGTCGTCTCGACGCCTTCGGTGTGCCGGAACTCGGGATGGCCCGGCGTGGCCGACTGCCACTGACGGAACCGCTTCAGCTCCTCGAGCGACAGGTTGTAGCCCGCCAGGTGGAGCGCGGAGTACTGGAGGATGCAGGCGTGCCCGGCGCTGAGGACGAACCGGTCGCGGTCGGGCCAGTGCGGATTCGACGGGCTGTGGCGCAGGACCTCCGTGTAGAGGAGGTACGCGAGCGGGGCCAGGGCCATGGCCGTGCCCGGGTGGCCGGCGTTCGCCTCCTGCACGGCATCCATCGAGAGGATGCGGATCGTGTCGATCGAGAGCTGTTCGACGTCCTTGTTCGCCACCTGGGCCTCCGTGAGAGTCGCTTCGACGTCGAGACTATCGACTAGGACCCGCGCAGCACGGCCAGCACGCGCTCGTGCTCGGCCCGCGCCGCGGCGTGCGTCGCGTGGCGCTCGAGACGCGGCTCGACCGCCCGTTCGATCGGCGCTTCCGGAACGGGCAGCCCGAGCCGTTCGAGGGCGAGCACGGCCGCCCCGCGCGCCGAGCCTTCGGCCACGCCGGACACCTCGACGGGATACCCGAGCACGTCGGCGAGCACCTGGATCCAGTCGGGGTTGGCGAGCAGCGCGCCGCCCGTGGCGACGACGCTCTCGACCTGGCCGAGCGCGTCGAGGACGGCGGCGAAGCGGTAGCAGACGCTCTCGAGCGCGGCCTGCGCGAGGTCGATGGGCGTCGTCGCGAACGACAGCCCCTCGACGGCGCCCCGCAGCGAGGCGTCCCAGCCGAGCGAGCGCTCGCCCCCGAGGAACGGCAGGAAGACGAGGCCGTGCGCCGCGGGCTCGCGCTCGGCGATCCCGGTCGTGTCGAGATCGCGGAGGGTCGCCTGGAGCCAGGCGTGCAGGTTGCCCCCGTCCGAGAGGGCGCCGCCCTCGCAGAGGCGCTCGGCGTCGAGCCGGTAGAGGAACAGGCCGGGCCGCGCGTCCGGAGCGTCGCCGCCGTGGACGACCCGGGCCGCGCCCGACGTGCCCACGGTGATCGCGACGCGCCCTCGTCCGACCGAGCCGGTGCCGAGATTCGAGCACGCCCCGTCCCCCACCGCCGGCCAGACGCCGGCGACGGGCTCGTCCGAGACGGGCGGAAGGACGTCGGGGCCGATGCCCAGCACGTCGAGCGTCGGCTCGTCCCAGGTCAGCCGCGCCTGGTCGAAGAGCCCCGTCGCCGAGACGGAGGAGACGCTCGCGCGCACCTCGCCGGTCAGCTGCAGCAGGAGGTACTCGCCGAAGCCGAGGTAGCGCGCGGCGCGAACCCCGTCGGAGCGGAGGCGTGCGATCTTCGCCGGCCAGAACGACGGGTGCGCGAAGCAGCCGGTGCGCCGGTGGTAGTCGGGATCGAGCGGCGGCGCGTCGCCGACCACGTCGCGCCAGGTGAGGACGGGCGTCAGCGGCCGGTCGTGCTCGTCGACCGCGACCAGCGAGTGCCAGAAGCAGGACACCGCAACCGCGTCGCCCTCCCCCACGTGGGCCAGCACGGTGCGGCAGGCGTCCACGAGGTGGTCGGCGTCGAGGGAGGTGTAGGCGAGGTGCGCCTCGCCCGGCTCCGGCCGCCCGTCCGCGTCGAACGCGACGGCCCTGACGGACGACGAGCCGACGTCGAGGGAGACGATCCTGGTCACGCGGCGTCCGAGGTGGGCTCGTCCACCTGCTGGAAGGGCAGCTCGACGCGGAAGCACGTGCCGACCCCGGACTCCGAGCGGACGCGGATCCGGCCGCCGTGAGCCTCGACGATCGCCTTCGCGATCACGAGCCCGAGGCCGGTGCCCGGAATCGCCTGCTCCGTGGCCGTCGAGGAGCGGAAGAACCGCTCGAAGAGATGCGACTGCTCCGCCTCCGGGATCCCGACGCCGGTGTCCTCGACCTCGACGACGGCACGGTCGCCGTCGGCGAAGGTGCGCGCGACCACCCGGCCCCCCGGCGGCGTGAACTTGACCGCGTTCGAGATCAGGTTCGTCACCACCTGCGCGACGCGCTCGGCGTCGCCCTCCAGGGGCGGCACGGCGCCGGGCACGAAGACGAGATCGAGGTCGCGGGAGCGGACGAGCGCCGTCGTCGACTCGGTGATGTCGCGGACGACGTCGTCGACCTCCACCTCGCCGAGCTCGAGCTCGAGGCCGTTCGCGTCCAGCCGCGCGACGAAAAGCAGGTCGCCGACGAGCCGCTGGAGCCGCTGGGAGTTGCGGTAGACGATCGTCAGGAACCGCGCCTGGTCCTCGGTCAGGTCGCCCGCGTCCCCGTCCCGGAGCATCTCGAGGAAGCCCATCATGCTCGTCAGCGGCGTCCGCAGCTCGTGCGAGACGGTCGCGACGAACTCGTCCTTGAGGCGCTCGAGCTCCCGCTGCTGCGTCACCTCGCGCAGCGTCCAGATCCGCCCGACGAAGCCGCCCTGGGTGTCGCGGACGGGGGAGGTGAAGCCCTGGAAGACGCGCCCGGTCGCCGCGACCTCGAACTCGTCGAAGGTCTCCTCGTCCGCAGCCTCGCGCAGCCGCTCCATGCGCATCCGGTAGAGCGCCGGGTCGACGATCTCGTCGGCGATCGAGAGGAGGTTGTCGACGACGTTGCCGCCGGAGGCCATGCCGAGCTCGCGCGCCAGCTCGATCATCGGGAGGTTGGCGAGCTGCACGACGCCCTCCCGGTCGGAGAGGAGGATGCCGTCGCGGGTCGCGTCGAGCACCGCGCGGAGCAGGTTCGCGAGGCGCTCGAGCTCGTCGTTCTGCGCTTCCAGGCTCCTCTGGCTCTCGGCCAGCGACACCGACATCTCGTTGAACGCCTTGGCGAGCAGCTTGATCTCGCCGACGCCGCCGGAGACCTCGACGTTGCGGCCGGCCGCGACCTCCCCCATCGCGGAGGCCAGGCGGCGGAGCGGGAAGACCGCCACCTGGAAGAGGCGGACGAGCGCGACCACGAACAGCAGCAGCATCACCGCGATGCCCCCGAGCCCGAAGAGGATCCCTTCGCGCTCCTGGTCGCGCACCTCGCTTCGAGCGGCGGCGGCCTGTGCGGACTGCTGCCGGACGAGGGGGTCGATGAGCGCCCGGATCATGTCGACGCGCCGCTTGCCCTCGCCCGTCGCGAGCCGCGTCGCGGCCGCCCTGCGATTCACCCGCGTCTTCGCGATCACCGGCTCCGAGTAGCCGCGCACGTACGAGCGCCAGGCCGCGCCGATCCGGGCCGGCGACGACCCGGGGACGAGCTCCCGGAGCCGGGCGGTCGCGGCCGGCAGCTGCGCTCGCGCCTGCCGCCACGGCTGCAGGAAGCGGTCGTCGGAGGTGATGACGAAGCCCCGTGTCCCCGTCTCCAGGTCGAGCACGAGGGTCTCGATCGTCGTCGCCGCGACGACGGCCTGCTCGGCCCGCTGCTCGCGCCGGGTGGCGTCGCGCACCGACCGGAAGGCGTGGAGGACGAGGACGAACTCGACCGTCAGGGTCGTGATCGCCATGAAGCCGAACAGGGTCATCCGGGGGACGAGACCGACGCGCATGCCTGGGCGGAGATAGTTTCAGACCGTGGCGGTCCTGATCGCATCGGCGCTCCGCAAGGAGCTGGGCGGAAGCGTGCTCTGGGACGGCGTCTCGTTCAAGGTCGAGCGCCGCGACCGACTCGCCCTCGCCGGCGTCAACGGGTCGGGCAAGACGACGCTCCTGCGCGCGCTGGCCCGCGAGGTCTCGCTCGACGGCGGGGAGCTCGCGTGGGAGAAGGGAACGCGGGTGGCGCTGCACGACCAGCGGCCGCCCGCCGCGAGCAGCCGGCCGCTGCGCGACTACGTCCTCGCGGGCACCGCCGACCTGGCGGCGGTCGAGGACGAGTTGCGCACGCTCGAGGCGGCGATGGCCGGCGGCGCGCACGACGACGCGACGCTGCGCCGCTACAGCGAGGCCCAGGCGCGGCTCGAGCACGCGGGCGGCTACGACTGGCGCGACCGCGCCGCCTCGTTCGTGCGCGGACTCGGCTTCGCCGACGCCGACCTCGACCGGCCGATGCGCACGTTCTCCGGCGGCGAGCTGACCCGGGCGTCGCTCGCGCGCGCGCTCGCCTCCCAGCCCGACCTGCTGCTGCTCGACGAGCCGACCAACCACCTCGACATCGAGTCCCTGGAGTGGCTCGAGGGCATGCTGCGCACGCTCGACGCCGCGGTCATCCTGGTCGCGCACGACCGCTGGTTCCTCGAAGCGGTGACGACCGCCGTCCTCGAGCTCGGCAACGGGCGAGGCGTCTACTTCCCCGGCGCCTGGCACGTGTGGCGCCACGAGCAGGCGGCGCGGGATCTGCACCAGACGAAGGAGGCCGCCCGCCAGCAGGAGCAGCTCGCGCGGCTCGAGCGCTTCGTCGAGCGCTTCCGCTACAAGGCGTCGAAGGCCCGGCAGGCGCAGTCGAAGCTGAAGCAGATCGAGCGCATCCAGGCCCGGCGGGTCGAGGCGCCCGACGCCCGCCGCCGGACGCTCGGATTCGAGTTCCTCGAGCCGCCGCGATCGGGACGCGACGTCGTGGTGGCGGAGGGTCTCGCCGTCCGGGCCGGCGACAAGGAGCTGCTCGACGGCGCCGACTTCCACCTGACGCGCGGCGAGCACGTCGCGCTCGTCGGGCCGAACGGCGCCGGCAAGACGACGCTGGTCGAGACGATCCTCGGCCGCCGCGCGCCGGCGGCGGGAACGCTGCGGATCGGCCACGGCGTGCAGACGGCCTATTTCTCCCAGCACGAGGCCGAGCTCGACGAGCGCGGCTCTGTCCTCGAGGCGGCGATGGCGGGCACGGGCCTGCGGCGCCCCGAGGCGCAGTCGCTGCTGGGGCGCTTCCTCTTCTCCGGGTGGGACGAGCACGAGAAGCCCGTCACCGCGCTCTCGGGCGGGGAGCGCCGCCGGCTCGCCCTCGCGATCGTCGTCGCGTCGGGCGCGAACTTCCTCGTCCTCGACGAGCCCACGAACCACCTCGACCTCGAGTCGCGCGAGGCGCTCGAGGCGGCGCTCGAGGCGTTCCCCGGGACGGTGCTGCTGGTCTCGCACGACCGGGCGCTGCTCGACGCGGTCTCGGGACGGCTGCTCGCGATCGAGGACCGCAAGGTCGTCTCCTACGATGGCGGCTGGGCCGACTACGTCCGCGCGCAGGAGGCCGACGACGCGCCCGCGCCCGAGCCGAAGCCGGCGAAGCCGAGGCGCGAGCGGCCGCGCAAGCCGCAGCCGTCGCCGATCGAGCTCGTCGAGGCGGAGGTGGCCCGCGCCGAGGAGCGCGTCGCGGAGCTCGAGCGGAGGCTCGCCGAGGACTGGAGCGACGTCGACCTGCTCGCCTCCCACCGCACGGCGCGCGACGACCTGGCGGCGCTGCTCGAGCGCTGGGAGGCGCTGTTCGAGGAGTCGAGCCGCTCGGGCTAGGAGAAGACGAGCGCGCCGAGCTCGCGGATCGACGCCTCGTCGATCGGGTCGAGCACGAGGATCGCCTCGCCGGCGCCGGCCTGCGCCAGGCCGTCGAGCTCGGCCCGCAGACCGGCGGCGTCGAGGTGCGGAGCCTCCGGGTCGTCCGGCCGCTCGCCCGCGCCGCCGCCCACGCGGACGAGCAGGCACGCGCTCCGCGCGACCTCGCGGGGATCGCGGCCGGCCCGCTCGCACGCCTGGTCGACCTCGGCGTTGAGCCGCGCGAAGCCGTCGGCGCGGTTGCCGTAGTGGGTGAACCAGGTGTTCCACGCGTCGACGTGCGGCAGCGTCAGCTCGAGCATCCGCGGGCCGTTGGCGCCGACCATCAGCGGCGGCCGCCGGGCGGGCGGCGGCAGCAGCACCGCGTCGTCGACGCGGTGGAAGTCCCCGTGGAACGTGACGCGCTCGCCGGCGAGCAGGCGACGGACGATCTCGAACGCCTCCGCGAACCGCGCGACGCGGCGATCGAACGGCAGGCCGAAGGCATCGAACTCGACCTGGTTCCAGCCCGAGCCGAGCGCCACGACGAGGCGGCCGCCGCTGAGCTCGTCGACCGCCGCCGCGGTGCGCGCGAGCAACCCCGGCTCGCGGAACGCGGTGCACGCGACAAGCGGCCCGAGCCGCACGCGCTCGGTCGCCGTCGCCAGCCCGGCGAGCGTCGTCCAGCAATCCCACGGGCCGCGCTCGGGGCGGCCGTCCCCGCGGTAGAGCAGGTGGTCGCCGACCCAGACCGACTCGAAGCCGGCCTCCTCGGCCGCGACGGCGAGGCGGCGCAGCTCGGGCCACCGCACCTCCCGCTCGACCTCCGGGAGCTGGACCCCGATGCGCATCAGTCCGCCCAGAAGCGCTCGAACTCGGGCGGGTCGGTCGGCACCGCGACGATCTCGAGCCAGCGGCCGTCGCGGTGGCGGATGAGCAGCACCTGGTCGATGTCGAGCTCCCGGCCGAGCCGCCGCCCGGTGGCGCGGTACACCGCGACGGCGTGGTCGCCGTCGGCGAGCGCCCAGCGCAGCTCGCTGAAGTAGGTGCCGTCGGTGAGCCGGCGGGTCTCGCGGAAGAGGTCGAAGATCCGCTCGCGCCCCTCGTACCGCTGTGCGACGGGGACGGTGCCGTTCACGACCCACACGGCGTCTTCGTGGATCACCTCGAACAGCGCGCGGGCGTCGCCGCCGCCGAAGGCGGCGAACACCCTGTGGATCCCCTCGACCGGGTCGAGCCCGTGCCCGGCCGGCTCCGCCGAGCCCACGCCGGCGGTCGTCAACGCTCGAGCGGCGCCAGCGTCAGGCCGTAGCCCTCCAGCTGCGCGTGGTAGAGCTCGGCGAGCTCGCGATGGCCGGACCAGACGATCGCCTGGCCGGTGTTGTGGATGCGGGTCGCCAGCGCCATCCCCTTGTCGTAGTCGACGCCCGGGATCGTCTGGGCAAGCGCGAAGGCGACGCCCTCGAACGTGTTGTGGTCGTCGTTGAGGACGATGACGCGCCAGGCGCCCCCGAGCCCCGAGCTGCCCCCGGTCCGAGCGCGCTCCCTCGGCGGCGTGAGCGTCTGGGTCATGACTCGAATGTAGCGATCACGGCCTCGGCGATCACGCGGAGCGGCCGGCCGGACACCTGGCTCGCCTTGCGCAGGCGCGCGAACGCGTCCTGCTCCGACAGCCCTTCCTTCTGCATCAGCAGGCCCTTCGCCCGCTCGATCGCCTTGCGCGCGGCGAGCGCCTCGGTGAGCGACTCGACCTCGCCCCGCACCGCGACCAGCTCCTCGTGCCGCGCGCGCGCCGTCTCGAGCGCCGGCACCAGGTCCTGCTCGCGGAACGGCTTGACCAGGTAGCCGAAGACGCCCGCCTCCACGGCGCGGGCGACCAGCTCCTCGTGGCCGTACGCGGTCAGCATCACGATCGGGATGGGGCGCTCGTCGAGGATGCGCCGGGCCGCCTCGATGCCGTCGAGCTTCGGCATGCGGACGTCCATCACGGCCAGCTCCGGCTCGTGGCTGCGCGCGAGGGCGACGGCCTCCTCGCCGTCGCGCGCCTCGGCGATCACCTCGTGGCCGGCCCGCTCGAGCAGGTCGCGCAGGTCGAGGCGGATGATCGTCTCGTCTTCGGCGATCAGGATGCGCATCGCACATAGACTCGCACGATGCTGCAAATCGACGACGACGCAGTCGCCACGCTGCGCGAGATGGGCGCCCTCCGGATCACGGCGGTAGAGGTCGACGACGAGGTCGAGATCCAGATCGACGGCGCCCAGGGGCCGCAGGACGGCGACGAGACGGTCGAGCGCGACGGCGCGACGGTCTACCTCGACGAGCTCGCCAGCGAGGTCCTGGACGACCAGGTCCTCGGCGTCCACGCCCACGGCGACCACTTCCACTTCTCCTTCGACGACCAGACGCCCGGCGAGGACTGACCGGGGCGAGGGGTCAAACCCTCGTACCTCGTACGTGCGGGCCGCCCCGCCGCCTACGTCGGGAAGACCACCTCGGCGCGCGTTCCCTCGTCGGAGCGGAGCTCGAGCGTTCCCCGCAGCTCGTCGCGCACGAGCGCCCGGACGATCGAGAGGCCCGTGCCCGAGACGGGCTCCGGGTCGACGCCGTCGCCGTCGTCGGCGATGGCCAGCGTCGCGCTCCCGTCGCCGGCGGTCAGCTCGACGCGGATCCGGTTGCCGCCGTGCTCCAGGGCGTTCTGGAGGAGCTCCGCGAACACCAGCGCGAGCGCGGTCGCCCGGGCCCCGGGGAGCTGCACGGTCTCGAGCTGCGACGCGACGTCCTTGCCGGCGCCGACGCCCTGCACGAGCATCGCCCGCAGCCGCCCGAACAGGTCGGCGAGGTCGACGTCCTCGTCGCGCCGCTCGGTGAGCAGCTCGTGGACGGCCGCGATGGCGAGGATCCGGTTGACGGAGTGCTCCAGCGCCTCGCGCGGGTCGACCTCGTCGGCCGAGCGCGCCTGCAGCCGCAGGAGCGAGGCCACCGTCTGGAGGTTGTTCTTGACGCGATGGTGGATCTCTTGCGCGAGCACGCCGCGCATCACCGCGCGCCCGTGCTCGAGCGCGACCGCGGCGTGCGTGGCGATCGAGGCGAGCAGCTCCCGGTCGGGCTCCGCGAACGGGCGGTCCCGGTCGGCGACGAGCTCGCCGATCTGCCGGCCGCGCCAGTACATCGGCTGGCGGATGGCGTGCGTGCCCGCGCGGCCCTCGGGCCAGGCGATCCGTCCGTCGTCGAGCACGAGCGCCGCGCCGGTCGCGCGGAGCGCGTCCATCGTCGTCTTGACGATCGCCTCGAGCGACTCCTCGAGGTAGAGCGAGTTCGAGACCGCCTCCGAGATGCGCGCGAGCGCCTCCAGCTCCCGCACGCGGCGCTGCGCCTCGGCGTAGAGCTTCGCGTGCTCGATCGACTGGGCCACCTGCGCGGCGATCGCGAGCAGGAGCTCGACCTCGTCGTCGGTGAAGACGCGCGGAACCCGCGTGCGCACGTTCAGCGCGCCCTCGAGCGTCTCGCCCCGGTCGAGGATCGGCACCGCGAGGATCGACTCGTACTCGCTCTCCGGGAGGTTCGGGAACCCCTTGAACCGCGGGTCGAGATGGGCCTGCGCGGCGACCATCACGGGCGCGCGGCTCTCCGCCGCCGCCCCGGTGAAGCCCTCGCCGCGCCGCATGCGCGGCCGGCGGGAGAGCTCGTCGATCGGCGTGCCGTGCGTCGCCCGCAGGACGAGCTCGTCCGCGCGCGCGTCGTAGAGGTAGACGAAGCACGCATCCGTGTCGAGCGCCTCCGCGACCTTGGTCGCGACGAGCGTCAGCACCTCCTGCAGGTCGAGCGTCGAGTTGACCGCCTCGATCGTCTCGGTGAGCAGCCGCAGGTGCCGGTCGCGTGCATCCATCCTGACGAGAGGGTACGCTCGCCCCGTGCTCGCAGCCCAGTGGCTCCTGGCATTCCACATCACCGGGGGATTCCTGCTTCTCGGCGGCGCGGTCGCGGCGGGCGCGCTCAACGTGCTCGCCTTGCGGGCGCAGAAGCCGAGCGAGATCGCATTGCTGCTCGGGCTCGTCCGCTTCGTCGTGCCGCTGATCGGGCTCGGCGCGCTCCTCACGCTCGTGCTCGGCCTCTGGCTCGTCCACCACGACGGCTTCTCGTACGGGGCGTTCTGGGTCTGGGCTGCGGTCGTCCTGTGGGTGATCGGCAACGCGCTCGGCGGCCGCGGAGGCCGGATCCAGGAGCGGGCGCGGGAGGAGGCGCAGCGCTGCGCCGCGGAGGGCGACGTCTCGACCGACCGCCTGCGCGAGCTGCTCCGCGACCCGGCCGGCAACGCCATGTCGTGGGGCTCCGGCGTCGCGATCCTGCTCGTCCTCGTCCTCATGATCTGGAAGCCGGGCTCGTGACGCTGCTCGCGCTCGGCCGCCCGTTCTGGCCGCTCTTCCTGCACGTGTTCGGGGCGATGAGCCTCTTCGGCGCGACGGCGACCGCCGCGCTGCTCGCCTGGGCGGCCTGGCGCCGGCCGGTTCCGGTCCTCGCGCGCTCGACGTTCTGGTCGCTGCTCCTGGTCGCCCTGCCGGCCTGGGTGATCATGCGCGCCGACGGCCAGTGGATCTACTCCAACGAGGGCTTCAGCGGCGACAACGACCCGAGCTGGCTCGGGATCGGCTTCACCGTCGCCGACATCGGCCTCATCGTCCTTCTCGTCTCGACCGGGCTCGCGTACTGGTGGCAGCGCAGCGGCAACGCGGTCGCCGCGCGCGTCGTCGCCGGGTTGACGACTCTCTACCTCGCGGCGCTCGTCGTGGCCTGGCTCGCCATGTCCGCGAAGTGGAACTGACGGCCGTTCCGGGGTAGTGGGTCAGTTTGGCGCGCGTTGCCTCGCGTCTAGTTGAGGCGTAGTCTCGTGACATGCAGATTGGCCCCGACCGTGAGAAGCGGGTAGACGAGTCGCTCAAGCTGATCTTCGAAGCGCTCGCGCTGCTTGCGGGGCACACGCTCGCGCACAACAACCCGACGCACGCTGACCTCATGCGTGCCCTTCGGTCATGCGCCGAGACGAAGGGCGGTGCGAATGCGCGGAATGAGCTTGAGAGCGCCCTCGCGGGCTATTGCCGCTATCCGTCGGGGCAGTAGTAGCAGTAGTAGGGCCAGACGGCGATCTGAACGTCGCGGCGCTGACACGCCTGGCGTAAGGGACGCTAGCTCGGCGCGTCCCGGTCTTCTAGACGTTCCTTCAGCTGTGTCTTCTTCGGACGCTTCTTCGAGTCCGGCTCGTCCTTCGTGGCTG
>DASZWI010000112.1:0-2291 GCA_035546715.1 Gaiellaceae bacterium | reverse complement strand
GACTGGGGCGGCGACGTCGAGGTCGCGCGCGTCTCGGCCAAGCAGGGCATCGGTCTCGACGACCTGCTCGAGCGGATCCTCCTCGTTGGCGACGCGCTCGTCGACCTGCGGGCCAACCCGAACGCCGAGGCGTCGGGGCCGATCATCGAGTCGCGCCTGGACGTCGGCCGCGGCCCGGTGGCGACGATGCTCGTGCATCGCGGGACTCTCAAGGTCGGCGACGCGATCGTCGCCGGCGACGCCTGGGGGCGCGTCCGCGCGCTGTACGACTATCGCGGCGAGCGCATCCAGCAGGCGCGCCCGGGCGAGCCCGTCGAGATCCTCGGCTTCGACAAGCCGCCGCCCGCCGGCGAGCTCGGCCGCGTCGTCGAGAACGAGCGCCGCGCCCGCGAGCTCGCGCACCAGCGCGGCGAGCGGCTCCGCCGCGAGTCCCTGGCCCGCCAGTCCAGCCGCGGCGTCTCGCTGGAGAACCTGTTCCAGCAGCTCGGCACGGGCGCCGTCCAGGACCTGAACATCGTCCTCAAGGGCGACGTGCAGGGCTCGGTCGAGGCCGTCGTGTCGGAGCTCGGCAAGATCGCGCACCCGGAGGTGCGGGTCAACGTCATCCATACCGGGGTTGGCGGCATCACCGAGAACGACGTCAACCTCGCAGCCGCCTCGAACGCGATGGTCGTCGGCTTCAACGTGCGGCCGTCGTCGGAGGCGCGCGGGCTCGCGGAGCGGCTCGGCATCGAGATCCGCCAGTACCGGATCATCTACCAGCTCACCGCGGACATCGAGCAGGCGCTCGTCGGCATGCTCTCGCCGGTCGAGACCGAGGCCATCCTCGGCGAGGTCGAGGTGCGCGCGCTCTTCAAGGTGTCGCGGCTCGGCACGATCGCAGGCTGCATGGTCACGAGCGGCGTCGTCCGCCGCAACGCGAACGTCCGGATCTTCCGCGACGGGGCCCGCCTCCCGATCGACACGACCGTCTCGCAGCTGCGCCGCTTCAAGGACGACGTCCGCGAGGTGAGCGAGGGCTTCGAGTGCGGCATCCTGCTCGACGGCTTCAACGACCTGCGCGAAGGCGACGTGTTCGAGGTCTACGAGACGCGCGAGGTCGAGCGGACGTCGCTCGACGAGCCAGCCGGCGGGGCCTCCTCGCCGTCGGCCGCCGACGAGTCCTAGCCTCTCGTCGCGACGACGACGTCGCGCTCCCGGATCACCCGGTCGACACGGTGCGCCAGGCCGTCGTAGGGCGGCTCGTCGCGGACGGTGAGGCCGCAGCCGTCGCGCACGGCGGCGACGACGCGGTCGCGCGGGACCCGGGTCGCGTCCCAGGCGAGCGCGAGCGCACCGCCCCGGACGAGCAGGCGCTCCCAGGCGGGCAGGGCCTCGGCGAGGAGCGCCGTCGGGTCGGCACGATGCTGGATCCCGTAGGGCAGGTCGGCGACGAGCGCGTGGAAGCGGGCGCCGCCGGGGACCGTGCGGAGCTCGTCGTCGGCGTGGCGGGCGTCGCCCTGCGCGATCACCAGCGTTCGCTGGTCGTCGCGCGGGCCGAGCTCGAACGTGAACCGGCGCTCGCCCTTGCCGCCGCGCAGCTCCCGGTGCGGGATGCGCGCCTCCCGGCAGAACTCCCGGACGAAGCTCGCGGTCGTCTCGACGTCGCGACGGGCCTGCTCGAGCCCGAACGCGTCGTATCCCGCGGCGAGCGCGACGAAGAGCGTGGTGCCGCCGCCGGCGAGGGGGTCGACGACGCGCAGCCGCGGCGCCTCGGCGTGGCTGCCCGCGAAGACGGCGAGGTTGAGCAGCACGCGGGTGAAGACCTCGCTCGTCTTGCCCTTGTACCGGCGCGTCTCGGCGAGCTCGCGCGGGAGCGGCCCCGGTGGAGCCCCGCCGAGCGGGCGCAGGAACGGGCCGCCGCGGCCGTCGATCGACGCGTGGTGCTCGAACGCCTCGCTCGTCGCACCGAGCCGTGCGAGGGTCGGCGCGAGGGCGTCGGGCGACGTGTCGACGTCCGCGAGGACGTACGGGTGCCCGCCGATCAGGGTCGGCTCGGCGCGCCGGACGTGCCGGCCGGCCGGCGATGCGAGCAGCTCCGGCACGGCGAGCCGCGCGGCCATGTCCGCATACTGGGTGCTGTGCTGGGGCGCGATCCGCAGGGCGATCTCGCTGGATGTCGAGGACATGGCTGACGAAGGCTATGTCGCGATCCTGACGGTCGAGCTGCACTTCCCCGAGGCGGCGTCCTTGAAGGGCAAGCGGCACTTCGTCCGCTCGGCGCGCGACACGCTGCGCAACCGCTTCGGCGC
>DASZWI010000111.1:0-6511 GCA_035546715.1 Gaiellaceae bacterium | reverse complement strand
TCCTCCCATACCTTGTGGTTCTATGCATGGCAGTTCGAGCCATGGGAGGCGGCAGGTGCGGATCGACAAGGACCTCGTTGCGGCTTCGGCGACACCGCTCGTGCTCGCGATCCTGGCCGAGGGCGAGAGCTACGGCTACGCCATCCTCAAGCGCATCCGCGCGCTGTCGCAGGGCGAGCTCGAGTGGAGCGACGGCATGCTC
Source organism: Gaiellaceae bacterium (assembly GCA_035546715.1). Lineage (GTDB taxonomy): Bacteria > Actinomycetota > Thermoleophilia > Gaiellales > Gaiellaceae > PALSA-600. Next base: position 6,309 of record DASZWI010000111.1, on the reverse strand, counting down.
TACCCGCTCCTCCACCGGCTCGGCCGGCTGGGCTACGTGACGACCGAGTGGAGGACTCCGGCCGAGGGGCGCCGCCGCAAGTACTACGTCATCACCGACGAGGGCCGGGCGGCGCTCGCCGACCACAGGCGGCAATGGGCGGCGGTCACGCGTGCGCTCGACGGGATCTGGCCGGGGCCCGGGGCGCTCCGCCTCACAACCGGCGAGGCCTGAGCATGGAGAGCGTCGAGTCCCAGATCGCCGAATGGCGGACGTTCGTCGCCGGGGCGCCGGCGGTCGATGGCCACGACGTCGACGAGCTCGAGGACCATCTGCGCCATCAGATCGCCGAGCTGAACGTCGCCGGGCTCACCGACGACGAGGCGTTCCTCGTCGCCGTGAAGCGGATGGGCGACCTGGACGCGGTGTCCCGCGAGTTCGCGCGCGAGCACAGCGACCGGCTGTGGAAGCAGCTGCTCGGGCCGGGCGAGGCTGCGTCCCCGGCTCCAGGCGGCTGGGTCGAGGCGCTCGTCTTCGCCGTCGGCGCCGCCGTGGCGGTCGAGGCGGCCCGCGTCGCCGCGGGCTTTCCCGGCGACCAGCCGGCCTGGTTCGCACGGAACCTCAGCCTGTTCGTCCTGCCGTTCCTCGCCGGCTACTTCGCCCGGCGACGGAAGCTGGACGCGCGGGCGTGCGGGCTGGCCCTGCTGCCGTTCGCGGCCGCGGCGCTCGTGGTCAACCTCTACCCCTACGACCGGAACTCGGACACCGACGACCTCGTGGCGCTCCATCTGCCGGTCGTCCTGTGGTTCGCGATCGCGCTCCCGTACATGGGCGGCACGCTCCGCTCGCACGAGCAGCGCATGGACTTCGTCCGCTTCACGGGCGAGTGGCTCATCTACTTCGTCCTCATCGCCCTCGGCGGCGGCGTGCTGATGGCCCTGACGGCCGGGGTCTTCAACCCCGCCGGAGTGGACGTCGACCGGATCGCGCACTGGGTGGTGCCCGCCGGCGCCGCCGGCGGCGTGATCGTCGCCGCCTGGCTCGTCGAGTCGAAGCAGCGTGTCGTCGAGAACATGGCGCCGGTGCTCACGACGATCTTCACGCCGCTGTTCTCGTTCATGCTCGCCTGCGCCGCCGTCGTCTACGCCGTGACGGAGCTCGGCGCGGGATTCGACCGCGACCTGCTCAGCGTCTTCGACGCCCTGCTGCTGGTCGTGCTCGCGCTCGTCCTCTACGCGCTGTCGGCGCGGGACCCGTCCACGGCGCCGCACTGGCTCGACCGGATCCAGCTCGCCGGCGTCGCCAGCGCCCTCGTCCTCGACGCGATGGTGCTCGGCTCGATGATCGCGCGGATCGGCGACCTCGGGTTCAGCCCCAACCGGGCGGCGGCGCTCGGGCTGAACATCGTCCTGCTCGCCAACCTCGCCGGCGCCGCTCTGCTGTCCGCCCGGTTCGTGGCCGGGCGCAGCACGCTCCACCGGCTCGAGCGGTGGCAGACGAGCTATCTCCCCGTCCTCGCGCTGTGGGCCGCCGCTGTCGTCGTCGCCCTGCCGCCGCTGTTCGGCTTCTCCTAGTCGCCCGCCACCAGCCGCGGGCCCGCACCTGAATCGGTCGTCGCCTTTGCGACGACGCCTGCCGGCGGAGCCCGGAACCGCGATTTCCGAGCTCCCACCAGGCGTTTGGACACACATGTCGAACGGTGTGGCGCCCTTTACAACACGCTCAAACGACCTCGCTACCCTCGCCGCTTCGCCCAGGGAAACGAGGACTGAGGAGGATTCCGTGCCCAAGGCCGCCTGGATCGCAGTACTGGGAGCCGTCGCGTTGCTCGCGGCGCCGGCAGCAACCGTGAATGCAGCGCCGCGCATGCCGATCGGCTTCTTCGACGACATCAGCTTCCGGTACTCGCCGGACGCGGACGCCAACATGGCCGCCGCCGCGAAGGCCGGAGCGACGGTCATCCACACTGCCGCGAGCTGGCCCCAGATCGCGCCGACGCGCCCGACGCACCCGCTGGATGCCGACGACCCCGCCTACCACCTGACCGATCTGGACACGCTCGTGCGCGAGGCGTCGAAGTACGGCCTGCGTGTCATGGTCGACATCACCGGCTCGCCGAAGTGGGCCAACGGCAACCAGACGCCGAACCACATGCCGAAGAAGCTCAGCGACCTGACGGACTTCGCCTTCATGCTCGCGCAGCGCTACGACGGCAAGAACCCTGGGAAGGGCGTCGTCTCGATGTGGTCGATCTGGAACGAGCCGAACCTCCAGCAGTTCCTGACGCCGCAGTACAACTCGAAGGGCGTCATCGTCAGCCCGGCCGCGTACGCCAAGCTCTACAAGGCTGCGTACACCGGCATCAAGCGCGCGAACCCGCAGGCCCAGGTCGCGATCGGGGAGACGTCCGCCCAGGGCCGCGACAAGCCCTCGAAGGGCTCGAGCGAGACCGTGTCGCCGGGGACGTTCGCCAAGCTCCTCGGCCGCGTGAAGGGCCTCAAGTTCGACGCCTGGGCCCACCATCCGTATCCGACCTCGCCGGGCGCGAAGCCGCTCGAGAAGGTTCGCTATCCGAACGTGACGCTCACGCAGCTGCCGACCTTCGAGAAGACGCTGAAGGCCGCGTTCCACAAGAGCCGGGTGCCGATCTGGATCACGGAGTACGGCCACGAGACGAAGCCGGCCGAGCGGAAGGGCGTCAGCTACTCGACCCAGGCCGCATACGCCAAGCAGGCCCTCAACTACGCGAAGGCCGACCCGGACGTGGACATGTTCATCTGGTTCACGTTCCGCGACAACGCCGGCAACCCCTGGCAGAGCGGCCTCGAGCAGCCGTCCGGCGCGCACAAGGCGTCGTACAACGCATTCGCCTCGGTGGCGAGGCTGATCGACGGGACGACGCAGGTCGTCAAGGCCGGTCGCGCGCCGACCGTGACCGTCTACGTGCCGTACCTGGCGTACTACAACCAGGCCGGCGGCGCGTTCGGCATCACCTATCGCGTCTACGACGGGAAGAAGCTGATCGCCGTCGGCCAGCCGACGTCGCCGATGTCGCCCGACGAGGCGATCACGTTCAAGGCGAACTTCTCGCCCGTCAAGGGGAAGACCTACACGGTCACGGCGGTCGTGAACGACCCCAACGGCAACGCGCAGACGCGCGACGTCACGCTCGTCGCGTCCTAGGTCTTCCGGATCGCGTAGACGACGCCACGACCCCAGTCGGCGACCAGCAGGTCGCCGCTGGGGTCGACGGCGAGGCCGAGCGGGTGGTCGAAGCCCGTGGCGAACGTCGTCGGCTTGCCGCTGCGGGAGACGCGCACGAGCACCCGGCCGTGCTTGCTCGACAGGTACTCGCCCCACTCGGCCACGACCAGGCCGCCGCGCCACCAGGCGATCCCGTCGGCCGACGAGTGCGGCTCGAGGTACGCGAACGGCGGCGTCACGCCCGCGCACGAGCCGACGAGCCGGTCGGTCGCGAAGCTGGGCCAGCAGCCCGGCCAGCCGTGGTCGGCGCCGCGGCGCACCTTCACGACCGTGTCCGCCGGCTCGCCATCGCCGAGGTCGTCGCGGCCGTTCACCGTCGCGTAGAGCGTCCCGCCGTGCCAGAGCAGGCCGTACGGGTTGCGCAGACCCGTCGCGACGATCCGCAGGTCGGTGCCGTTCGGGCGGAACGACAGGATCGTCCCGCTCCGCCGGTCCTTCTCGGCGCAGGCGTTGCAGGTCGTGCCCGAGCCGAGGTAGAGCCGCCCGTCGGGCCCGGCGACGATCGCGTCCTGCTGATGCTCCTTGAACGGCAGCCCGCGCAGGACGTTGCGGCGGTGGCCGTCGAGCGTCAGGACGTCGACGCGGCCGCTCTCCGAGACGTACAGGTCACGTCCGCGCCAGAGCAGCCCGAGCGGCACCGTCAGCTTCGCGGACAGCACGCGGGGGCGGGAGGCGCCGCGGACGACCGAGACGACGCTGCCCGTGTCCTCGGACACGTACAAGCGGCGATCGGGCCCGAACGCGAGCGCCGTCGGATGCTGCAGGCCCGACGCGTACACGGAGACCGCGAAGCCGTGCGGCACGTGGATCGACGCCGCCGCGAGCGCCGCCGTCAGCAGCAGCCTCATGCTCGCCTCGCGAGGGCGACAACGACGGACAGCGCGCCCACGGCTGCGGCGACGCCGATCGTCGCGAGGAGCACGCCGGACGGGCCGCGCAGCGACGTCGCCGCGTCGAGGAGGAGGTCGACCCCGAACGCCGCGACGACCAGCCCGCCGATCGCCGCCGCGCGATGGACGGTCACGTCCGACTCGACGGCGATCCGGCGGTCGTCGTCGATCGACAGGTAGGCGAGCTCGCCGGCGAGCAGGAGCGCGCAGGCGGCGAGCGCGGTCGAGACGCCGACGCCATGCCGGCCGGTCAGGTAGCCGGCGGCGCTCGCGACGAGCGCCCACGGCACGAGCCAGGTCCGGCGGAGCGACGCGGCGACCGCGAGCAGCGCCGCGCCGGCGCCGCCGAGGGCGAGCGCCGCCGTCGCGTCGCGGCCGCCTCCCGACGCCGCCGCGAGCGCCCCGAGCACGGCCACGGCGCCGACCGCCGCGACTACGCGCGGACGTGGCGGGCGTGGCGCCGGAATGCCGTCACCTCCTCGAGCACGGCCTGGAGCGGCGTCTCCGCATGCCATTCGCAGACGGCGATCCCGGCTCGCCGCAGGCGGTGGCGGAGCGCGTCGCGGCGGAGCGTCCACAGGTCGAACGCGACCTCGTCGAGGCCCGTCTCGGGCCGCCGCGCGAACGGCACCGGGGAGACGTCGAGCGCGGCGACGTCGACGCCGCGCGCCCGCAGGTCGAGCAGCGCCCCGACGCCGCGCGGGTCGAGCAGCGGGGTCAGCCCGACGACGAGCGCGTTCGGCGGGAGGGTGCGGCGCGGGATGACGTCGACCGTCTTCCAGGAGTAGGACAGGACGACGTCCGTGTCGAGCAGCGAGTCGACGATCCGGTAGAGCTGGACGATCCCGCTGCCCGGCGCCAGCCAGCGGAGGACGCCGCCGAAGCCGATCAGGCCGACCCGGTCACGCCGCCGGACGTAGGCGTCGGCGAGCGCCGCCGTCGCGCGCACGGTCAGGTCGAGCGTGCTCTCGCGGCCGAGCCGCGCCTCGGCGAACGAGTCGACGAAGAGGATGACGTCGGTGTTCCGCTCGGGGTGGCTCTCGTTCACCCACAGCTCGCCCCGCCGCGCGCTGGCCCGCCAGTTGATCCGGCGCAGCGAGTCGCCCGACGCACGCGGACGCATGTCGGCGAACTCGATCCCCTCGCCCTTCACGCGCGCCACCTCGTTGCCCGCGTACGCCTGCGTCTCGCGGGCCGGAACGACGCGCCGGAGCACCTCCCCGGTCGGGTAGACCCGCAGCCGCAGGCGCGCCGCCGCGGCCGACTCCCAGGCCAGGAATCCGAGCCGGTCGTGCGCCCGCAGGTGGATCGGCCCGAGCAGGAAGCCGCCCCAGCGGTCGGTCGACAGCGCCAGATCGAGCGTGCGCCGCTCGCCGGCGCGCAGCCGGAGCGCGACGGGGTTCTCGTCCGGCTCGGCGGTCACGCCCCTCGGGAGCACGAGGTGCACGTCGAGCCGGTCGACCGCTGCCGTCGCGGCGACGACGATCGTCGCGTCCGTCGTCGCACCCTCCAGCGACCGCTCGGATGCGAGCGCCGCGGAGACGGACAGCTCGGGCGGCGTGGCGAGGACGAGCCCGGCGGCGAGCGCGAGGAGGAACGGCGCGCCGAGGACGACCAGCTCGGGGCGCCCGAGCACGAGCGCGCCGAGCATCGCCGTGGCCGCCAGCGTCGCGTAGGCCGCGAGCTTCGGCGACGCGCGCCGTGTCATCCCTCGACCGGGGCCGGGTCGAGGTCTTCGGCCGCCGGGGTCGGGACGGCGCCGAGCCGCTCCCGGACGATGTCGTCCGCCGACACCCGCTGCACCCAGAGCTCCGGACGCAGGGTCAGGCGGTGGGCGAGCGCCGGCACGGCGACCGCCTTCACGTCGTCGGGCGTCACGTAGTCGCGGCCGTCGAGCGCCGCGCGGCCGCGGGCGAGCTTCAGCAGCGCGAGCGTCCCGCGCGGCGAGGCGCCCACCTCCACGGCCGGGGCGCTTCGCGTGGCTGCGACGACGTCGACGATGTAGAGGCCGACCGCCTCCGAGACGTGCACCCGCTCGACGGCCTGCTGGAGCCGGACGAGGGTGTCGCGGTCGACGACCGGCGCCAGCTCGACCTCGTCGACGCCGCGCTCGGCGCGGCTCGCCAGCATCTCCCATTCGTCCTGCCGGGACGGGTAGCCGACGGACATCCGCAGC
>DASZWI010000110.1:0-11506 GCA_035546715.1 Gaiellaceae bacterium | reverse complement strand
CCGATCGAGGAGGCGTACGGCTGGCCCATCGTCTCCGTCTTCGTCGTGATCGTCGGCCTCGGCATGGCCGAGATCGCGTCCAAGTACCCGACCGCGGGGGGCCTCTACTACTGGGCCTCGAAGATGGGCGGCGCCGGCTGGGGCTGGTTCACCGGCTGGTTCAACCTCATCGGCCAGATCGCCATCACCGCCGGCATCGACTACGGGGCGGCGGTGTTCGCGGACTCGCTGCTCCAGCTGCTGTGGGGCGGGACGTTCAAGGGCACGGCCCACGAGGTCATCTACGTCTACGCCGTCATCCTCGCGCTCCACGCGCTGATGAACATCTTCAGCGTCCGCCTCGTCGCGTTCCTCAACGACGTGTCGGTGTGGTGGCACGTGCTCGGCGTGGTCATCATCGTCGGCTTCCTGATCTTCAAGCCGGACCACCACCAGTCGTTCGGCACCGTCTTCTCCAAGACGATCAACAACAGCGGCTTCTCGCACGGCTGGATGTGGTTCGTCCTGCTCCTCGGCCTCCTGCAGGCGCAGTACACGTACACCGGGTACGACGCGTCGGCGCACATGAGCGAGGAGACGCGCGGGGCGTCCCGCGCGGCCGCCCGCGGGGTCGTCATGTCGATCGTCGTCTCGGCCGTCTTCGGCTACATCCTCGCTCTCGGCGTGACGTTCGCGATCCAGGACTTCGCGACGACGGGCGGCGCGGGCACGTTCGCCGTCAAGCAGGTCTTCCTCGACTCGCTGGGGACGCACACCGCCGAGGTGATGCTGTTCATCACGGTCATGGCGCAGCTCTACTGCGGCATGTCGTCGATCACGTCCGCCTCGCGGATGATGTACGCGTTCTCGCGGGACGGCGCGGTGCCGGGACACCGGCTGTGGCGCCGGCTCAACGCGGAGCGCGTCCCGTACCTGGCGGCGATCGCCATCGCCGTGCTCGCGTTCCTGTGCGCGTTCCCGGCGTACTTCGGGACGAACGGCGCCGTGGCGTACGCCGCGGTGACGTCGATCGCGACGATCGGCCTCTACATCGCCTACGCCATCCCGATCTTCCTGCGTCTGCGGATCGGCGACGCGTGGGAGCCGGGGGACTGGACCCTCGGGCGGCACTACCGGTGGATCGGGACGGTCGCCTGCCTGTGGGTGCTGTTCATCGCGCTGCTGTTCATGGCGCCGCTGAGCCCGGCCGGCGTCCCGTGGAACGACGCGTTCACGTGGGTGTCGTTCAACTACGCGCCGATCGCTGTGTGCGGGACGCTGCTGCTCGTGGGCGGCTGGTGGATGCTCTCCGCCCGCAACTGGTTCAAGGGTCCGGTCGCGCAGGGCACCCCGGAGGAGCTCGCGCGCATCGAGGCGTCGTACGAGGGCGGCGGCGAGGCCGCCACGGCGCCCGGCCCGGCGTAGGATCGCCACGAAACGGGATTGGAGGGAGCCGGTGCGCCGCCGGCTCCCTCCACGAAGGAGGACACGCGTGCTGACCGTCGACGAGCTCCGCGACGACCTGTCGATCGACACGGTGATCGTCTGCTTCACCGACATGCAGGGACGCCTGCTCGGGAAGCGCATGCACCGCGACTTCTTCCTCGACCAGGTGGCGCACGGGCACGGGACCGAGGGCTGCAACTACCTCCTCGCGCTCGACATGGAGATGGACCCCGTGCCCGGCTACGCGATCGCGTCGTGGGAGCGCGGCTACGGCGACTTCGACCTGCGGCCGGACCTGTCGACGCTGCGGCGGATCCCGTGGCTCGAGGCGACGGCGCTCGTGCTCTGCGACGTCGCGTGGGCCGACGGCTCGCCGGTGCGTCCCTCGCCGCGACAGGTCCTGCGGGCGCAGCTCGACCGTGCGGCGGCGCTCGGCTTCGACGTCATGGTCGGCTCGGAGCTCGAGTTCTACTTGCTGAAGGAGACGTACGCAGAGGCGCACGCGAAGGGCTACTCCGACCTCACGCCGTCGGTGCCGTACATCCTCGACTACCACATCCTCGCGGCCACCTACGACGAGCCGCTGCTCCGCCAGATCCGCAACGGCATGCACGGCGCTGGCATCCCGGTCGAGACCTCGAAGGGCGAGGCGTGGCCGGGGCAGCAGGAGGTCAACTTCCGCTACGCGGATGCGCTCACGATGGCGGACAACCACGTCGTCTACAAGAACGGGGCCAAGGAGATCGCGCACCTGAACGGCTGCTCGATCACGTTCATGGCGAAGCCGCACCACGAGTGGATCGGCAACTCCTGCCACATCCACTCGTCGCTGTGGCGGGACGGCGCGAGCGCGTTCGCCGACGCGGCGTCGCCGACGTTCGCGCAGTACCTGGCGGGCCAGATCGCGTGCGGCCGCGAGCTGGCGCTGTTCTTCGCGCCGAACGTGAACTCGTACAAGCGGTTCGCCGCGGGCTCGTGGGCGCCGACGACGCTGGCGTGGGGAAACGACAACCGCACGTGCGGGTTCCGGGTCGTCGGCCACGGCGCCGGCCGGCGAGTCGAGACGCGGATCCCGGGCGGAGACGTCAACCCGTACCTCGCGTTCGCCGCGGTGATCGCGGCGGGCCTCCACGGCATCGAGCACGAGCTCGAGCTCGGCCCGGCGCTCGAGGGGAACGCGTACGAGTCCGATGCGCCACGGTTCCCGTCGACGCTCAGGGAGGCGATCGCCGAGCTCGAGCAGGGCACGATCGCGCGCGCCGCCTTCGGCGACGATGTCGTCGACCACTATCTGAACTACGCCCGCACGGAGCAGGAGCAGTTCGACCGAGTGGTCACGAACTGGGAACGCGAACGGCTCTACGAACGCGGGTAACCCGCCGCGCCACGTTCCACACCCGAGCCCTTCCGCACATGTCCGCGCGGGCCAAACCCGTGGTCAGACCAGCGTCACAGAACTGTGACGAACGATCCACAGGGTGTGAGGGGTGAGCGCGATCGCGGGGCGAAACGAGGAACCAAGCGGGATCGAGACGCGACAGCTTCCGAATCGACCTCCCGAAGGGACACGTCTCCTTCGGGCGACTTCGTGGTCAGACCAGGGTTACAGAAGTGCAACAAACGCTCCAGGGACGATGCGGACTGCTCGTTGGCGGCCTACTGTTGGGGGATGGCTCCGCCACGGATCGTCGACCCGACCGGACTGCACCACGTGTTCTCGCGGGGCAACTTCCGCCAGACGATCTTTCCGACGACGGACCACTACCTCATGTTCCTGGCACGGCTCGAGCGAGCCGCCCGGCGCCGGTACTGGCTCGTGCTCGACTGGTGCCTCCTGCCGAACCACTACCACCTCCTCGTCCGCCTGCAGGACGGCGGGCTCTCCGAGGGAATGCGCGAGCTGAACGGGACGTACTCGCGCTGGAGCAACCGCCTGGCCGACCGGACCGGCACGGGCCACCTCGTGAAGAACCGCTTCGGGTGCACCCGGCCGGAGACCGACGGTCATCTCTGGGAGCTCTTCCGCTACATCCCGAACAACCCGGTCGAGGCGGGGCTCGTCGCGGCGCCGGAGGACTGGCCGTGGTCGGGATTCCGGGCGACGCTCGGGCTCGACCGCACGCGGCCCTTCCACCAGCCGTCCGAGCTCCTCCGGTACTTCGGCGACTACCCGGAGACGGCCGTCGAGCGGTATCGGCAGTACGTCACCACGCCCCGCACGGAGGTCGTGCCTGCCGCGGCGGCCTGACGTGGTTCAATCGACGGACATGGGTGTCACCGTCGTCAACCCGGCGAACGAGCAGACGATCGCGACGCTCGTGGCCGCCGGGGTCGACGAGACCGACGCAGCGGTTGCTCGCGCCCGCGCTGCCTTTCCCGCCTGGCGGGCCGTGTCGCCCGCCGACCGCGGCCGCCTGCTGCGGCGGCTCGCGACCCTCGTCGAGGAGCACGGCGAGGAGCTGGCGCGGATCGAGTCGCAGAACGTCGGCAAGCCGATCGCCGGCGCGCGCGGCGAGGTGGGCATGGTCGCCGACGTCTTCCACTACTACGCCGGCGCCGTCGACAAGCACGGCGGCGAGACCATCCCCGTCGCCGGCGGCGTCGACCTCACCTTCCGCGAGCCGCTCGGCGTCGTCGGCCTCATCGTCCCCTGGAACTTCCCCCTCAACATCGCCTCCTGGAAGCTCGGGCCCGCGCTCGCGTGCGGGAACACGGTCGTCCTCAAGCCGGCCGAGCTGACCCCGCTCTCGGCGCTGCGCCTCGCCGAACTCGCCCTCGAGGCGGGCATCCCCGAGGGCGTGATCAACGTCCTCGTCGGCAAGGGCTCCGTCGTCGGCGCGCGGCTCGTCGAGCATCCGGACGTCGCCAAGATCGGCTTCACCGGCTCGACGGAGGTCGGCCGCGAGGTCATGCGCGGCGCCGCCGGGACGATCAAGCGCGTGACCCTCGAGCTGGGCGGCAAGTCCGCCAACGTCGTCTTCGCCGACGCCGACCTCGAGCGCGCCGCCGCGGCTGCGCCCTACGCGGTCTTCGACAACGCCGGCCAGGACTGCTGCGCCCGCTCGCGGATCCTCGTCGAGCGGAGCGCCTACGACCGCTTCGCGGACCTGCTCGTCGAGGCGACCCGCGCCCTCCGGGTCGGCGACCCTGCCGACGAGCGCACCGAGATGGGCCCCCTCATCTCCGCCCGGCACCGCGAGACGGTCGCCGCCTTCGTCGAGACCGAGCCGCTCTTCCGCGGCGAGACGCCGGACGGCCCCGGCTACTGGTATCCGCCCACCCTGGTCGAGGCGACGAACGACGACCGCATCGCCCGCGAGGAGGTCTTCGGGCCGGTCGCGGCGCTGATCCCCTTCGACGACGAGGCGGACGCGATCCGCCTCGCAAACGACACGCCGTACGGGCTCTCCGGCTCGATCTGGACGCGCGACGGGGGCCGCGCGCTGCGCGTCGCGCGGGCGATCGACACGGGCGTGCTGAGCGTCAACTCGAACAGCTCGGTGCGCGTCTCGACGCCGTTCGGCGGCTTCAAGCAATCCGGCTTCGGCCGCGAGCTCGGCCTGCACGCGCTCGCGGGCTACTCGGAGGTCAAGAACGTCTTCTACTCCACGGACGACTGAGAGGAAGCCCCGATGGGACGGCTCGAGAGCAAGGTCTGCGTGATCACCGGCGCCGGCGGCGGGATGGGCCGCGAGGCGGCGATCCTCTTCAGCGCGGAGGGCGCACGGGTCTGCGTCGCGGACGTCGACGGCGCCCGGGCGGAGGAGACCGCGGCGGCATGCCGCGACGCGTTCGCCCTCGAGGTCGACGTCGCCGACGAGCAGGCCGTCGCCGGGATGATGGCCGCGACCGCCGACCGCTACGGCGGGATCGACGTGCTCTACAACAACGCCGGCATCTCGCCCGCCGACGACGCGTCGATCCTCGAGACGACGGTCGAGGCCTGGGACCGCGTGCAGGACGTCAACACGAAGGGCGTGTTCCTCTGCTGCAAGCACGGCATCCCGCACCTGCTCGAGCGCGGCGGCGGCTCCGTGATCAACGTCGCCAGCTTCGTCGCGCTCGTCGGCGCCGCGACGAGCCAGATCTCCTACACCGCGTCGAAGGGCGCCGTGCTGTCGATGACGCGCGAGCTCGCCGTGCAGTTCGCGCGGCAGAACGTGCGCGTGAACGCGCTCTGTCCGGGCCCGGTCGAGACGCCGCTGCTGCTGTCCATCTTCGGCGACGACCCGGCGGCGCTCGAGCGCCGGCGCGTCCACTGGCCGACCGGACGCCTCGCGAAGCCGCGCGAAGTCGTCAACGGCGCGCTGTTCCTCGCCTCGGACGAGTCGTCGTACGTGACCGGGTCGACGTTCCTCGTCGACGGCGGCCTGACCGCGTCGTACGTGACGCCGCTCTAGCGGATCCCGGCGGCGGTCAGCGCGAACCGCGCGAGCGACCGCGGCACCTTCCGCGCCTTCGCGATCGTCGCGTCGAGCGCGTCCGCGAACCAGACGATGTCGTCCTCGGTGACCACGAGCGGCGGCAGGCCCTTGACCACCGGGATGTTGTGGCCCGCGACCTGGCTGAGGATCCGGTGGTCGCGGAACAGCGGGACGATGACGAACTGCGCGAACAGCCCCGGCTGGAGGCGATCGACGAGCCGGTAGGCCCGGCCGCCCGACGGCGGCTCGCCGAGCTCGATCGCCCACATCAGCCCGAGCCCGCGCACGTCCCGCACCACCTCGTACCGCTCCACGAGCGGTTGCGTCAGCTCGAGCAGCCGCGCCCCGAGCCGCTCGGCGCGGGCGACGAGATCCTCCTCCGCCAGCTCGTGCAGCGTCGCCAGCCCGGCGGCCATCGCGAGCTCGTTCGGCGCGAACGTCGACCCGTGCGAGAACGCGTTCTCCATCGAGTCGTAGACCGCCTCGTGCACCGCCCGCGACATGAGCAGCGCGCCCACCGGCACGTAGCCGCCGGACAGCGACTTGGCGATCGGCACGAGGTCCGGCTCGAGCCCCCAGTGCTGGAACGCGAACATGCGCCCGGTGCGGCCGAAGCCCGTCTGCACCTCGTCGACGCAGAAGAGCGTCCCGTAGCGGCGGCACAGCTCCTGCGCGCCCTCGAGGTAGCCGGGCGGCGGCAGGTGAACGCCCTTGCCCTGCACCGGCTCGACGAGGAACAGCGCGACGTCCTCGCGCGCCAGCTCGCGCTCCAGCGCGTCGAGATCGCCGAACGGCACCGACGCGAACGCCGGCAGCAGCGGCCCGAAGCGGGAGGTGAACTCGGCGTTGCCGTTGGCGGACAGCGACCCGAGCGTCAGCCCGTGGAAGCCGTGGTCGGCGGAGACGACCCGCTGCCGCTTCGTCGCCGCCCGGCCGAGCTTGATCGCGGCCTCGACCGACTCCGTCCCGGTCGAGGTGAACTGGCAGCGGGCGATGCGCCCGCCGGCGAGCCGCACCAGCCGGTCGGCGAGGATCGGCGGCAACGGCGACATGCCGAGCTGCGGCGCGCCGGGCAGGTCGAGCGCGAGCGCCTCCTCGAGCACCTTGCGCACGCGCGGGTTGTTGCGGCCGACGTTGAACATGCCAAAGCCGCCGAGCATGTCGAGGTAGCGCGTCCCCTCGGAGTCGACGAGGTACGCGCCCTCCGCGCTCGCCCAGCGGCGGTCGAAGCCGATCGTCTTGAGCACCCGGACGAACTGCGGGTTGATCGAGCGCGACCACAGAGCGGCGGTCTCGCCGCCGTGGGCGTCGATCAGCTCGCGCAGGCTCAGTTCACCCACGCCGTGACTCTAGCCAGCCGCTTGAATGTGCCCGTGCGGATCTGCCTGATGATCGAGGGCCAGGAGGGCGTGACCTGGGAGCAGTGGCTGGCCCTGGCGGAGGCGGCGGAGGCCGCCGGGCTCGACGGGCTGTTCCGCTCGGATCACTACCGCTCGATCGGCCGCGGCGAGCCGGCGGGCTCGCTCGACGCCTGGACGATCCTCGCCGCTCTGGCGGCGCGCACGGAGCGCATCCGGCTCGGGACGATGGTCTCGCCGGTCACGTTCCGGCCCGTCTCGGTGCTGGCGAAGAGCGCCGTCACGGTCGACCACGTCTCCGGCGGCCGCGCCGAGCTCGGGATCGGCGGCGGCTGGTACGAGTCGGAGCACGAGGCCTACGGCTTCCCCTTCCTCACCGCCGGGCAGCGCATGGACGAGCTCGACCGCCAGCTCGCCGAGATCCATCGCCAGTGGGGCGACGACGCGCCCGAGATCGAGCCGAAGCCGCTCCAGCGCCCGCTGCCGATCGTCGTCGGCGGCTCGGCGAAGCCGCGGACGGTCGCCGCGGCGATCCGCTACGCGCACGAGTACAACACGCCGTTCGCATCCGTCGAGGAGGCCCGCGACCGGCGGGCGCGCGTCGACGCCGCCGCCCGCGAGGCGGGGCGCGAGCCGCTCGTCTTCTCGATCATGACTGGCTGCGTCGTCGGGCGCGATGCGGGCGAGGTCGAGCAGCGGCTCGTCGACTGGCGCCGCGTGAGCAACGGCGTGGGCGGCGAGCCGCCGCTCTGCGGCACGGTCGACGAGGTGGCCGAGCGGCTCCGCGCCTACGAGCAGGCCGGCGTCGAGCGCGCGATGCTCCAGCACCTGCATCACGAGGACGTCGAGATGGTCGCCGTGCTCGGCGAGCTCGCGGCAGCGCTCGCGTGAGGATCCTCCTCGTGCGGCACTGCGACGCGGCGCCGGGCTCGCCCGACGAGCTGCGGACGCTGACGCCGGTGGGCCACGAGTCCGCGCGCGCGCTCGGCGAGCGGCTCGCCCAGGCCGCTCCGGCGGCCGTCCTCTGCTCGCCGCTCGTACGCGCCCGGCAGACCGCGGAGGCGATCGCGGCGGCCTGCGGCCTCGCAGCGGAGGCGGACGACCGCCTCGGGCCGGGAACCGACGCCGAGGCGATCCGCACCGTCGCCGCCGGCAAGGGCGAGCCGGTCGTGGTCGTCGGGCACCAGCCCGACTGCGGCGAGATCGTGCTCGCGGCGACCGGCCGCGAGACCGCGTTCCCACCGGGCGGGGTCGCCGAGGTCGACCTGTGACCGCCGTCGCCGTGCGCGGGCTGCGCAAGCGCTACGGCGACCACGAGGCGCTGCGAGGGATCGACTTCGAGATCGACGCGGGCGAGGTGTTCGGGCTGCTCGGCCCGAACGGCGCCGGCAAGACGACGACGGTCGAGATCCTGGAGGGCTACCGCACGCGTGACGGCGGCGAGGTCGAGGTGCTCGGCGTCGACCCGCAGGGCGCGGCGCCGAGCTGGCGCGAGAACGTCGGCGTCGTGCTCCAGTCGTCGTCGCTCTACCCCCTCCTGACCGTCCGCGAGAGCCTCCGGATCTTCGCCGGCTACTACCGGGCGCCGCGCGAGCCGGACGAGGTGATCGCGATCGTCGGCCTGGCGGAGAAGGCGGACGCCCGGGTGCGGACGCTCTCGGGGGGCCAGAAGCGCCGGCTCGACCTCGGCCTCGCCTTGGTCGGCGACCCGCAGCTGATCTTCCTGGACGAGCCGACCACCGGCTTCGACCCGGCCGCCCGCCGGGCCGCGTGGGACACGATCCGGAACCTCCGCGAGCTCGGCAAGACCGTCCTGCTGACGACCCACTACCTCGACGAGGCGGAGCAGCTCGCCGACCGGGTGGCCGTGCTGCGCGATGGCGCGATCGTCCGCGAGGGCACGCCTGCCGAGCTGACCGGGGGCGCCGCCGAGACGGAGATCCGCTACCGCCGGGACGGCGACGAGATCGTCGAGCGCACGCTCGACCCGACGCGCCGCCTGCACGAGCTGACCGCCGACGCGATCGGGCGCGGCGAGGAGCTCCAGGGGCTCGAGGTGCGCCGGCCGACCCTCGAGGAGGTCTACCTGGAGATCACCGCCGAATGAGGCTGTTCTGGCACGAGGTGAAGGTGGAGCAGCTCCTGTTCTGGCGCTCGCGCGAGGCCGCGTTCTTCACCTTCTTCCTGCCGGTGATCTTCTTCCTGATCTTCGGCTCGATCTACGGCGACTCGATCATCACGAAGGAGCACCTGCGGGCCGCGCCGTTCCTGGAGGCGGGGATGATCGGCTACGGCGTCGCGTCGACCGCGTTCGCCGGCCTTGCGATCTCGATCGTGGTGCGCCGCGAGTCGGGCGTGCTCAAGCGCCTGCGCTCGACGCCGCTCCCGCCGACGACCTACGTCCTCGCCCTCCTCACCTCGACGTTCCTCACGTTCCTGATCGAGGCGGCCCTGATCGTCGTGCTCGGCCGGCTGCTCTTCTCGGTCGCCGTGCCCGACCGGCTCCTGTCGCTGCTCGTGACGCTGGTGATCGGCGCAGGGGCGTTCGCGGCGATGGGGCTCGGGATCAGCGGGCTCGTCCGCTCGGGGGAAGGGTCGTCCGCCGTCGTGAACGCCTTCTACCTCCCGATGGCGATCATCTCCGGGACGTTCTTCACCCCGAAGGAGTACCCGGCGTTCCTGCGCGCGATCGCCGACGTGCTGCCGCTGACGTACTTCACGCGGATCGCCCGCGACGTCGTCGTGCGCGACCACCACCTGTGGCACGAGACGGGCAACCTGGCCGTCGTGGTCGTCTGGGGGCTGGTCGGCCTGGTCGCCGCGATCCGGACGTTCGCGTGGGAGCCTCGCGAGGCGTCGTAGCCCGGCCCGGAACCGATCGCGCGCGAAGATCGTTCTAGTGACGATGGAGTTCTCCATGGCGTTCCCCGTGCGCGCTCGCGTGCAGCCCGGCATCGAGGTCGTGGTCAACTTCGGCATCTTCGCGGGCCGGGAGGCGAGCTCCGCCGAGATCGACCGGCTCGCCGAGTGGCTGGTCGACGAGGTCGGCGAGGTGTCGATCATCTCCGAGGACCGCCACCAGATGGACGGCCGCGTCGAGGCGTCCGTGCACCAGGTTCGGATCGAGGTCTCGACCGACCGGGTGCCGCTCGACGAGGACGAGCGCGCGGCGGTCGAAGCCCGCGTCGTCGAGCGCGCCGAGCACTGGGCGCGTCTCTGCGTGGCCGAGCGCCGCACCGACGCCGCCGAGATCTGAGCGCGGAGGAGGGCAGCGCCGGAGGATGGCGGTCAGGGGGACGCCCTGACCCCAGCTGGGTGATCGGTGAGAGCCCAGCCCGTCTTGGACGGAGGACCGGCGGCGGGGGCGGCGACTACCCGAATCGGTTAGAGCGCGCGACCCACAGCGTCGAGCGTGCGCTCTGCCTGGTGGCGGGCGACCGCGTCGAGACCGGGTCCGACGAGCCGGCCGACGACGCCGGAGAGGGCGAGCTCGGTCCGCCAGCGCATGCACGTTCCGTCGCCGTCCGGCTCGAGGTCGAACCGCGACTGCACGTCGGTTCCGGGCCCGTGCGCCCGGAGCGCCGCGTGGCTGGGTGCGCAGCACTCCCGCACCTCGAAGGAGATGGTCAGGGCGGGCGCCAGGGGCAGCGGCGGCTTGACCTTCGCCTCCCAGCGGTGCTCGTCGATCACCCGGTGACTCCGCACCGCTGGGAGCGCCGACGCGATCACGTCCGGATCGGTCAGCGCGGCGAACACGCGCTCCGGTGGAGCGGCGAAGCGTCGTTCGCCTTCGACGACATGCACCGGCGGGACGCTACCGCGCCCGGCCGCCGCGTGGGCGACCGGGCACGGTCGGTCGATCAGCGGTGGTGATGGTGGTGATGCTGATGCCAGGCGACGTGCACGAGCGCGTGCTGGAACGCAGCGTCGTGCGCCTTGGCCGCATGGGCCGAGGCCCAGTTCGTCGTCACGAGCTGGTTCACGAACGTCGCGACCTTGGCGAGGATCGCCGCCTCCTGGTCCGAGGTCAGCTTCCCGGCGGCGACGTACGGATCGAGCTTCGCCTTGGCCGCCGCGTTCAGCGCGTCGACGAGGCCCGCCGACGACTTGCCGGGCGTCGCGTCCGCGATCTGCGCGAGCGTGTGCCCGCCCTGCAGGTCGGCCTTCAGCGCCTCGTCCGACAGCCCGAGGTAGCTCTGGGCCGCCGCGAACAGCCCGCCGAGCTTCTCGTGCTGGGCGAAGCGGAACGCGACGTTCGAGGCCTGGTCGTTGTCGTGCCCGCCGTTGCACGCGGCGGCG
>DASZWI010000109.1:0-29268 GCA_035546715.1 Gaiellaceae bacterium | reverse complement strand
TGCGGCGCAACCGCAGGCGCGGTGCGGGCTTCCGGCGATCCAGGCACGCATCCGCCACGAAGCCGGCACGGTCCAGATCCGACCCCACCGGCGGTCCAGGGGCGCACCGGCAGGGTCAGACCCGGGTCAGACCCTGCGGTTCGGGCCTGCCGCCGACGGCGGGGCGCCGCGACGGGCAGGGCTACACTCCCGGCGATGGTCGAAGACGTCGAGCAGGTCCTTCTCGCTTCGCCGCGCGGCTACTGCGCCGGCGTCGAGCGCGCCGTCGAGACGGTGGAGAAGGCGCTCGAGCTGTACGGGACGCCCGTGTACGTCCGCAAGCAGATCGTCCACAACCTGCACGTCGTCAGGGACCTGGAGGCGCGCGGCGCGATCTTCGTCGACGAGGAGACCGAGGTGCCCGAGGGCGCGACCGTCGTCTTCTCCGCCCACGGCGTCGCGCCGTCCGTCCGCGAGAACTCCGAGCTGCGCCGGCTGACGACGATCGACGCGACCTGCCCGCTCGTGACCAAGGTGCACGTCCAGGCGCGCCGCTACGCCGCCGAGGGCTACACGATCATCCTCATCGGCCACGCCGGCCACGAGGAGGTCGTCGGGACGATGGGCGAGGCGCCCGACGCGATCCACCTCGTCGAGTCGGCCGAGGAGGTCGAGCAGCTCCCCTTCGGCCAGACCGAGAAGCTGGCCTACATCACGCAGACGACGCTCTCGGTCGACGAGACGCAGGACATCATCGCGGCGCTCCGCACGCGCTACCCGAACATCTACGCGCCGAAGAAGGGCGACATCTGCTACGCGACGTCGAACCGCCAGTGGGCGGTGAAGGAGATGCTCGGCGAGGTCGACCTGCTCCTCGTCATCGGCTCGCGCAACTCGTCGAACTCGAACCGCCTGGTCGAGGTTGCCCGCGCGGGCGGCGTCGAGTCGTACCTGATCGACGACGCGAGCGAGATCGACGAGACCTGGTTCGACGGCGTCCGCGTCGTCGGCATCACCTCGGGCGCCTCGGCGCCGGAGAAGCTCGTGCAGCAGACGTGCGAGTGGTTCCGCGCGCGGGGCGTGACGCGCATCGAGCCGTACCAGCTGATGACCGAGGACGTCGAGTTCCGGCTCCCGGTCGAGCTGCGCCGCGAGCTCGAGCTCGCGGAAGCACAGAGCTAGCCGGCGAGCTCGCCGCGGTCCATCGGGGCTCGCGTAACCCTCGGAGCCCGCCGGGATCGGCCCTACGCCTTCTCGAGCCGCAGGTCGCCGAGCTCGACCGACACGGCGAGCGTCTCGCCCGCGATCCGGTCGGCGTACGCGCCGAGCAGGTCGGCGTCCGGGATCCACAGCCTGATCCGGTCGGTCACCTCGAGGCCGCTCGACTTGCGCAGCGCGTTCACCTCGTGGACGAGGTCGAGCAGACGGCCCTCGCGGCGGAGGTCGTCGTCGAGCTCGGTGTCGATCGCGACGGTGACGCCGTCCTCGCTCGCCACCGCCCACCCCTCGCGGCCGACGCGCTCGACGAGCACCTCGTCCGCCTCGAGCACGTGCCCGTCGACGGCGAACCGCCCGCCCTCGAGCTCCTCGAACTCGCCGCGCTGGAGCCGCTCGCGGACGTCGCGGAGGGCAGCGCCGAGCTTCGGCCCGAGCTTGGGCAGGTTCGGCTTCACCTTCAGCTCCGACGCGGCCACCTCGCCGAACTCGACCTCGCGGACGCGCAGCTCGCTCGCGATCTCCTCGGCGTGCGCCTGGGCACCGCCCGACGACCCCGCGACGACGAGCCGGCGCAGCGGCTGCCGCAGCTTCAGGCCCGACGATGCGCGCGCCTGGTTGCCGAGCCGCACGACGCGGCGCACCTCGGCGATCTCGCCGAGCAGCGCCTCGTCCGGGTCGACGACCTCGGGCCAGCCCGCCAGGAACACGGAGGCGGGCCCGTCCTGGACGAGATTCCGCCACAGGTGCTCGGCGAGGAACGGCATCACGGGCGCGATGACGCGCAGCGACTGGACGAGCGCGTACCAGAGCGTCCGGAACGCCGCCTCGTCGAAGGAGTAGAACCGCCGCCGCGACCTTCGGATGTACCAGTTCGAGAGGTCCTCGACGAACGACTCGAACGCCCGGACGACGTTCACCGTGAGCGTGGCCTCGTACCCCTCGGTCGCCTCCGTGACGAGCCGGCGGGTCCGGGCGACCAGCCAGCGGTCGAGCGGCCGCAGATCGAGCCCGGACGGGTCGAGGTCGGCCCAGGAGGGCTCGAAGCCCTCGATCCGGCCGTAGTCGACGAGGAACTTGACCGAGTGCCAGAAGGTCAGCAGGCGACGGCGGATCTCGTGCGCCGGGCCGAACCCGAAGAGCAGGTTCTGGTTCGGCGGCTGGGCGCAGAACTGCCAGCGCATCACGTCGGCGCCCATGCGCGCGAAGGCGTCCTCGGCCTCGATCTGGTTCCCCCACGAGCCGTGCATCTCGCGGCCCTTCTCGTCGAGCATCTTCTCGTAGCCGAGCACGCGCCTGAACGGCGCCTTGCCGACGAGCGCCACCGACATGAAGAGCTGCGAGTAGAACCAGAGGCGGATCTGCTCGCGCATCTCCGACACCCAGTCGGCCGGGAACCAGCGCTCCCAGGTGGCGTGGTCGGGCAGGTCGGCCCGCGTCAACCCCTTCGCGGCCCCGGTCGCGTAGCCCTCGGGCACGTACTCCGGGTTGTTCCAGCCGAGGGTCGAGAACGGCACGATCCCCGCGTCGAGCCAGACGTCGCCCACCTCGAGGATGCGCTCGACGGCCTCGCCGCACTCGGCGCAGCGGATCGGCACGCGATCGATCCACGGCCGCCGCAGCTCCTCGAGCTGCTCCATCCCGCCGAGCGCGCGCTCCGCCAGCTCGGCCTTCGACCCGATCACGTTCAGGTGGCCGCAGGCGCACGGGTAGAAGGGCAGCGGCAGGCCGTAGTAGCGGCGCCGCGAGATGTTCCAGTCGCCCATGTTGCGAAGCCAGTCGTCCATGCGCTTGCCCATGTACGCGGGCACCCACTCGACGGTCGCGTTCGCCTCGAGCAGCTTGGGCCGCAGCTCCTCGACCGAGATGAACCAGTCGTCGGAGAGCCGGTAGATGATCGGCGTGTCGCAGCGCCAGCAGTGGGCGTAGTTGTGGAGGTACGTCCCGGCGCTGACGAGGAACCCGCGCTCGGCGAGGTCGCCGACGATCTGGTCGGCGGCCTCCGTGGTCGACAGCCCGTGCAGCCAGCCGTAGTCGTCGGTGAAGCGGCCCGACTCGTCGACCGGGGTGAGCACCGGCAGGCCGAGCTGCTTGCCGAGCTCGAAGTCCTCGGGCCCGGCGCCGGTCGCGATGTGGACGATCCCGGTTCCCTCCTCGAAGGTGACCTCGTCCCACGGGACGACGCGATGCTCGATCGAGGCGCCGGGCGCGAGCGTGTCGAACGGCCCTTCGTAGCGCAGGCCGACGAGCTCCGTCCCCTTGAGCCGCTGGACGAACCTGTCGTCGGGGAAGAGCGACGCGAGCACCCACTCGCCGTTCTCCCGCAGCCCGTACTCGCCGTCCGGGTGCACCGCGGCGGCGATGTTGGCCGGCAGCGTCCACGGCGTGGTCGTCCAGACGACGACCGACTCGCCCGGCCGGTCGAGCAGCGGGAAGCGGACGAAGAGCGACGGGTCGCTCCGCTCCTGGTAGACGCCGCCCTGGGTGAGCTCGTGCTGGGAGAGCGAGGTGCCGCAGCGCGGGCACCACGCGGTCGCGCGGTGGCCCATGTAGAGGCGGCCCTGCTCGTTGAGGCGCTTCAGGAAGCCCCAGATGTACTCGATGTTCGTGTCGCTGAAGGTGAAGTAGTCGTTGCCCCAGTCCATCCACTGGCCGAGGCGCCGCGAGCCCCGGGTCAGCTCGGCGGACGAGTTGACCACCACCTCGCGGCAGCGGCGCGCGAACTCCTCGAGCCCGTACTCCTCGATCTCGCGCTTCGAGTTGAGGCCGAGCGCGCGCTCGACGCCGACCTCGATCCACAGCCCCTGGCAGTCGAACCCGTTCTGGTAGCGCTGGTCGAACCCGCGCAGGGCCTTGTAGCGCTGGAAGACGTCCTTGAGCGTCCGCCCCCACGCGGTATGGACGGCCAGGTTCTTGTTCGCGGTCACGGGCCCGTCGATGAACGACCACGTCGGGCCGCCGCGGTTCAGCTCGCGCAGCGCCTCGAAGGTGCCCTCGCGCTCCCACAGGTCGAGCACCTCGAGCTCGAGTGCGGGATGATCGGGCTTGTCCGGCAGCGGCGCGAACATGACGCTCGATCGTACCGAGCGGGAAGAACGCGGCCCCTCCGCGCGTTTTGTCCAGAAGACACACGAGAAAGGAATTGCTTGATGGCAACCAACGCAACGACCGACACGTTCGAGCAGGAGGTCACCCAGGCCGGCGGCAAGGTCCTGGTCGACTTCTGGGCCGAGTGGTGTGGCCCGTGCCACGCCGTCGCGCCCGTGCTCGACCGGATCGCCGACGAGCACCAGGTCAAGCTCGTGAAGGTGAACATCGACGAGCAGCAGGATCTGGCGCAGCGCTTCGGCGTCGCCTCGATCCCGACGATGATCCTGTTCGAGAACGGCGAGCCGCAGGCGTCCGCCATCGGCGCGATGCCGAAGGGCTCGCTCGAGAAGGCGCTCGGCCTGGCCGCCGCGTAGGCGGTCGACCCTTTCGAAGGCACGCGGAGGCCTCCGCAACAGGCCTCCGCCACCGCCTCCTCTCGACGAGGAGGCGGGTGCAGAGCCCGCAGATCGCGGTCCGGCGGCTAGGCCGTGGCCGCGTCGTCGAGGAACGCCAGGAAGGCCAGGTGCTTGGCGAGGTAGGCCTCGATGGCCTCCACGCCCTCACCTGCCCACTCCGCGACCCAGGTGTCGCCCAGGTCGTCCTCGATCAGATGGAGTGTGCCGCGTACATCCATGGCGAGATGATCGACCTCGAACCGGACGATTGCATGAGCCGTTCGGCCCATTTCCCGCGCCCGGTATGACTACCCCGGAATGCAGGGATTCCTGCTCGTCAACCCGAGCTCGGGCGAGGGAGAGAGCGACGAGCTCGCCGACGCCGCACGCGCGCGCGGGCTGACCGTCCACGTCCTGCGCGAGGGCGACGACCCGGCCGCGCTCGCGGAGAAGGCCGACGCCGACGCCATCGGCGTCGCGGGCGGGGACGGCTCCCTGGCGCCGGTGGCGGCGGTCGCCGCCCGCCGCGGCCTCGCGTTCGTCTGCATCCCGGCCGGGACGCGCAACCACTTCGCCCGCGACCTCGGCCTCGACCGCGACGACCCGGTCGGCGCCCTCGCCGCGTTCGACGGCGGCAGGGAGCGCCGGATCGACCTCGCCTTCGCCGGCGAGCGCCCCTTCCTCAACAACGTCTCCCTCGGGCTGTACGCCTCGCTCGTCCATCGCCGCGAGCGCCACCGGCGCCGCCGGGACGCCCTCGCGCGCCTGCGCGCGCTCGCGGCCCTCACCACGCACCGCTCCGTCCCGCTCCGGGTCGACGGCCGTCCGGTCGACGTCGACGTGCTTCTCGTGGCGAACAACGCGTACGACCTCGACCTGCTCACGCTGGGCGAGCGGGAGCGCCTCGACGAGGGCCTGCTCCACGTCTACGGCGTCGGCGGCCTCCTGCCGTCGCTCCGCTGGGAGGAGCACGGCGGCTCGTTCACGGTCGACGGCGCCCGGGCGCTGCCCGCCGCCGTCGACGGCGAGCCCGACGTCCTCGAGGCGCCCGTGCGCTTCCGCCTCGAGCCGGGGGCGCTGCGCGTGCTCGTGCCGGGCGACTGAGATTCGGCGGGCCGGGAAGGCCCGGGGCACCGAGCCCGAGGAGGAGACGATGGAGAACCCGGAGCCCACCGAGACCGAGCAGGAGCTGCAGGGCACCCAGCGGCACCGGGACGAGGAGGACATGCGCGGCGTCGGCCAGGGCGCCGACCTGCCGGTCGGGAAGCCGCCGGTCGACGACGAGGACGGCCGTCCCGGCGACGACCGCGACTGACGGTCAGCCGAGCTCTGCGAGCACGGCGTCGGCGAGTCGCGGCCACGCCTCGGCCGCCCAGTCGCCGAACGGCTCGTCGGTGAGGCACGCGACGGCGAGCTCCGCCGCCGGGTCGACCCAGACGAACGTCCCGCTGCGCCCGAAGTGGCCGAACGTCTCCGGGGAGTTGCGGCTCCCCGTCCAGTGCGGGGCCTTCCCGTCCCGCAGCTCGAACCCGAGCCCCCAGTCGTTCGGCTCCTGCCGGCCGAAGCCCGGGAGGACGCCGTCGAGCCCGGGGAACTGCACCGTCCGCGCCTCGGCCAGCGTCTCGGCCGCCAGACGGTGCGGCGCCAGCAGCTCCCGAGCCAGGGCGAGCAGACCGTCGAGGGAGCCCTCGGCGCCGTGCCCGGCATGGCCCGTCAGCACGATGTCCGTGCCGCTCCACACCGCGCCGAAGTACTCGGCGAACGGCATCTCGGCCCGCTCGGCGACGAGCCGGGCGGCCACCTCGAAGCCGTGGTTCGAGTAGATCCGCCGCCGGCCCGGCGGGGCGATCGGAGGGCCGGCCTCGAAGGGAAGGCCCGAGGCGTGCGCGAGCAGGTGCCGGAAGGTGGCGCCGGGCGGGCCCGCGGGCTCGTCGAGGTCGACGATGCCCTCCTCGGCCGCGGCGAGCATCGCCACCGCCGACGCCGGCTTGGTCACCGAGGCCCACGGGAAGCGCCGGTCGGGGTTCCCCCGCGTCGCCTCGACCCGCCCCGTCACGCCGACGGCGACGTGCCGGCACGGCCAGCCGTCGACTTGCCTCAGCGCCTCCACGGGGTCAGGCTATCCGCATGCACCGTGCATGTTCCCGGCGGATCCGGGGGAGAGTGTCGGCATGAAGCAGATCTTCCCGGCCTCGATCACGGGCAAGGGCGCGGGCAGCGCGGGCGGCGCGCCGTCCGTCCTCGACCATCGCTTCGGCAAGGGCGATCCGTACACGCTCGGCGTCGAGGAGGAGTACATGCTCCTCGATCCCGAGACGTGGGACCTCGTGCAGCACATCGACTCCGTGCTCGCGGCCGCCGCCGAGGGCGAGCACGAGGAGCGGATCAACGCCGAGCTGATGCAGTCGGTGCTCGAGGTGACGACGCCCGTCTGCCGCACGGCCGCGGACGTCGGCCGGGCCCTCACGCAGCTGCGGACCTACGTCGCCGAGCTCGCGCGCAGCGAGGGCTGCCGCTTCGGCTCGGCCGGGACGCACCCCTTCAGCCTCTTCGAGCGGCAGCGCATCACGGCCCGCGACCGCTACCACCAGCTCGTCGACCAGCTCCAGTACGTCGCGCGGCGCGAGCTGATCTTCGGCATGCACGTGCACTGCGCGGTCGACGACCCGGAGAAGGCCATCCAGGTGATGAACGGCCTGCTCGTCCACCTGCCGCAGATGCTCGCGCTCTCCGCCAGCTCGCCGTTCTGGCGCGGCGAGCCGACCGGCCTCTCGTCGAGCCGGCAGATGGTGTTCGCGGCCTTCCCCCGCTCCGGCCCGCCGCCGCGCTTCCGCGACTACGCCGACTACGCGGAGGTCGTGGGGCAGCTCGAGCGCACCGGCTGCATCGCGGACTACACGCACATCTGGTGGGACATCCGGCCGCACCCGCGGCTCGGCACGATCGAGATGCGCGTGTGCGACGCCGTCACGCGCCTGGAGGACGTGATCGCCATCGCCGCATTCTTCCAGGCGATCGTCAAGCACTACTGCGAGCAGGTGGAGGCCGGCAAGGAGATCCCGAGCTGGCACCGGATGCTCACCACCGAGAACAAGTGGCTCGCGGCGCGCTACGGGCTCGAGGCGCCGGTCATGGATCTCGCGACCGGCAGGCGGAACCGGGTCCCGGTCGCACAGCTCATCCGGCGCACGCTCCGCGACGTCGAGCCGCACGCCCGCGAGCTCGGCTCCGAGCGCGAGCTCGAGGGCGTGCGCGAGATCCTCGCCCGCGGCAACGGCGCCGACCGCCAGCTCCGCGTCTGGAACGCGAACCGCGACATCGTCGAGGTCGCGCACGAGATCTCGGTCGCCACCGAGGCGGCGCTCGCTCCGGCTCCCGCCTAGAAGGCCTCGAGCCTCCTAACCGCGCGGACCCCGCGAGGTTCCCGGCGCGTACGGACCTCGTGGGCGGTTCCGGTCGTACAGTCGGCGGGTGGGCGAACGCGCCTGGATCAGGGGTGCCCAGCGCGGCTCGGCCGAGGACCTGGAGCGGCTCTTCCGCGCCCACTGGCCTTCCGCCTTCAAGGCGGCGCGGCTGGTGACCGGCGACGCCGCTGCGGCGGAGGACATCGCGCAGGAGGCGTTCCTCGCCGCGGTCCGGAACCTCGACCGCTTCGACCGGCGCCGGCCGTTCGGGCCCTGGCTGCACCGGATCGTCGTGAACCGCGCGATCGACTGGACGCGCGCGCGGCGACTGCGGGCGGAGGTCGAGCTCGTCGAGGAGGTCTCCGCCGTCCCGGCGCCCGAGCCGAACGGCAACGGCTTCGCGCACCTCGCCGAGCTGCCGCCCGAGCAGCGGGCCGTCGTCGTGCTGCGCTACCTCCTCGAGTACACGCCGGGCGAGATCGCCGCGCTGCTCGACCTGCCCCGCGGCACGGTCAACTCGCGCCTCCGCCGGGGCCTCGACCGTCTGAAGGAGCTGCGGTGAACGCCGAGGACCGCGTCTGGGAGGTCGTCCTGCGCGCGTTCGAGGAACGCGAGCCGCAGCGCCCGGAACGGCGCGTGCTGCGCGTCGCGGTCGCGCTCGCCGTCCTCGGCGCGGCGCTGGTCGTCGCAGCGGCGCTCTCGCCGCCGGGGCACGCCGTCTTCGAGCGGATGAGGCGGGCGGTCGGCGTCGAGGACGCCGCGCGGCGGCTCGGGCCGCTGCCGGCGCCGGGACGCCTGCTCGTCGTCGCCCGCGACGGAGGCGGCGCCTGGATCGTCGACCGCGACGGGGCGACGCGGTCGCTCGGCGCCTGGACCGACGCCGTCTGGTCGCCGCACGGCCGCTTCGTGCTCGCGACGCGGCCCTCCGGGCTCGTCGCCCTCGACCAGAACGGGAACGCGCGCTGGTCGATCGCAGCTCCGGGCGCCGTCGACGCGGCGTGGGAGGGAACCCCCGTCGACACGCGCATCGCCTTCCGCGCGCAGGACGGGCTGCGGGTCGTCGCCGGCGACGGCACGGGCAATCGCGTGCTGGACGCACACCCCGCCCCGGTGCCGCCCGCCTGGGACCCGGCGCGCCTGCACGTCCTCGCCTACGAGAGCGCCCACGCGCTCGTCCTGCGCGACGTCGACGGCGGGACGATCCGGCGGACGCAGCTACGGGCCTACGGCCGGCTCGCCTGGTCGAGCGACGGGCGGCGCCTCGCGGTCGTCACCCCCGGTGCGATCGAGATCCTCGACGGCGCCGGCCGGCCGCTGCGGACGCTGCACGCAGGCGCGGCCGTCGACCAGGCGGTCTTCCGGCCGGGGAGCCACACCCTGACGCTGGCGCGGCACGACGCACGCCGCAGCGAGGTCGTCACGATCGACGTCGACGACCCGGGCCGGCCGCAGCTCCTGTTCGCCGGCCCGGGCGACTTCGGCGATCTCGCGTGGTCGCCGAACGGGGCGTGGCTCCTCGTCGAGTGGCGCACCGCGAACCAGTGGGTCTTCCTGCACGGAGCGACCGTGCGCGCGGTGGGCCCGATCGCGCAGCAGTTCGGCCACTCCGGCAACCGGCCGTTCTCGCTGGACATCCAGGACGGATGGTGCTGCCCGGGAGGTGACGCCTCACGCTAGATTCGGGGGATGCTGGAGGCAGGCGACCGCATCCCCGACGTCACGGTGTGGCTCGGCCCCGGGCAGTCCGTGACGACGTACGAGCTGCTCGAGGACGGCCCGAAGCTGCTGCTCTTCTACCCGTTCGACTGGTCGTCGACGTGCACGAACGAGCTGGAGCTCGTCCGCGACCGGCGAGAGGACTTCGACGAGGCCGGCGTCCAGCCGGTCGGCATCTCGCGCGACTCGCCGTGGACGCACATCGCGTGGACGCAGGTGCTCGACCTCAACTTCGGCCTGCTGTCGGACTGGAACGGCGACGCGGTGCGCGCCTTCGGGATCGCGCACGAGCACCGCGGCCTGAAGGAGGTCGCGCAGCGCTCGGCGTTCCTCGTCGACACGGACGGCGTGATCCGCCAAGCCTGGCTGTACGACTCCTCGCAGGTGCCGGACGTCGACGTGCTCGTCGAGGCCGCCCGCGGGCTCGCAGCCGCCGCGTAGCTCCGGGACCGGGAGCGGCCGGCTACATGCCCATCGAGTGGTAGCCGGCGTCGACGTACAGCGTCGTGCCGGTCACGTTCTTCGCGTCGTCCGAGAGCAGGTAGGCGGCCGCGCCCCCCACGTCGTCGGCGTCGATGTGGCGGTGGAGCGGCGCCCGCTCCTCGAAGATCGACTCCATTGTCGGGAAGCCCGCGATCGACCGGGCCGCGAGCGTCC
This sequence comes from Gaiellaceae bacterium, assembly GCA_035546715.1. Taxonomy (GTDB): domain Bacteria; phylum Actinomycetota; class Thermoleophilia; order Gaiellales; family Gaiellaceae; genus PALSA-600. Next base: position 18,812 of record DASZWI010000109.1, on the reverse strand, counting down.
GCACCGGGCCCGCGGAGACGGCGTTGACGCGGATGTTCTTCTGGCCGAGATCCCACGCGAGGTACTTCACCGACGAGTCGAGCGCCGCCTTCGCGACGCCCATCACGTTGTAGTGCGGCACGGCGCGCTCGCCGCCGAGGTACGTCATCGTCACGATCGAGCCACCGCCCGCCGCCTCCATCAGCGGCTCCGCCGCGCGCGACGTGGCCACGAGCGAGTAGGCGCTGACGTCGAGCGCGAGCCAGAAGCGCTCGCGCGGCGTGTCGGTGAACCGCCCCTCGAGGTCGGCCGCGTCCGCGAAGGCCACGCTGTGGACGAGCAGGTCGAGCGTGCCGCCGAACGCCTCGCCCACCTCCCGGAAGACGCGCTCGATGGCGGCGTCGTCGCGAACGTCGAGCTCCGTGACGAGCGGGCTCGAGACGCTCTCCGCCAGCTCGCGGACGTTCTTCTCGATCCGCTCGCCCTGGAAGGTGAACGCGAGCTGCGCGCCGCCGTCGGCGAGCCGCTTCGCGATCGCCCAGGCGATCGACCGCCGGTTGGCGACGCCCAGGACGAGCGCTTTCTTCCCCTCGAACATCGGCGCGACTCTAGCGGGCTTTCTGTACGCTGCGTCCTCCCTTGCGCCGTCTGGTCCTCGTGTCGGGCACGATCGCGCTGCTGACGGCCACCACCGCGTCCGCCGCGCTGCAGCCGCTTCGGCGCGACGCCCGCGAGGCGGCGTCGCCCCGCGTGCGGGTCGGCAAGATCGTCGTCCCGGCCGGCCATGCGAAGGCGAGCACGCGCGTCGTCGTGCAGCTGAGCGCTCCGCCGCTCGCCGCCTGGAACGCCGAGCGGCGCCTCGCCGGCGCCTCGGCCGTCAGGCACCTGAACGTGCACACCGCGAGCGCGCGCGCCTACCTCGCCACGCTCGCCCGCAAGCAGGCGGCTGCGGTCGCCGAGCTGCACGCCGCGATCCCGCAGGCCCAGGTGCAGGAGCGCTACAGCGTCCTGCTCGACGGCTTCGCCGTGCAGCTGCCGAACAGCAAGCTGCCGAAGCTCGAGCGGCTCGGGTTCGTCTCGAAGGTCTTCCCGACGCTCACCTACCTCACCGCGGACGACACGAGCACGCAGGTGATCCAGGCCGCGACGTTCAGCCACGCGACCGGCGACGCGGGCGAGGGGATCAAGATCGGCGTCGTCGACACGGGCGTCGACTCGACCAACCCCTTCCTGTCACCGGCGGGCTTCGCCTACCCGGCCGGCTTCCCGAAGGGCGACACGAGCCTGACGACGCCGAAGGTGATCGTCGCGCGGAACTTCCCCGCCCCGGGGGCGACGGGCGAGAGCAAGAAGGCCTTCGACCCGGAGGAGCCGCACGGCACCCACGTCGCGGGCATCGCGGCCGGCGACGCCGGCACCACCGCGCCGGCGGGACCCGACCACCCGCAGACGGCGAACCTGACGGGCGTCGCGCCGCGGGCCTGGATCGGCAGCTACCGCGTCTTCAACGTGCCCACGCCGCTCGGCGACGAGGGAGACACGCCCGAGATCATCGCCGCGTTCGAGTCGGCCGTGGCCGACGGGATGAACGTCATCAACTTCTCGGGCGGCGGGCCCGAGGTCGACCCGGCGCAGGACGCGATGATCGAGACCGTCCGCAACACCGTGCTCGCCGGCGTCGTGCCGGTGATCGCCGCGGGCAACGATCGCGACAACTACGGCCTCGGCACGGTCGGCTCGCCGGGCACCGCGCCGGACGCGATCACCGTCGCCGCCGTCTCGAACTCGCACGTGTTCGCGCCCGCACTCTCCGTCTCCGGCGGGCCTGCCGCCCTGAGCCGGGTGCCGATCCAGCCCGCCGCCGGCACGAAGCTCCCGGGCGCCTGGTCGACGCTCGACCAGACCGTCGTCGACGCCGCCTCGCTCGTCGGCTCCGACGGCAAGCCCGTCGACCCGTACCTCTGCGGCCCGGCCTCCGACCCGAACGGCGCCGGCAACGCGCTGCCCGCCGGCTCGCTCACGGGCAAGATCGTGCTCGTCAACCGCGGCCTCTGCGCCTTCGTCGCGAAGGCCGCGCGCGCCCACGCCGCCGGCGCCGTCGGGATGATCCTGATCGACAACCGGCCCGGCGAGGCGAACGCGACGCCGCTCGCGCTCGAGATCCCGTCCGGCACGATCTCCGACCTCGACGGCGCGGCGCTGCGCACCTACCTGGCGCAGCACGGCGGCTCGGCGGCGATCCGCGTCTCGGCGGGCATCCAGGAGATCCCGACCGACCGCGCGGGGGTGATGACGAGCTTCTCGTCCGCCGGCCCGACCGACTTCGACGCCGCGCTGAAGCCGGACGTCTCCGCGCCGGGCCTCGACATCCTCTCCTCGACGCCGCCGGCGACGACCGGCTCGACGTTCTCCGTCTTCGCCGGCACGTCGATGGCGACTCCGCACATCGCAGGCGCCGCCGCGCTCCTCGTCCAGCACCATCCGGACTGGACGGTGGCGGCCGTCAAGTCGGCGCTGATGAACACCGCCGGGCCCGCATGGGGCAACACCGCGCGGACGCAGGAGGCCCCCGTGCTGCTCGAGGGCGCCGGCCTCGCCGACCTGACGCAGGCCGACGACCCGCACGTGTTCGCCGCCCCGCAGTCCCTCTCGTTCGGCCGCGTCGACGTGACGCACGGCGCGCAGCGCCTCTCGCAGCTCGTCACGCTCACGGACGCGGGCAACGGCTCTGGGACCTGGACCGCGACGATGGCGCCGCAGGCGCAGTCGGCCGGCGTCCAGATCGACGTCCCGGGCTTCGCGCTGCTCGCGCCCGGCGGCGACGTCACCCTGCCGGTCACGGTGCGGGTGGCGGCGGACGCGACCACAGGCAACGACTTCGGCTTCATCGACCTGACGAACGGCAGCGTCACGCGCCGGATCCCGTACGCGTTCACGGTCGAGCGCCCGGTGCTGGCGAACGCGCCGGTCACAGCGCTCGCGCGACTCCAGACGGGCACGACGAAGACGGGGACGAACCGCGCCTCCGTCTACTGCTGCCCCTCCGAGCCGTTCGGGCCCCCCGCGGACTACACCGGCTCGCCGATGAACGAGTCCGGCGCCGAGCACCTGTACTCCATCGACATCGAGCAGCCCGTGGCCAACTTCGGCGTCTCGATCCTCGCCGAGTCGTCGGGTGCCCTGGTCGACCCGTGGGTGCTCGGCTCGAAGGACGAGAACGACGTCCAGGGCTACGCGGGCACGCCGGTGAACGTGAACAGCCTGATGTTCGACGGCAACCTCGACATCGGGGTGGCGGGCACCCAGTTCCCGGTGCTCAAGCGCTACTACATCGCGGTCGACTCGCGCTCCGACCCGTTCACGAACAGGCCCCTGCCCGGGCAGTACGTCCTCAACGCCTGGGAGAACGACGTCACGCCGCCTGCGGTGCGGTTCATCACGACGAAGGTCTCGGCCGGCCGGCCGCTGATCGTCGCACAGGCCGTCGACGACCAGTCCGGCGTCGACCCGCTGTCGATCGCGCTCGGCTACTCGAACCGGCTCGTCGCCCCGTCGGCGTACGACCCGACGAGCGGCCTCGTGCTGATCGGGCTGCCGCCGGCCGCGCCGGCGCTCAAGCCGGGCACCGTGGCGGCCGACCTCCAGGTGTCCGACAACCAGGAGTCGAAGAACATCAACACCTTCGGGAGCGACGTCATGCCCAACACCGCCTTCGCCGCGGCGAAGCTGAAGGTCGTGAACGGCCCGGCGGCGACGTGGATCCTCCCCGGCGCGTCGAGCTGCGTCCCGCGGTCGGCGCGCCTCGTCGCGACCGCGTCGTCGACGGCCAAGGTGACGAAGGTGGTGTTCCGCGACGGCGACAAGCAGATCGCGTCCGTCCGCCCGACGACGAGCGGGCTGTACGCGGCGACGTGGAAGACGACGAAGGCCGACAAGGGCAAGCACCGCCTCACGGTCGAGGTCGTCGACAAGGCGGGCCGCACGGCTACAGCCGCCCGCACCGTTCGCGTGTGCGGCTAGCCGTCGTCACCGGAGCCTCGTCGGGGATCGGAGCCGCCGTCGTCCGGGCGCTCCAGGGGCGCGGCGTGCGCGTGGTCGGGCTCTCGCGGCGCCCCTCCGCAGCCGACGAGCACGAGGAGTGCGACGTCGCCGACCGCGAGTCGGTCGAGGCCGCCGCGGGTCGCGTGCTCGAGCGGCACGGCAGCGTCGACCTCCTGGTGGCGAACGCCGGCGTGGGCGCCCGCGGGAGCTTCCTCGCCGCCGACCCGGAGACGATCGAGCGCGTCGTCGCCGTCAACTACCTCGGCACCGTCTGGACGATCCGGGCGTTCCTGCCCGGACTGCACCACGGCGCGCACGTCGCGAACGTCGTCTCCGTCGCGGGCACCGTCGCGGTCGGCCCCTACTCGGCGTCCAAGCACGCCCAGCTCGCGCTCTCACGCGCGCTGACCGTCGAGCTGGCGCCGCGGGGGATCTCGGTGCACACGATCAACCCGGGCTGGGTCGAGACGCCGGGCTTCCCGAATCGCGAGCGGTTCGGGCCCCTGCTCGGGCGGATCGTGATCGAGCCCGAGGTGGTGGCGAAGCGGCTGCTCGCCGCGGTCGACCACGGCCGGGTCGAGGTCACCGTCCCGCGCTGGTACGCGCCCGCGGGCTGGTTCCAGGCGCTGGCGCCGGGGCTGCTCGCGCGGGCGCGCTCCCGCGCAGGGCGCTAGCCGAGGACGAACCAGCCGAGCGTCGCGGTGTAGCCGGCCGGAGCGAGGCGCCGTGCCTCCTCGCGCTGCGCTCCGGTGCAGCCGGCCAGATCGAGGTACGACTCGAGGTCGCGCGGCTCGCGCACGATCTCCGCCCGCCGGACGCGCAGGCCGGCGTCGGCGAACAGCGCCCGCAGCTCGGTCTCGGCGAGGACCCGCGTCGTCGAGGCGTCCCGCGCACGCTCGAACCGGTTCAGCGCGTCGGCCCCCTCGCCGTCCTCCGGCGCGAGCTGGTCGGCGACGAGGAGCGTCCCGCCCGGCCGCACGACCCGTCTCAGCTCGGCGAGGAGGCGGCCCGGATGCGGCGTGTGGTGGAGCGTGCGCAGCGTGCCGGCCAGGTCGAACGAGGCGCCGTCGAACGGAAGGCGCTCTCCGTCGCCGACGACGGCCTCGACGTTCGCAGGTGCAGCTGCGCGCGCATGCTCGATCATCGCGCCGTCCGCGTCGAGCGCCACCATAGATGCGACGCGCGGGGCGAGCGCGAACGCGAGCGCCCCCGTGCCGGCGCCGACGTCCAAGGCGCGCTCGTCGCCGTGCAGGTCGAGCAGGTCGTCGAGCCGCCGGCTCAGGGCCGCGGCGCGCTCGGCCTGGAGCGCGGCGAACCGCTCCGCCTTCGTCGACATCAGCCGTCCATGAGGACGCGACGGGCGCGGTTCGGCGAGCTGTCGATCCCGCAGGCCAGCTCGTACGTGATCGTGCCCGCGACGGCCGCGTGCTCCTCGAGCGAGAGACCGGGGCCGACGATGGTGACCGGCGTGCCGATCGCGTGCTCCCGGTCGAGCTCGACGGCGAACGAGTCCATCGAGACGGTGCCGACGACCCGGCGCCGCTCGCCCGCGACGCGCACCTCCGTTCCCGTCAGGTCGCGGCGGAAGCCGTCCGCGTACCCGACCGGCACGATTCCGATCCAGGTGTCGCGCTCGGCGACGAACCGCCGGCCGTAGCCCGTCGACTCGCCCGGCGCGAGCTTGCGCACGAGCGCGAGCTCACTCGTCCACGACAGGACCGGCGCCAGCCCGTCCTCCAGCGGGTCGCCGCCGAAGGGCGACAGCCCGTAGAGCGCGATCCCGCAGCGGACGGCGTCGAAGCGGGCCTCCGGAAGCCTCAGTGCCGCGGCGCTGTTCGCGACGTGGCGGGTCAGGTGCGCGAGGGACTCGGTCGCGGCGGCGAATCGCTCGACCTGGACGCGCGCGAAGTCGAGGTCGGTGTCGGCGGTTGCCAGGTGCGTCATGACGCCGACGATCTCGCGCGCGGGCCCGGGCAGCTCGCTCGCGCCCCACCTCCCCATCCCCGTGTCGAGCTTCACGTGCACCGGCACGCCGTCGGGGATGTCGTCGGAGGAGACGACGAGCTCGAGGTCCGCCTCCCGCGCGCGGGCGATCTCGCGGTTGGCCGCCGGGCCGAGGACGACGATACGCACGCCCGGGAGCTCGGGCCGCAGCTCGAGCGCCTCCGCGACCGTGGCCACGCACAGCCCGGTCGCCCCGGAGCCGATCGCGGCGGCGGCGCACTCCGTCGCTCCGTGGCCGTACCCGTTCGCCTTCACGACCGCCCAGACCTCGGCGCCGTCCGCGGCGCGGAGGAGCGTCCGCACGTTGCGGCGCAGGGCGCCCAGGTCGATGACGATCTCCGAGCGGGCCACTAGACGAGCGGCCTCAGCTGCAGGCCCTCGCCGCCGAGCGCGCGCTGGATGCCCGGCAGCAGGTCGCCGGCGACGAGCCCGGTCTGCTGCGGTGCGAGCTTCCCGGCGATCCCGTGCGCCACCGCGGCGGCGGCCGCGGCGAACCGCGCCTCCATGCCCTTCGCGAGGAAGGCGGCGACGATCCCCGTGAGCACGTCGCCCGTGCCGGCGGTCGCGAGCTCCGGGCCGCCGTACGGGCAGACGAGCACGCCCTCGCGCGGCTCGGCGACGAGCGTGTCGCCGCCCTTGAGCAGCACGACGCAGCCGAAACGGGACGCGGCGCGCCGGACGGCGTCGAGCCGGTGCGCGTCGACCTCGGCGGGATCGAGGCCGAGCAGGGCGCCGAGCTCGCCGGAGTGCGGCGTCAGCACGGTCGGCGCGCTGCGGCGGAACGGCTCGAGCTCCCACAGGCCGTCGGCGTCGAGGACGACCGGGATCTCGAGCTGCTCGAGCAGGACGCGCACGAGCTCGACGGTGCCGTCGCTGCGGCCGAGCCCCGGTCCCAGCGCGACGGCGGTCGCCTTCTCGGCCGCCTCGAGGATCGCGTCGGCCGAGCGCGGCACGAGGCGGCCCTGGCCGTCCTCGGGCAGGGGCCGCTTCACCGCCTCCAGCAGCCGGGTCTCGAGCACGGGCAGCGCCGACTCGGGCGCCGCGACCGCGACATAGCCGGCATCGGCGCGGAAGGCCGCCAGCGACGCGAGCATCGGCGCCCCGGTCAGGCCGCGCGAGCCGCCGACGACGAGGACCGAGCCGGCGCGGTACTTCGTCGTCTCCCCGCTGCGCCGGGGTACGTCGAGCAGCGCGGTGGCGGGCACGAGCGCGTGCTCGTGCCCGCGCGGCTGGAGCCCGATCGGCGCCACGTGCACCGTGCCGGCGTGGGCGCGGCCCGGCGAGACGGCGAGGCCGACCTTCGCCGACCCGAAGGTGACCGTGAGCGCGGCGCGCACGGCGACGCTGGGCACCTCCCCCGTCGACGCGTCGACGCCGGACGGCACGTCGACCGCCACGACCGGCCGCCCCGTCGCGTTCATCCGCTCGATCATCCGCACGGAGTCCTCGCGGGGTGCGTCGCGCAGCCCGATCCCGAGCAGGGCGTCGACGACGAGCTCCGGCTCGCCCAGGTCACCGAGACCGTCGACGACCGTCACGTCGCGCCCGGCCTCCGTCAGGACGCGCGCGCAGATGCGGCCGTCGCCGCCGTTGTTCCCGCCGCCGGCGACGACGGTGACCCGCCGCACGCCGGGGAACCGGCGGATCACCTGCTCGGCGACCGCCGTGCCGGCGCGCTCCATCAGCTCGTCCATCGGGCCGGCGTGCGCCTCCTCGGCGGCGCGCACCTCGTCGGCGGTGAGGAGCGGCTCCAGCCTCATCGGGGCAGCACCACGGCGACCGCCGCGGCCAGCTCGCGCGAGTGGGTCATCGACAGCTCGATCTCGCCGGCCTCGACGCGCTCGGCCCAGGCGAGCGTGCGTCCGCTGAGGCGGATGCCCGGCTTGGGGCGCCCGACGACCTCGATCTCCTTCCAGGTGAAGTAGACGCCGCAGCCGAGCGCCTTGCCGACCGCCTCCTTGGCGGCGAAGCGGCCGGCGTAGTGCTGGGCCGGGTTCGGCTTGGAGTCACAGTAGGCGCGCTCGCCCTCCGTGAAGCAGCGCTCGCGGAAGTCCGAGCCGTGCCGCGCGAGGGCGCGGCGGATCCGCTCGATCTCGATCAGGTCGACGCCAACCTTCATGCGCCGGTCAGCCGTTCTGCTCGAGCCAGTCGGGAAGCTGCGCGATCGAGGAGACGATCCCGTCCGGCTGGATGCGCGACCGCTCGACGTCGTCGGGCCGGAACTTGCCGGTGCGCACGAGGATCGTGCGCAGGTCGCGATTGTGGGCGCCGACGATGTCGCTGCCGAGGTCGTCCCCGACCATCCAGGTGAGCTGCGGCTCGGCGTCGAGCGCCTCGAGCGCGGCGGCGAAGTAGGCCGGGCTCGGCTTTCCGAGCACGACCGCCTCCGTGTCGGCGGCGTACTCGAGCCCGGCGACGAAGGCGCCGCCGTCGAGCCGCGGCCCGTTGCTCGTCTGCCACCACCGGTTCTTGTGCAGGCAGTAGAGCGTCGCGCCGGCTTCGAGCTCGTGGAACGCGCGGTTCAGGTTGAGGTACGAGAAGACGCGGCCGGCCTCGTCGCCCTCGTCCACGCCGCCGACGAGCACGGCGTCCACGTTCATGCCGACGAGCTCGAGGTCGGGCAGGTCGTCGAGGATCCCGGGCATGGTCAACGCGAGGACGCGCTTGCCGGCGAGCTCGCGGTTGGCGACGCCGCCGGTGGTCTGGATCTCCTCCTCGTCGACCTCGACGCCGAACGACTGGAGCTGCGCGGCGACCTGCGCGCGCGAGCGGATGGTCGAGTTCGTGACGAAGCGCAGCCGGTGCCCGGCCTCCCGGAGCCGGCGAATGGCAGCCGCGCCGCCCGCGATGGGCTCGCCGGACACGTGCAGCACGCCGTCGACGTCGAGCAGAATCGCCGCCATGGACACCGAGTCTATTCGGTCGGAGATCGCCTACCGCTTCTCCCGCTCCAGCGGCCCCGGCGGCCAGCATGCGCAGAAGAGCTCGACCCGCGCCGAGGCCCTCTTCGACGTCGAGGAGTCGGCCGGGCTGTCCTCCGCGGAGAAGCGCAGGGTCGCCGAGAAGCTCGGCCCGGTGGTGCGAGCGGTCGCGCAGGACGAGCGCTCGCAGCTCCGCAACCGCGAGCTGGCCGCCGACCGGATCGTCGAGCAGCTCCGGGAAGCGGTGCGCGTCCGGCGTCCTCGGAAGGCGACGAAGCCGTCCCCGTCGCAGCGAGCCGAACGCCTCGAGTCGAAACGCCGCCGAGCCGCGACGAAGCAGCTCAGGCGCCCACCCGACGAGGGCTGACCCACTCCCGTCACAAACGGCGTGACGCTTTCGTGACGGAGGCTGCCTCCAAACGCGTTCGGCCGAATGTGGCCGATATGCAGGGAACCGTGCGGAAGTCGTCTCGAAGACGTCGCACTTCCATGACGTAGGCTGCCACCAACCGATCCGCGCTTTCGTCACAGTTCGGGCGGTGCGAAGACACGGCGCTGTCGGACGTGTCTCCTCCAGCGGACGCGCCGCCGCTGCTACCTCGAGCGGACAAGCCGCTCGACTGCGGCCATCACCTCGTCCACCTTCTCGTCGCCGCCCTCGCGGACGCAGTGGCGCACGTGGTCGGCGAGCACGCCCAGCGCGACTCCCTCGAGAGCGTTCGCCGTGGCCGACACCTGCGTGACGACGTCGATGCAGTAGCGCTCCTCCTCGATCATCTTCTGCAGCCCGCGGACCTGCCCCTCGATGCGCCGGAGGCGCTTGAGGAGCGCGTCCTTGTGCTCCGACCTGACGTAGCCGTGCTCGCTCATCGGTAGGCCTCCGGGTTCGCGTCGAAGCTGTGCTTGCAGTGCGCGCTGCAGAAGTGGACGGTGCGGCCGTCGTGGACGGACGTCGGCCCGCCGGAATGGCGATCGACCGTCATGCCGCAGACCGGATCGACAGCGCCGCGCCGGACCGTCAGCGCGAGCAGCGCGACGAGCACCACGGCGAAGACGAGGTCGAGGATCGACGTGTAGCTCCAGCCGACCGGCCGCTCGACGATCGAGTCGACCGACGGGCGGTGCGACGGCACGAGACCCGCCAGGGAGAAGACGCCCTCCACGATCAGCGCCGCCGCGACCATCGTCCCGAACATCGCCGCGGTCAGGAGCGCGGCGAACCGGCCGCCGTACGCCTTCCGGTAGTAGCTGACGATCGGGACGATGATCAGGTCGGCGAACAGGAATGCGACCACGCCGCCGAACGAGATCCCGCCCGCCCACAGCACGGCCGCGAGCGGCACGTTCCCGACGGAGCAGACGAACGCGAGCGCGGCCACGACCGGCCCGACGACGACGTTCTCCGCGATCCGCAGCGGGGCCGGCGCGTCCGTCAGGAACAGGCCGTTGAACACGTCCATCGGCAGCGTCGCGACGTAGCCCGCGACGAGGAAGCCGGCGGCGATCTCCTTCCAGAGCATCTGCCAGTCGCCGCGCACGTTGTGCGCGACGTCCGACCACGCCTGCAGCGAGACGACCTTCCGCCGCAGCGGCAGCTCGCCGCCGCCGGCCATGTGGTGCTGGTGGCCGCCTTCCGCCGCCGCGGCGTGGGCGCGGACCTCCTCCTCCCGCGACCGCGAGACGAGCAGCGTCAGCGCCCCCCAGAGGAGCACGATCAGCACCAGCCCGCCGACGAGCTCGGCGAGCGTGAACCGCCAGCCGAGGAAGAGCCACAGCACGATCCCGAGCTCGAACACGAGGTTCGTGGACGCGAACTGGAACGCCATCGCCGACGCGAGGCTGGCCCCGCGCGCGAACACGGCGCGCGCGATCGCGATCGCCGCGTACGAGCACGACGACGACGCGGCGCCCAGCACCGTGGCGAGGCCGACCTCGCGCGGCCCCCGGCCGCCGAGCGCCCGCTCGAGGCGCTCGCGCGGCACCCACGCCTGGACGATGCCGGACAGCGTGAAGCCGAGCACCAGCGCCCACCAGACCTCCCAGGCCATGCGGAGCGCGTTCTCGAGCCCGTCGACGATCCACATATACCCCCTGAGGGTATCCGGACCGTCAACTGCCCGAGCGGTGCCCGCGCCGCCCGCACCCGGGCTGACGGGAAGCGCTCTTGGGGTCGCGCCATCCCCTCAGCCCGTGCGCCGGCGGCGCCGGGGACCGGTCAGATCCAGCGGCGGTGGTGTCCGCGCTCGACCGGCACCGAGTTGACGCCGTAGCGCACGGCGAGGAACCCGAGCGCGAGGAGCGCGAGCGGAAAGGCGAGAAGCGTCATGTCCACAGGGTGCCGTGCAGGGACTATCAGCGCCAATCGAGATATAACTGATTTCGATCATGGAACCTTATGGGGCGCACTCGCGCTGGCTCGGCGTCGAGATCCGCCACCTCGCGGCGCTCCAGGCGCTCGCCGAGGAGGGCTCGTTCGGCCGCGCGGCGGAGCGGCTCGGCTACACGCAGTCCGCGATCAGCCAGCAGATCCAGACGCTCGAGCGGATCGTCGGCGAGCGCCTCGTCGAGCGCCCGGGCGGCCCGCGCCCGGTGACGCTCACCGAAGCCGGCCGGCTGCTGCTGCGGCACGCCGAGTCGATCGTCGCCCGCCTCCAGGCGGCCGAGGCCGACCTCGCGGCGTTGAAGAGCGGCGAGCTCGGCTCGCTCCGCGTGGGCACGTTCCAGTCGGTCGGCGCGCGCGTCCTGCCGGAGATCATGCGCCGGTTCACGGCCCAGTGGCCCGAGATCGAGGTCGTGCTCGACGAGCACGACGACGAGGCGGTGGCCGCGGCCGTCGAGCGCGGCGAGGTCGACGTCGGCTTCGTGCTCCTCCCCGTCGAGGGGCCGCTCGAGACGATCGAGCTGCTGCGCGACCCGTACGTCCTCGTCGTCGCGGCCGACTCCCCGCTCGCGACCGGGTCCCTGCCGTCCTTCGACGAGATCGCCGCCCAGCGGCTCGTCGGCTTCCGCGGCGGGCGCAGCATGGAGCCGGTCGAGGCGGCGATCCGCGCGACCGGCCGGGAGCCGCGCTGGGCGTTCCGCTCGAACGACAACGGCACCGTCGAGGGGCTCGTGGGCGCCGGCGTCGGGAACGCGATCCTGCCGCTGCTGACGATCGACGAGGGCGACTCGCGGATCGCGACGCGCGACCTCGGCGAGCGCGTCCCGCCGCGCCTCGTCGCGATCGCGCAGCATCGCGACCGCTACCACTCGCCGGCGGCGCGCGCCTTCGTCGAGACCGCCGTCGCGGTTACTCGACCGTGACGGTCTTCGCGAGGTTGCGCGGCTGGTCGACGTTCAGGCCGCGCAGGCGCGCGATGCGGTACGCGAGGAGCTGCAGCGGGAGGATCGCCAGCGCCGCCTGGATGAACGCCGGCGACTTCGGCACGTAGATCACGTCGTCGGCGTGGTGCTGGATGTCCTCGTTGCCGTCGGTGGCGATGGCGATCACGTGCGCGCCGCGCGCCCGTGTCTCCTGGATGTTCGAGACGATCTTGTCGTAGACGTGGATCCGCGTCGCGACGACCACGACCGGCGTCCCCTCCTCGAGCAGCGCGATCGGCCCGTGCTTCATCTCCCCCGCCGAGTAGGCGTCGGTCGGGATGTAGGAGATCTCCTTCAGCTTGAGCGCGCCCTCGAGCGCCACCGGCAGCCCGATGTGGCGGCCGAGGTAGAGGAAGAACTGCCGGTCGGCGAAGCGCTGCGCGATCTCCTCGATCGGATGGTCGGCGTCGAGGAACCGGCGCATCTTCTCGGGCAGGTCGTACAGCTCGTCGAGGATGAACTCGATCTCGTCCGGCGGGAGCGTCTCGCGCACCTGCGCGAGCTTCAGGCCGACGAGGAACATCAGGGCCGCCTGCGCCGTGAACGTCTTCGAGGCGGCCACGCCCACCTCGAGCCCCGTGCGGGTGAACAGCACGGAATCGACCTCGCGGGTGATCTGCGACCCCATCATGTTGGTGATCGCGACCGTGCGCGCACCCTTCTCGCGGGCGAGCTTCATCGCCTGGATCGTGTCGCGCGTCTCGCCCGACTGGGAGATGCCGACGACGAGCGTGCCGGGGTCGAGCACCGGGTTGCGGTAGATCCACTCGCTGGCGATGTCCGGCTCGACCGGGACGCGCGCCCACTCCTCGATCGCGTAGCGGCCGACGACGCCCGCGTGGTACGCGGTGCCGCAGCCGACGATCACGATGCGCCGGAGGTTGCGGACCTCATCGGGCTCCATCCCGAGGCCGTCGAGCACGAGGCTCCCGTGCCGGACGCGGTCGCCGATCGTCTCGGCGACGCCCTCGGGCTGCTCGTAGATCTCCTTGAGCATGAACGTCTCGTAGCCCGAGCGCTCGGCGGCGGCGTCGTCCCAGTCGACCTCGACGACGTCCAGCTCGACATCGTCGCCCGTGTGCGCGTCGACGATGCGGACGCCCTCGGGGGTGACCTCGGCGACGTGCCCGTCGTCCGGGAACTGGACGAGACGTGTCTCGGAGAGGAACGCCGACAGGTTGGAGGCGACGAAGCTCTCGCCCTCGCCCAGCCCGACGACCAGGGGGCACTGGTGCCGCACGCCGACGAGGCGACGCGGCTCGTCGTGGTGGATGACGACGAAGGCGAAGTGCCCCTCGAGGCGCGCGAAGACCGCCCGCGCCGCCGCGACGAGGTCGCCGTCGTAGGCGTCCTCGAAGAGGTGCGAGACGACCTCCGCGTCGGTCTCGGAGCTGAACCGGTGGCCGGCCGCCTCGAGCTCCGCCTTCAGCTCGCGGTAGTTCTCGACGATGCCGTTGAGCACGATCGCGAGGCGCGCGTCGTCGCAGCCCGTCAGCGGGTGCGCGTTCTCGTCGGTCACGCCGCCGTGGGTGGCCCAGCGCGTGTGCCCGAGGCCGGTCGTGGCGACCGAGCCGTTCGAGCCCGCGGCCTGCTTCAGGTTCGCGAGATTGCCGACCGCACGGACGTAGTCGAGACCGTCGTCCTCGAGGAGGGCGATGCCGGCGGAGTCGTAGCCGCGGTACTCGAGCCGCTCGAGCCCCTGGATGAGCAGTGGCTTGGAGGCCCGATGACCGACGTATCCGATGATTCCGCACATTCGGAGCCTCCTTCGCTCAGCAGCCGGAATGGAATTCGGGTCGTGAGAACGAAAAAGCCCGGCTGCAGGCCCGTTCCTGCGTCGAAACGGTCAGCCGAGCTCTCGTCGGACGAGCGTGGCGATGCTAGCACACGCCTCTGCCGCGACCGCCTCGTCCGAGGCCTCGGCGAGGACGCGGATGACGGGCTCGGTGCCGGACGGGCGCACGAGGATGCGACCGTCGCCGTCCCACTCGCGGTTGCGCCGCTCGACCTCCGCGACGATCGCGGGCGTCAGCTCGCGCACGGCCACGCGGACGTTCTCCTTGACCTGCGGATAGCGCGGCATGACGCCCGCCAGCTCGCTGAGCTTCCGCCCGCGCAGGGCAGCGCACAGCAGCAGGCCGGCGGCGAGGCCGTCCCCGGTGACGTGGTCGCGCAGGAACACGATGTGCCCCGACTCCTCGCCTCCGAGCACCGCCCCCTCGCGATGGAGCGCCTCGAGCACGTACCGGTCGCCGACGTCGGTCGTGACGACGCGGATGCCGTGCTCGCGCATCAGGGCGTGGAAGCCGAGGTTGGCCATGACGGTGACCGCCACCGTGTCGACCCCCTGGTCGAGCGCGAGGATGGCGACGATCTGGTCGCCGTCCACGAGCTGCCCCTGCTCGTCGACCGCGAGCATCCGGTCGCCGTCTCCGTCGAAGGCGATGCCGAGGTCGAATCCACCCTCGGCGACGGTGCGCCTCAGCCACGCCGTGTCGGTGGCCCCGCAGCCGACGTTGATGTTCGTCCCGTCGGGCTCGTCGGCGATCGCGACCACCTCGGCGCCGCAGCGGCGGAACGCGTCCGGCGCGAGTCCGGCGTAGGCGCCGTTCGCGCAGTCGACCACGAGCCGGAGGCCCGAGAGGTCGGCGCCGAAGCGGTCGAGGACGTGCTGGAGGTACGAGTCGGTGGCGACCTCGACGTGCGAGATCGTCCCGATGTCGGTGCCGGGCGCGGCGGCGAGGAGCTCCTCGATCTGCTCCTCCGACTCGTCCGAGAGCTTGCGGCCCTGCGAATCGAAGAACTTGACGCCGTTGTACTCGGGCGGGTTGTGCGAGGCCGAGATGACGACGCCCAGGTCGAGCGCCATCAGGGCGACCGCCGGCGTCGGGAGCACGCCGCCGAGGACGCAGTCGCACCCGGCGGAGATCACCCCGCGGGCGAACGCCTCCTCCAGCTCGACGCCCGAGGCGCGCGTGTCCCGGCCCACGAAGACGGAGGCCGCGCCGGTCCACAGGGCCGCCGCGCGGCCGATCCGCTCGACCAGCTCGGGGGTCAGGAACTCGCCCACGACACCGCGGACACCGTCGGTGCCGAAGTACTTCCTCGCCATCGTGGTCGAGGAAGCTAGCGCTTCGAGAACTGCGGAGCCTTGCGCGCCTTGTGCAGGCCGGCCTTCTTGCGCTCCACCTGACGGGCGTCGCGGGTCAGGAAGCCGGCGCGCTTGAGCGGCACGCGGAGCTCGGGGTCGACCTCGACCAGGGCGCGGGCGACGCCGTGGCGGACGGCGCCGGCCTGGCCGGACGGCCCGCCGCCGTGCACGCGCACGCGGAGGTCGTACTGGCCCTCGAGGCCCGCCGTCTTCAGCGGCGACGTCGCGAGCACGCGGTGGACGAGCCGGGGGAAGTACTCCTCCAGCTTCTTGCCGTTGACCCAGGTGTCGCCCGAGCCGGGGCGGAGGATCACGCGCGCGACGGACGTCTTGCGCTTGCCGGTGCCGAGGTACTGAGCGGGAGTCGACATCTGTGGTTACACCTCCATCGGCGTCGGAGACTGCGCCTCGTGGGGGTGCTCCGGGCCCACGTAGATCTTGAGCTTGGTCAGCTGCTGGCGCCCGAGCCGGTTGCGCGGCAGCATCCCCTTGACCGCCTTGCGCAGCACCTCGGTCGGCTGGCGGTCGAGCTGCTCGCGCAGCGTCCGCTGCTTGAGGCCGCCCGGGTAGCCGGAGTGGCGGTAGTACATCTTCTCGTCGAGCTTCTTGCCGGTCACGGCGATCTTCTCGGCGTTCACGACGACGACGAAGTCGCCCGTGTCGACGTGCGGCGTGTACTGGGGCTTGGTCTTGCCGCGCAGGCGGTCGGCGATCTGCGTCGCGAGACGGCCCAGGGTCTGCCCCTCGGCGTCCACGAGGACCCAGTCGCGCTGGATCTCGCCCGGCTTGGCGTTATACGTCTTCATACGGAAGAAGGGCGGACCAGGCGTCCGCCGCGTGCAAACGGTAGCAGACCGTCGCGGAAACGCGCCAGCCCTCCATGGCTCGGATGGCGGACGTACGGCACGCCCAGAGCGCGGGCCGCCACGCGCCCGACGGCGATCACGCGCCGCCCGCGGGCGAGCTCCTCCACGAAGGCCAGCCCCGCTTCCACCTCGCCCGCGGTCGGCGGCCGGTTGGACACCTCCGTGCCGGGATGCGTGGGCACGACGTTCCACAGCAGGACGTGCTCGGCGAGCCCGAGCTCGGCGAGGACGCGGTGGACGATCGTCGCCGTCGCCTCGGCCGGCCCCGTGCCGGTGAGCTGGCGCTCGGACGTGAACGGGATGCCGGAGACGCGGGCCCCGCGGTAGCCCGGCGCCTCGCCGACGAGCAGCAGCGGCGCCTCCGCCCGGCTCTCGAGGTAGGCCCGCAGGCGCTCGCACCGGCGCGTGGCGCCCGTGCCCTCGCGGTAGAAGTTCGTCGTCTCGCCGATCCGCGCGGCCCGGAGGCGCCGGACCAGGCTCTCCACGCCGGCGCGCGTCACCAGCGCTCCCGGTGCACCTGGTCGTCGAGCGCGCGGCGGCGCGCGTCGAGGCGCGAGCTCGGCGTGTCGCCGTCGGGCGCCGGGTGGCCGATCAGGGCGAGCCCGATCGGGACGACGTCCTCGGGCAGGCCGAGCAGCTCGTCGAAGATCCGCTTCTGGTCGGGGTGGCCGATGAACGCGCCCGCGAGCCCCTCGTCGATCGCCGCGAGGAGGACGAGCATCATCAGCGCGCCGGCGTCGACGAACCAGTACGGCACCGGCCAGGTGACCTCGACGCCGCCGGTCGCGGCGAGCTTGTCGGGCTCGTTGTAGCGGGCGTGGTACTGCGCCTCGTTGGCGGAGATGACCATGTGCACCGGCGCGGCGGCGACCCAGCCGCGCTCGTCCTCGAACCGCCTCCCGATCTCGGCGCGCGTGTCGGCGTCGGTGACGACGACGATGCTCTGGCCCTGGCTGAAGCCGCCCGACGGGGCGTGGCGGATCGTGCGGGCGATGCGCTCGACACTCGCCGGATCGACCGGCTCGCCGGTGAACGAGCGGTGCATCCGGCGCCGGGCGAGGATCTCGCGGAACTCCACGATCCGACCGTATAGGCTCGCGGCCATGCGATTCGACAACAAGACGGTGCTGGTGACCGGCGCGGCGCGCGGCATCGGCGCGGCGACGGCGAAGCGGTTCGCCTCCGAGGGCGCGACGGTCGTCGTCGCGGACTTCGACGAGGCGGGCGCTCGGGCGACGGCGGACGAGATCGGCGGCGTCGGCGTCCGCTGCGACGTGACCAGCCGGGCCGACGTGGACGCGGCGGTCGCGGCGGCGGTCGAGCGCGGCGGCTCGCTGGACGTCCTCGTCACGTGCGCGGGGATCATCCGCGACAACCTGCTCTTCAAGATGACCGACGACGACTGGACGGCGGTCATCGACACCCACCTGCGGGGCACCTTCAACGCCGTGCAGGCCGCGCAGAAGCACATGGTCGAGCAGCGCTCCGGGAAGATGGTGCTCATCTCCTCGACGTCCGCGCTCGGCAACCGCGGCCAGACGAACTACGCGACCGCCAAGGCCGGCCTGCAGGGCATGACGAAGACGCTCGCGATCGAGCTCGGCCCGTTCAACGTCAACGTCAACTGCGTCGCGCCCGGGTTCATCGAGACCGCGATGACGAGGCAGACGGCCGAGCGCGTCGGGATGGACTTCGACGCGTTCAAGCAGGCCGCGGCCGACTCCATCCCGCTGCGCCGGGTCGGCCAGCCCGAGGACGTCGCGGCGACGATCGCCTTCCTCTGCTCCGAGGACGCGAGCTTCGTCTCCGGCCAGGTCATCTACGTGGCCGGCGGCCCGCGCGCCTGACCGCGAGAGCCGCGGCGGCCTGCGACGCACCGGCGCAGGGGTCTGACCCTGGTCTTCGGCCCTGCAGGGACGTTCCGCCGGCGAACCCTGCCGCTCGGCGACCGGCGGGGTCAGACCCGGGTCTGACCCCGGTTCACGGCACGCGGTAGGAGAACGACCCGCAGGGGGAGGCGGCCAGGTCGCCGGCGAAGAGGGTGAAGATCACCACGTCCCTCGGCACCGGCTCCATCCGCCGAATCGAGCCGCGACCCTCTCGGACCTTGTGTTGACTCAACACAAGGTCCGGTTCACGGGTGGCCGGGCGCAGCCCGGACGCCCGCCGCCGTCATTCCCACTCGATCGTGGCGGGCGGCTTGGACGTGACGTCCAGCACGACGCGGTTCACCGCGGGGATCTCGTTCACCAGTCGGCTCGCCACCAGGTCGACCAGCTCGTACGGGAGCCGCGCCCAGTCGGCGGTCATCGCGTCCTCGCTCGTGACCGCGCGGATGGCGATCGGGTACCCGTAGGTGCGCGAGTCGCCCTGCACGCCGACGGAGCGGATCGCGGGCAGCACGCAGAACGACTGCCACAGCTCCCGGTACAGGCCGGCCTTGCGGACCTCCTCCTGGAGGATCGCGTCCGCCTCGCGCAGCGTCTC
>DASZWI010000108.1:0-10724 GCA_035546715.1 Gaiellaceae bacterium | reverse complement strand
GAGACCGAGAACGTCTTCCGCTCGGCCATCGCCTCAGGCGGCCGTGCCGGACATCTGCTTCGCCCGCTCGACGGCTCCCTCGATCGGACCGACCATGTAGAACGCCTGCTCGGGCAGGTCGTCGTGCTGGCCGTCGAGGATCTCGCGGAAGCCGCGGATCGTGTCCTCGAGCTTGACGTACTGGCCCGGGGTGCCGGTGAACTGCTCGGCGACGAAGTTCGGCTGCGACAGGAACCGCTGGATCTTCCGCGCGCGCGACACCGTGAGGCGGTCCTCGTCGGACAGCTCCTCGATGCCGAGGATCGCGATGATGTCCTGCAGGTCCTTGTAGCGCTGCAGCACCTGCTGCACGTCGGTGGCGACGGCGTAGTGCTCGTCCGAGACGATGCCCGGCTGCAGCGCGCGCGAGGTCGAGTCGAGCGGGTCGACGGCCGGGTAGATCCCCTGCTCCACGATCGCGCGCGAGAGCACCGTCGTCGCGTCGAGGTGCGCGAAGGTGTTCGCGGGCGCCGGGTCGGTGAGGTCGTCGGCGGGCACGTAGATCGCCTGCACCGAGGTGACCGCGCCCTTCGTGGTCGAGGTGATGCGCTCCTGGAGCTGCCCCATCTCGGTGGCGAGCGTCGGCTGGTAGCCGACGGCGCTCGGCATGCGGCCGAGCAGCGCCGAGACCTCCGAGCCGGCCTGCACGAACCGGAAGATGTTGTCGATGAAGAGCAGCACGTCCTGGCCCTGGTCGCGGAAGTACTCCGCCATCGTCAGGCCGGACAGGCCGACGCGCAGGCGCGCCCCCGGCGGCTCGTTCATCTGGCCGTAGCAGAGGGCGACCTTGTCGAGCACGCCCGACTCCTCCATCTCGAGCAGGAGGTCGTTGCCCTCGCGCGTGCGCTCGCCGACGCCCGAGAAGACGGACACGCCGCCGTGCTGCCGCGCGATGTTGTGGATCAGCTCCTGGATGAGCACCGTCTTGCCGACGCCGGCGCCGCCGAAGAGGCCGATCTTGCCGCCGCGCACGTACGGGGCGATCAGGTCGATGACCTTGATGCCCGTCTCGAAGATCTCGACCTTCGGGGTCAGCTCGTTGAACGCCGGCGGGTCGCGGTGGATCGACCAGCGCTCGGCGTCCGGGCCCGGCGCCTCCTTCTCGTCGACCGGGTCGCCGAGGACGTTCCAGACGCGCCCGAGCGTGACGTCGCCGACCGGCACCGAGATCGGCGCGCCGGTGTCGACCACCGCGATTCCGCGCGCCAGGCCGTCGGTCGCGTCCATGGCGACCGCGCGGACGCGGTCGTCGCCCAGGTGCTGCTGCACCTCGGCGATCAGGTCGCCCGCGCCGTCGGGGCGCGCGATCCGCAGCGCCGAGTAGATCTCGGGCAGGCCGTTCGGGAAGACGGCGTCGACGACGACGCCCTTGATCTCGAGCAGCGTCCCGGTGTTGGCGTTGCCGTTGCTGGTGGCGTTCTCGGACACGTGGATTCAGAGCTCCTGAAGGCGCGTTGGCGTGGTTCGCTCCCGTGCCGAGCGGGCCTGCCGGGCGCGAAGCGCTCGCGCCAGCCGCACGGGCAGGCGGAGCGTACCCGAATCGGAGGGGGTTTCGCGGCCCCACTGGAGCTCTGCGCGCCTCAGTCCTCTCGACACACGGTCGAGCCGGTCGAGCGTTCAGACGGTGGAGCTGACGGTGCTCGGCAGCATCGCCGTCCAGCGTACTCCCGCCCGGGGCGCCCCGCCGGCGCCGTCCCCCGAGCGCGGCGGGCGCTAGTCGAGCTCGACGACCCGGATCCGGACGCCCTGCAGGGCCTCCGAGGCCGGGTGCAGCTCGGCGCGGCGGAGCGCGCGGAGCTGGGCGAGATCGTTGTTGTTCGCGCCGGCCAGCACGACCGACGTGACCGCCTCGGGACGCTGGTCGCCGGTCAGGCCGCTCACGAACATCGCCGCGACCGAGGCGGCGGCGACGGCGGCGCCGACGGAGAAGCGCCGGACGGCGCGCGAGCGGCGCGCGGCCGTGACCACGACGGGCACCCGGGGACGCTCCGGCCGCGCCGCCCGAACGAGAGCGGTCGCAGCGCGGACGTCGCGCGCGAACGCGCGGCAGCTCCCGCACATGCGGAGGTGGCGGCGCATCACCGCCGTCTCGAACTCGGAGAGCTCCGCGTCCAGGTCCAGCGAAACCCACGCGCGGCACCGTTCGCACTCCCTCGCAGGCGCCATACGAAGTTAGACGACCCGGTCGCGCGACAAGTTAGGCGCCGTTCGGAGCCGTTCAGACGAGTGGGTGGCGCGGGTCGACGAGCGCCCCCACGACCAGGAGCAGCACGCCGAGCACGACGAAGATGGCGGGCAGGTTCAGCGCCTCCTCCTGCTCCTCGCGCGAGGCGAAGCGGACGCCGCCGCCCATCCAGCGGCCGAACACGAAGCCGGCGTCGCCCTTCCCGCGCACCGGCGGCCGGCTCCCGAGCAGGAACGCCAGGGCGCACAGCCCGACGCCCGAGACGTAGAAGCCGAGCGCGAGCCCGCGCAGGGCGGACTGGTGCGTGAGCCCCGCGAGCGCGAGGCCGAGCAGCGCCGCGCAGACGGCCGCCGCGGCGAGGAGCGTCGCGAACCGCCGGAGCGCCGCGCGCAGCACGGTCGCCTACGCCGAGGGCGGCGCGGCCACGGCGGCGGGCTGCCGCATCTCCTCCTCGGTGAGCGGCCAGCGCTCGAGGGGGTAGTGGCAGCGGGTGACGTGGTCGGGCGAGGAGCCCTGGCGCGAGACGAGCTCGGGCGGCTCGACGTCGCAGTGCCCCTCGACGAAGCGCGGGCAGCGCGGATGGAAGCGGCAGGCGGTCGGCGGGTTGATCGGGTTCGGGACGTCGCCCTCGAGCACGATCCGCTTGCGCCGGCGCCCGACGTCCGGGTCCGGCACCGGGACCGCGGAGAGGAGCGCGCCCGTGTACGGGTGCCTCGGCGCCTCGTAGAGCTCGTTGCGGCCGGCCGACTCGACCACCTGGCCGAGGTACATCACGAGCACGCGGTCGGAGATGTGGCGGACCACGTTCAGGTCGTGCGCGATGAAGATGTACGTGAGGCCGAAGTCGCGCTGCAGGTCCTTCAGGAGGTTCAGGATCTGCGCCTGCACCGACACGTCGAGCGCCGAGACCGGCTCGTCGCAGACGATGAGCTTCGGGTTCACCGCGAGGGCGCGCGCGATGCCGATCCGCTGACGCTGGCCGCCCGAGAACTCGTGCGGGAAGCGGTTGTAGTGCTCGGGGTTGAGCCCGACGACGTCCAGCAGCTCCTGCACGCGGCGCTTGATCTCGGCGGGCGTGCCGAGCTTGTGCACCTCGAGCGCCTCGGCGACGATGAAGCCGACGCGCTTGCGCGGGTTCAGCGACGCGTACGGGTCCTGGAAGATCATCATCATCTCGCGCCGGAACGGCCGCATCTGCGCACGGCTCAGGTGGGTGATGTCCTGGCCGCGGAACACGACGCGGCCGTCCGTCGGCTCGAGCAGCTTCATGATGCAGCGGGCCATCGTCGACTTCCCGCAGCCGGACTCGCCGACGACGCCGAGGGTCTCGCCCTCGCGGATCGAGAACGAGACGCCGTCGACGGCCTTCACCGCCGCGATCTCCTTCTGGAAGACGATCCCGCGCGTGACGGGGAAGTACTTGCGGAGGTTCTCGACGACGAGCAGCTCGTCGCCGGTCGTCTCGAGCACCGGCCCCGTGGTCGTCGTCTGCGGCGTCGCCACCTAGCTCGCCTCCGTCGCCATCATCCCGGAGAGCAGCCTGGCCGCCTCGCGGTTCTTCGTGTCCTCGTCGAGGAGGCACGCCTGGAGATGGCCCGGATCGTCGGAGACGGGCACGAGCGGCGGATCGATGCGCGGGCAGTCGTCGAACGCGTACGGGCAGCGCGGGTGGAAGCGGCAGCCCGACGGCGGGTGGAGCAGCGACGGCGGCGAGCCCTGGATCTGCACGAGGCGCTCGACGTCGGCATCGAGCCGCGGCAGCGAGCCCATCAGCCCCCACGTGTACGGGTGGTGCGGCTTGCGGAAGATCCGCTCGACGGGGCCCTGCTCCGCCACCTCGGCCGCGTACATCACGACGACGTCGTCCGCGATCTCCGCCACGACGCCGAGGTCGTGCGTGATCATGATCACCGCGCTGTTGTAGTCGGACTGGAGCCGCTCGATCAGCGCGAGGATCTGCGCCTGCGTCGTCACGTCGAGCGCGGTGGTCGGCTCGTCGGCGATCAGCAGGTCGGGGTCGTTGATCAGCGCCATCGCGATCATCACGCGCTGGCGCATGCCGCCCGAGAACTGGTGCGGGTAGTCGTCGATCCGCTGCTCGGCGCGCGGGATGCCGACCTGCTTGAGCAGCTCGAGCGCGCGCGCCCGCGCCTGCTTCTTCGTCACGTCGCGGTGCAGCCGGACCGCCTCGACGAGCTGCGTCCCGATCGAGTGCACCGGGTTCAGGCTCGTCATCGGGTCCTGGAAGATCATCGCGATGTCGTTGCCGCGGATCTGGCGCAGCCGGGACGCGCTGGCCGTCAGCAGGTCCTCCCCGTTGAACAGCGCCTCGCCCATCGAGATGGTGTTGCGCTTCGAGTTGAGGCCCATGATCGTCAGGCACGTCACGCTCTTGCCGGAGCCCGACTCGCCGACGATGCCGAGGGTCTGCCCTTTCTCGATCGAGAAGCTCACGCCGTCGACGGCCTTCACGATGCCGTCGTCGGTGGAGAAGTACGTCTTCAGGTCCTTGACTTCGAGCAGGGGCATAGTTCGGGGCGGCCGGGTCCTTTCCGGGATCAGGTGAGGCGAATCCGCGGGTCGACCCAGGCGTACAGCAGGTCGACCAGCAGGTTCATCACGATGATCGCAGTGGTTGCGAACACGATGATGCCCATCACCGTCGGGCTGTCGTACTGCTGGAGCGACTGGATCGACGTGTAGCCGAGCCCGTTCAGGCCGAAGACGGTCTCCGTGAAGATCGCGCCACCGAGCGCCGCGGCGACGTCCATGCCGAGCATGGTGACGATGGGCAGCAGCGCGTTCCGCAGGATGTGCGAGCGCATGACGCGCGACTCGGGCGCGCCCTTGGCGCGCGCGGTCCGCACGTAGTCCTCGTTGATCGTCTCCATGACGTTCGACCGGATCATCCGGACGTAGATGGCCGTGTAGAGGAACGCGAAGGTCATCCACGGCAGGACGAGGTGCTTGGCCCACTCGATCGGCCCGCCCGCCTGGGTGAGGCTGCCGCCGAAGAAGTTGGCGTACCCCCCGAGTGGGAAGAGATGGAAGGTGTAGGCGAACACGTAGATGAGGATCAGGCCGATCCACACCGGGTGCGCGGACACCCCGATGAGGACGCCGGTCATGGAGGCTCGGTCGAGCAGCGATCTCGGTCGGAGCGCGCTCAGGATGCCGATCGGGATGGCGAAGAGCATCCACAGGACCATGCCGCCGAAGACGAGCGAGGCCGTCTCCGGCGCCGCCTGGCCGACGACGGTGTTGACGTCGCGGCGGTTGACGAACGAGCGGCCGAGGTTCGGGCTCTTGAGATGGAACCCGCCGCTGAAGCTGATGGGGGCGAGCCGGCCGAGGAACTTGCCGTACTGGGTGTAGACGGGCCGGTCGGTGCCGAGATAGTGGGCGACGCGCGCCACCTGGGGCGCGGTGCACGCCTTGCCGCACGCCTCCTTCGCCGGATCGGCCGGGATGAGGAAGAACAGCACGAAGCTGATCAGCGTCACCACGATGAACAGGGCGAACGCCCAGATGATGCGGCGGATGAGGTAGCGGATCATCGGTCTCTCGGGTCTCGGGTGGGTGGAGGTGCGGAGCTGCTGCGGTTGACGAGGAGGGGCGGGCCTGAGCCCGCCCCTCCGTCGTCGTCGTTCCCTACTTGACGTACAGCGCGCCGAGGTCCACCGACGCGAACGCGGGCTGGAAGACGTACCCAGCGACGTTCGGGGCGAGGAACTGGCGGTAGTTCCGGTTGTCGATCGCGACGAACGGCGCGAGCTGCGTCGCCGTCCAGACGTCGAGCTTGCCGAACGCCTTCAGGCGGGCCGCACCCGTGAGCACGTTCGCCTGGTCGATGCGCTTGTTCAGCTCGGCGCTGTTGAGGTACGAGTAGTTGTTGTTGTTCGACGCGTGGATGTTCCGACCGTCGAGCAGGACGCCGTAGAAGTCGATCGGGTCGGCGTAGTCCTGGTTCCAGCCCGTGAACATCATGTCGAAGTCGGCGCCCTTCACACCCGCCGCCGTGTAGATCGCGAAGCCGCCGAACTGGCGAACGGTCGGCTTGCAGCCCATCTGCGACAGGTTGTAACGGACGATGCCTTCCTGCGTCTGCGCGAACGTGGTGTTGCCACCCCAGACGGTGACGTCACCGCAGTTCGGGTCGAACGACTTGGCCTTCGCCGGATCCGCACCCTTGATCGGGAAGATCTTGGCGCCCCAGTAGCCGCCGGACAGCGCCTTCGGCAGGAGCGTCGTGGTGCGGACGCCGCCCAGGTAGCCACGGGCCCGCAGCAGCGCCGGGCGGTCGATGGCGTAGTTGGCGGCCTTGCGCTTGGCCAGCGACGCGTACGCGGGCCGCGACGTGTTCAGGGCCAAGTAGTCGGTCTCCACGAGGGAGTTGACGAAGAACCGGCTCTTGTTGATCCCGTACTGCTGGGCCAGGCCCTGGGCAGCGTTCGGGTCGTCGAGGCCGTTCGGATCGAGGCCGTACTGACCGCTCTTGATGGCGAGGAACGTCGCCTCCTGGTTCGTGTTCATCGTGAACACGATCGTCGACGAGCGGGCCGGGCGGTTGCCCTTGTAGTACGGGTTCTTCTTCAGCACGAGCTGCTTGCCGGCCGTGCGGCTCGCGATGTAGTACGGGCCGGCACCCGGGAGGGTCAGGACGCCCTGCGGGTTGATCGGCGTCTTCGACGGCTCGACCGCGCAGAAGAACGGCATGGCGAGCTTGCTCAGGAGCGCGCCGTCGGGCTGGGTCAGCTGGATGGTCAGCTTGTTGCCCTTGGCGGTGACGCCCTTCACGGTCTTCGCCTTCTTGTTCACCACGTCGTTCAGGCCGACGATGTCGCCGATGAACTGGACGACCGGCGACTGCATGGCCGGGTTCGCGTCACGGTTGATCGCGTACACGAAGTCGGACGCCTTCAGCGTGGCGCCGTCCGAGTAGCGGATCCCCGGGCGGATGGTGAACGTGTAGGTCTTGCCACCGTTCGAGATCACCGGCATGCCGGCGGCCGCGTCGGGGACGAGCTCCGAGCCCGCCGCACCCGTCTTGTCCGGGTACGACACGAGATTCGCGCACGTCTCGTACTCGATCCCCCACGACAGCACGCCGTAGGCGAGCGCCGGGTCCGAGTAGTCCACGTCCGCGCCGGCCGACGCCAAGTTCAGCGTCCCGCCCGCGTTGGCGGCGGAGGGCTTCGCGGACGCCGTCACGGCAAGCAGCGCAGCGAGCGCCGACACCGCGATCAGGCTCAGCGGAGCCGTGAGCCACAACCTCTTACGCATCCTGCTCCTTTCGATGAGTGAGCCGGGTCCTCTTCCCGGCACTCGTCCCGCACGAGCGGGACGATTCCTGGTGGACGCCGCGGGCGCCGCGCATCAGCGCGCGCTCCGCGGGTCGAAGGCGTCGCGCAGGCCGTCGCCGAGCAGGTTGAAGGCCAGCGTCGTGATCAGCACCATCAGACCCGGCCAGATCATCAGCCAGGGCACTTCGAGGAAGAACGAGGTCGCCTGCTCGAGGAGCGAGCCCCAGCTCGACGTGGGGTCGACGACCCCGACGCCGAGGAACGACAGGCCCGCCTCGGCGAGCACGTTCTGGCCGACGACGATCGTCGCCAGCACGATCATCGGGCCGACGAGGTGCGGCACGAGGTGCGAGCGGATGATGCGCGCGTCGCTGGCGCCGACCATGCGGGCCGCCTCGACGAACTCCTTCTCGCGCAGCGACAGGATCTGCGCGCGCACGATACGGGCGGGGTAGAACCAGCTGAAGACCGAGAGGGCGACGATGATCGTGAAGACGCCCTGGCCGAGGAAGCCGAGCGTGATGTTCGACAGCTCGGGGCCGGCGACGGCCGCGAGCGCGATGATGAACAGCACGATCGGGAACGCCTGCACGAGCTCGGTGAGGCGCGAGACGATCAGGTCGATCCAGCCGCCGTAGTACCCGGCGATCGCCCCGATCACGATGCCGAGCACGATCGAGATGGCCATCGCGCCGACCGCGACCTCGAGCGAGGCCTGGCCGCCGTAGAGCAGGCGCAGGAACTCGTCGCGGCCCTGGGCGCCGTCGGAGCCGAGCGGGAAGAAGACCGTCGGGAAGTCGCCGGTCGCGCCCTGGTACGGGACGTCCTTGAAGTGCGACCACGGCCCGAGGGGCAGCCCGCCAGGGGTGACGCCGCCGCCGAGGAAGTCGCGGCTCGGCCCGTGACCGAGCCACCACGAGAAGAGCGGCGCGCCGACGAACGACAGGAGGAACAGGAGGATGACGGTGATCCCGCCGCCGATCGCGACCTTGTCGCGTTTGAACCGGCGCCAGACCTGCTCCCAGTAGCCGCGCGGCGCGACGGCGAGCGGATCGTCCTGTGCGGCGAGGTCGGCCTCGAGGCCCGCCTCGGCGACGGCGGCGCCGAGGGGTGCGACGTCGTGGTGCTCCTGGAGGCTCATCGGAGGGTGAGACTGTACTCCGCGCGAAAAGTTTGTGCCATGTGAGGACCGCCTGCTCTTGGCGGGTTTTTCGGGGCCGAGCCTGCCGGATCCTGCCGCGGCCGGACCCGACGTGGCGGTGGGGTCGTTCAGCCGGACAGCGCGTCCGCGCCGGCGACCACCTCGAGGATCTCCTGCGTGATCTCCGCCTGCCGTGCGCGGTTCATCGCGAGCGTCAGGTTGTCGATCAGCTCGCCCGCCGCCTTGGAGGCGTTCCGCATCGCGGTCATGCGGGCGCCCTGCTCGGACGCCGCCGACTCGAGCAGCGCCCGGTACACCTCGGTCTCGACGTACACCGGGAGCAGCCGGGCCAGGATCTCCTCCGGCTCGGGCTCGTAGATGAAGTCGCCGGCCTGCGCCTGCACCTCGGCCGCGTCGTCCCCCTCCTCGCCGCGCAGGACGTCCTGCGGCACGGGCAGCACCTCGCTGACCGTCACCTTCTGGACGAGCGGCGAGACGAACGCGTTGTAGACGAGCAGCACCTTGTCGACCTCGCCGCCGACGAACGCCTCCGACACGGCGTGCGCGATCGCCTGGGCGTCGCTGTACTCCGGCCGCTCGCTGAAGCCCGTCCAGTCCTGCGTCACCTCCAGCCGCCGGAAGCGGAGCGTCGAGCCGCCGCGCCGGCCGGCCGGGAACCAGACGACCTTCTGCCCGGCGCCCTCGGCCTCACGGGCGAGCGCGAACGAGCGGCGCAGCACCTGGGCGTTGAAGCCGCCCGCGAGGCCGCGGTCGCCGGTCAGCGGGACGATCGCGACGGTCTGCACCTGCTCGCGCTGCTCGAGCAGCGGCAGGCGGACGGTGCCCGCGGCCTGCGCGACGCCGGCCATCAGCTCCTGCATCCGGTCCGCGTAGGGCCGCATCGCCTCGATCCGCGACTGCGCGCGCCGGAGCCGCGCCGAGGCGACCAGCTCCATGGCGCGGGTCACCTTGCGCGTGTTCGTGATCGAGCGGACGCGCCGCTTCAGCTCCTGGGTGGACGCCAAGGCTTACGCGGCGTCCTTGACCGAGAACATGCCCTTGAACTTCTCGATCGCCGCGTTCAGCTGCTCGGCGGTCTCGTCGGAGATGTCCTTCGACTCGCGGATCGTCTTCAGGATCGTCCCCTCGGTGCGCAGGTTCTCGCGCAGCTCGTCCTGGAAGCGGGGCACCTCCTCCGTCGGGATGTCGTCCAGGTAGCCGTTGATGCCGGCGTACAGCGCGGTCACCTGCTCCTCCATCGGCCACGGCTGGTACTGCGGCTGGTTGAGCGTCGCGACCATCTTCTCGCCGCGGTTCAGCGCCGACTGCGTCGCCTGGTCGAGCTCCGACCCGAACTGGGCGAACGCCTCCAGCTCGCGGTACTGCGCGAGGTCGAGGCGCAGGCGGCCGGCCACCTTCTTCATCGCCTTCGTCTGCGCGGACGAGCCGACGCGCGACACGGAGGTGCCGACGTTGACCGCCGGGCGGACGCCCGAGAAGAAGAGGTCGGACTGCAGGAAGATCTGCCCGTCGGTGATCGAGATGACGTTCGTCGGGATGTAGGCCGAGATGTCGCCGGCCTGCGTCTCGATGATCGGCAGCGCGGTGAGGGAGCCGCCGCCGAGCTCGTCCGAGAGCTTGCAGGCGCGCTCGAGCAGCCGCGAGTGCAGGTAGAAGACGTCGCCCGGGAACGCCTCGCGGCCGGGCGGGCGGCGCAGCAGCAGCGAGAGCTGGCGGTACGCGTCCGCGTGCTTCGAGAGGTCGTCGTACATGACGAGCGCGTGCTGGCCGTTGAAGAGGAAGTGCTCGCCCATCGCGCAGCCGGCGAACGGCGCCATCCACTTGATCGGCGCGGCCTCGTGCGCGGCGGCGGTGACGATCGTCGTGTACTCCATCGCCCCGGCCTCGCGCAGGCGCTCGTAGATGCCGGCGACGGTCGACGCCTTCTGGCCGATCGCGACGTAGATGCAGATCATGTCCTGCCCGCGCTGGTTCAGGATCGTGTCGACGCAGATCGCCGTCTTGCCGGTCGAGCGGTCGCCGATGATCAGCTCGC
>DASZWI010000107.1:0-21883 GCA_035546715.1 Gaiellaceae bacterium | reverse complement strand
CGCGTCGTCTCCCTGCTTCATCGACGGCGGCGCCGGCGAGTGGTCGCTGGCGACGAAGTCGATGCGCCCGGCGCGCAGCTCGTCCCAGAGCGCGTCCCGCTCGGCGGCGGTGCGGATCGGCGGCGCGCACTTCCCCAGCGGGCCGAGCCCTTCGAGGTCGTCTTCGCAGAGCAGGAGGTAGTGCGGGCACGTCTCGCACGTCGCGTCCACCCCGCGCGCCCGCGCCGCCGTCACAAGCTCGACGCCCCGCGCGCTCGACACGTGGACGACATGCACCGAGCAACCCGTCTCGCCGGCGAGCGCGAGCGCCTCCTCGATCGCCGCTAGCTCCGCCTCCACCGGCCGGCTCCGCGCCCAGTCGAGCCAGCCCGTCCCGGCGGCGGGCAGGAGCCGCGCCGGGCTCTCCGCGTGCACCGCGACCGGCAGCCCGAGCTCCGCGGCGCGCGCCATGCCCGCACGCAGGGTCTCGCGGTCGGCGGCCTCGAAGTCGTCGATCCCGCTGGGCGACATGAACGCCTTGAACCCGACGACGCCGGCCGCGGCGAGCTCCCCGAGCCGGTCGAGGTTCCCGGGGACGAGCCCGCCCCAGAGCGCGAAGTCCGCGACCGACGACGCGCCGAGCGCCGCGACCTTCGCCCGGAACGCGCCCGCATCGCAGGTCGGAGGGTGCGCGTTGAGCGGCATGTCGACGAAGCACGTCCCGCCGCCCGCGGCGAGCGCGCGGGAGCCGCTCGCGCCGCCCTCCCAGTCCGCGCGGCCCGGGTCGTTGAAGTGGACGTGGGCGTCGACGGCGCCGGGGAAGACCCACAGGCCCGCCGCGTCGATCTCGACCGGTTCCTCGTCGAGGCCCGGGGCGACCTCGGCGATCGCGCCGCCCTCCACGCGCACGTCCGCCTGCCGCTCGCCCTCCGGGGTGACCACGGTGCCGCCGCGCACGATCACGCCGCGATTATCCAGCGTGGCTCACCCGCCGGACCGGAAGCGCGCCAGCTCCGCGGCGACGAGCTCGCCCCAGCGCCGGGCGCGGGGCAGCGGCACGAGCCCCCAGGGCGCGCGGAGCGCTGCGCCGTGGAGCGCCCCCGGGATGAGCGTGTACCCGCCGACCGCCCCCTGCTCGCGCGCCCGCTCGAGCCCGGCCCGCGAGCCGGCGGGACCGACGCCCGGGACGCCGGGCAGCGCGCGGTCGAGCGCGCCGTGCAGGACGGTCAGCCGTTTCGCGCGGAGCGTCGACACGTCGAGCTGCTCGGGGATCCACGGCGCGAGCCCGATCACCTCGCGGACACGCACGTCGTCGGCGGCCCGAATCGCGACAGCGCCGCCCATCGAGAAGCCGAGCAGGCACACCCGCTGCGACCGCGCCGCATCGACGGCCGCCCGCGCGTCCTCGACGCACCCGTCAAAGCGCTCCCACGACTTGATGCGATAGCGCACCTCGATCAGCTCCAGGTCGGGGAACCGGGGCGCGAGCCGGCGGACGAGCCATTCGATCGTCGCGCTCCACGTGCCCTCGACGAGCGTCCCCTGCCCGCCGTTCAGGCAGACGACCGAGCCGGCAAGCGGACGTCCGCGCCGCCGCACCTCCGCCCCCGTCGCGAGCCGCTTCCCCATCGATCGCCAGCGTGCACGTGTCCGGGTTTGGCGGCCGGCCAGGCGGAGAGGGGACGAGCGTGAGCGAGCCGAAGGAGATCGCCCAGCGGGTCGAGGAGGTGGCCGACGGCGTCTGGCACTGGCGCATCCACAACGCCGCGATCGGCGGCGGCATCTCGAGCTCGCACGCCGTCCTCGATCCGGCGGGCGGCTGCGTCCTGATCGACCCCGTCCGCCTGGCCCCGGAGGCGCTCGGCGAGCTGCCGCGGCCCGACGCCGTGGCGCTGACGGCTCGCACCCACCAGCGCTCCGCCTGGCGGTACCGGACGGGCCTGGGCGCGGAGGTGTGGCTGCCCGAGGACTCGTCGCCCGCCGACGAGGAGCCGGACCGCCGCTACGAGGACGGCGAGCGGATCGCCGGCGGCCTCGTGGCGATCCGCACGCCCGGGCCCGAGTGGCCGCACTACTCCTTCCTGCTCGAGCGGGACGGCGGCATCCTCTTCTGCTCCGATCTCGTCAGCCACGACGGCGGGGGCAGGCTCGAGTACAGCCCGTTCGAGTACCACGAGGACCCCGCGCAGACGAGGCGGACGGTCGAGCGGCTGCTCGACCTCCCGTTCGCGATCCTCTGCTTCGCGCACGGCGTGCCGCTGATCGACGACCCGAAGACCGCGATCCGCGAGCTGGTCGCGCGCGAGAGCTAGGCCGCGAGGTCGCCGACGGGGTGCGGCTCGAACGCCTCCTCCGGGCGGCGCTGCGGGATCGCCAGCCCGGCGACCGCGCTGAGCACCATCCCGACGACGCAGAGCGCGAACGCGGCCGTGTAGCCGTGCTCGGTCGGGTAGCCGCCGGTGACGGTGCCGGCGAGGATCGACGCGGTCGCCGCGCCGCCGAAGGCGCCGCCCACCGTCCGCGTCACCGTGTTCATCCCGGTCGCGACCCCGGTCTGCTCCGGCCCGACGTTCTCGATGATCAGGTTCGCCATCGCGGCGAACGCGAGCCCGATGCCCGCGCCGAGCAGCGCGGCCGCGAGGTAGATCTCCCACTTCGCCGAGTGCGCCCAGGCGAGGATGGCGAAGGAGCCCGTCGTGACCACCGCGCCGCCGAGGAGCGGCGGCTTCGACCCGAACCGCTCCTCGAGGCGACCGGTGAGCGACCCGAACAGGAGCATCGTCACGGTGCACGGCACGAGGAACAGGCCCGCCTCCGTGACCGACGCCCCGAACCCATAGCCGAACCGCGACGGCGTCTGCACGAACTGCGGCAGCAGGATGAACGACGAGTACATCCCGAAGCCGAGCAGCAGCGCGACGGCGTTGGTCGTCCAGACGCCGCGGATCCGCATCATCCGCATGTCGACGAGCGGCTGCGCCGAGGACGCCTCGCTCCGCACCCACAGAACGAGCAGGACGACGCCGACGACGATCCCGCCGATCGTCTTCGCCGACAGCCAGTGCCACTGGGCGGTCTCGCTGACCGGCACGAGCACCGCGACGAGGCCGAGCCCCATCAGCGTCGCGCCGACCCAGTTGATCCTGCCCGGCACCTTGATCGGCGACTCGGGGACGACGACGTGCGTCAGGACGGTCGCGATCGCGATGACGATGAGCGGCAGCCAGAAGAGGTAGTGGTAGTCGAGGCCCTGCACGATCGGGCCGGCGAGCACCACCCCGGCGCCGCCGCCGACGCCGAGCAGCGCGGACATCAGCCCGATCCCGCCGGCGACGCGCTCGCGCGGGAACTCGTCGCGGATGATCCCGAACGCCAGCGGGAAGATGCCGCCGGCCGCGCCCTGGATCGTCCGTCCCACGAGCATCAGCGGGAGCGACGTGGCGACCGCGGAGACGAGCGTGCCCACCGCGAGCAGCGCGAGCACGACGACGAGCACGCGCTCCTTGCCGTACATGTCGCCGAGCCGCCCGGTGACCGGGGTCGTCACCGAGGCGCTCAGGAGGTACGAGGTGAGCACCCAGCTCACGCCGTTCTCGGAGGTGTGCAGCGCGTGTTGCAGGTCGGGCAGCGCCGGCGCGACGAGGGACTGCAGGAGCGCGTACGCGATCCCGCCCAGCGCGAGGACGACGAAGGTGACGTTGTAGTGCTGCCGGTTCGGGTCGTGCTCCATGGCCGAGCGGGCTACTCTACCGGAATGTCCATTCCGGCAGTCGGCCCAACGTGGGCGTCGCTCTCGGCGGCCGAGAAGCGCGAGCGGCTGCTGCGCACCGCCGGCGAGCTGTTCGAGACCGGCGGCTTCGACACCCCCATGCCGGCGATCGCGGCCGCCGCGGGCGCCGGCGTCGGGAGCCTCTACCGCCAGTTCGCCCACAAGGACGACCTGATCGCGGCGCTCGCGGTCGAGCGGCTCACCGAGGTCGCCGGGGAGATCGTCGACGCGCTCGGCGAGGACGAGGCGTGGCCCGCGCTCGTCGCGCTGATCCGGCGCCACGTCGGGCGCAAGGGCTCCGACCGGATGCTCGCGAAGGCGATCGCGCTCTCCCAGGGCCGGCCCGACGTCGAGCTGGCGCGGGCCCGGATCTGGCGCGGCTTCGACGCGCTGCTCGACCGCGCGCGCTCGGAGGGACGCGTGCGGACCGACGCGTCGACGACCGACCTGCGGCTGCTCTTCACGGCGGCCACGGCCGTCGAGGAGCTCGAGCCGGGCGCGTCGCTGCGGCTCGTCGACGTGCTGCTCGACGGGCTCGAGCGCCGCTAGCAGCGCTCACGGTCGGGGCGACCGAGCCGCGACGGCGTCTGCCTCCCGCTCGCTAGCGTCGGGTCCATGGAGATCGTGAACCTCGGCTCGACCGGGCTGCGCGTCTCGCGCGTCTGCCTCGGGATGATGAGCTACGGCCCGACCGAGACCCGTCCGTGGGCCCTGCCGATCGAGGACGCCGAGCCGATCGTGCGCCGCGCGGTCGAGGGCGGCGTGATCTTCTTCGACACCGCCGACGTCTACAACGAGGGCCGCAGCGAGGAGATCACCGGCACGCTCCTGCGCCGGCTCTTCGGCACGCGCGAGGAGTACGTGGTCGCGACGAAGGTGAACGGCCGGACGATGCCCGGAGAGAACGGCCGCGGCCTCTCACGCAAGCACGTGCTGGCGTCGATCGACGCCTCGCTCGGCCGGCTGGGGCTCGACTACGTCGACCTCTACCAGATCCACCGCTGGGATCCGGCCACGCCGATCGAGGAGACGATGGACGCTCTGCACGACGTCGTCCGCGCCGGCAAGGCGCGGTACATCGGCGCCAGCAGCATGTTCGCGTGGCAGTTCGCGAAGGCGCAGCACGTCGCCGAGCGCAACGGCTGGACGCGGTTCGTCTCGATGCAGAACCACTACAACCTGATCTACCGCGAGGAGGAGCGGGAGATGATCCCGCAGTGCGTCGACCAGGGCGTGGCGATCCTGCCCTGGAGCCCGCTGGCCCGCGGTCTGCTCGCGGGGAACCGCTCGCGCGAGGGCGAGCGCCTGACGACGCGGGCGCAGACCGACCCGTTCACCGACTCGTGGTACACCCCCGACGTCGACGCCCCGGTGATCGAGGCACTCGGCGAGGTGGCACGGGCGCGCGGCGTGTCGACCGCCCAGGTCGCGCTCGCCTGGCTGCTCCACAAGCCCGGCGTCACCGCGCCGATCGTCGGCGCGACGAAGCTCGAGCACCTCGAGGACGCGCTCGCAGCCGAGCAGCTGGAGCTGTCCGCGGACGAGATCGGCAAGCTCGAGGCGCCGTACGTGCCGCACGCCGTCGCCGGCCACGAGTAGACGGGATCCGACTACTCGAGCGAGGCGGCGATCTCGGCGTCGCCGACCGCGGGAGCCGGAGCGACCTGTGGCCGCGGCATGAACAGGCTGACGCCGAGGCAGACGACGAGCAGGCCGACGTCGAGCAGCAGCACGTGCTGGATCGCGCCCAGGTACCCGTGGATGCCGGGCGTCGAGTCGAGCCCGGCGAAGAAGATCTCGCTCAGCACGGCGACGCCGGCGGCGGTGGCGAACTGCTGCCCGGTCGCGAGCAGGCCCGACGCCGCGCCCGCCTTGTGCGGGTGCACGTCCGTCAGCGACGAGCCGATCAGCGCGGGGATGACGAGGCCGTTCCCGGCGCCGATCAGCAGGAAGAGCGGGGCGATCCGCGCCGCGTCGGTCGCCGTCCCGGAGAGGTGGATGTCGAGCAGCTGTGCCGAGAGCGCGCACAGCGCGACGGCCAGGCCGCCGGTGACGACGCGCGAGCCGTGCCTGGCGATCAGCGACCGGGCGAGCAGCGACGTGGCCGCGAAGCCGATGCCGAGCGGCGCGAAGCTGAGCCCGGCGTCGAGCGCCGACAGGCCGAGGCCGAGCTGCATGAACAGCGTCAGCCCGAGCAGGATGCTCCCGAAGTAGGTGAAGACGCCGATGTTCACCGCGACGCCGGCGCTGAACGAGCGCGCCTTGAAGAGCGAGAGGTCGAGCACCGGCTGCCCGCCGCGGCGCGCGAGGCCCGCCTCGTAGCGCGCGGCCGCGACGAAGGCGAACGGCGACGCGACCAGCGGGGCGACGAGCCACCAGGGCCAGCCCTCGCTCCGCCCGAGGGTGAGCGGCACGAGCGCGAGCCCGAGCGACGTCGTCACGGCGAGCACGCCGGGCAGGTCGAGCTGCGGCTTCGCCGCGGAGCGATTCGTCGGCAGCAGCCGCGCGGCGAGGAAGACGGTGACGAGGCCGATCGGGACGTTGACGTAGAAGATCGTCCGCCAGCCCCAGCCGAACAGGTCGACCTGGACGAGCGCGCCGCCGAGCACCTGCCCGGCGATCGCGCCGAGACCGACCGTGACGCCGAACCAGGCGAGCGCGCGGTGCCGCTCCTGCGGCGGGAAGAGCGCGGTGATCAGCGCGAAGACCTGCGGCACCATCAGCGACGCGCCGAGCCCCTGCGCGAACCGCGCGACGATCAGCTCGCCCGCGGTCTGCGAGATCCCGCACGCAGCGGAGGCGAGGGTGAAGAGCGCCATCCCGGCGATGAAGAGCCGCCGGTAGCTGAACCGGTCGCCGAGCCGCCCGCCGGTGACGAGGAACGCCGCGTAGGCGAAGGCGTACCCGCCGATGACGAGCTGCAGGTCGGACGACGACGCGTGGATGTCGTGCTGGATGTCGGGCGCGGCGACGTTGACGACGAACACGTCGAACAGCCCCATGAAGGTCGCCACGAGGATGACCGGCAGGGCCTCCCAGCGCTTCGGGTGCGCAACGTGGGCGTTCTCCATCATTGGGCTCGACCATAGCTACGCGAGCCCGGCTGGCAGAGAAGCGCGTCCGCGGGGCCGGTGCGGCCGCCGTCAGGCGGAGCCGCTGCCGTCCGACCAGCGGCGGCCGCGCTCGCGGCGCTCCCGCGGCGCCTGGCCGTCGGCCAGCCGCAGGATCGAGCGCCGGTCCGCACCGACGCGGCGATCGACGAGCTTGCGCCGCTCGGTCGGCGACTTCCGCGCCTGCGCGAGCGCCAGGGCGAGCAGCCCGTCCGAGCGTCCGGGACGGGGAGCGGCGCGGCGCGCGTCGCGCGCATCGCTCAGCTCGCGACCGCTGTCGGAGGAGGCAGACGGCCTCACCTGCCCGAGTCTGACAGCGTGACGACCGAGCCAGTGCAAGAACCGTTTGGCGGACCGTCCGGCCACTGCTCTCCGTTCCCCCTCTCCCGTCGCGAGATCCGGAAGGCCGAGCGCGGGGAGACTCGAACCCCGGAACCCTTCATTACGAGGGATGGCAAGAGTCTAGACAAGGCAGGGCCCGCCCCGCGCGCGGCCTGCGACGCCGCTGCACAAGCTCCCATCCGTGCGTCTCCGCGTACGTTGAAGCGTGAGCCCGAGCAGGCAACTGACGTTGAAGCGTCGCGCGGACGCTCCACCCTCAGTGGCGGATCTCTTGGATCGTGGTTCCCTTGTCAGTCGCTCCGGTGCGAGAGCGTCACGTGATCGTCTTCGCGGTGACGCGATGCCTGCGCCGGTTCCGAGACTGCCGCATAGACCTCGTGCGCCAGCCACAAGCTTCGACCGCCGCGACCGGGGAGCGTACCCATGGGACGCACCCAACCGCGCCCCTCGAGCTGTCGGATCAGGTTGAGAGCGCCCTGGTTCGTAACGCCAAGCCGAGCGACGACTGCCTGCGCCGTGACGAAGGGGTTCGCGAACACGAGGTCTACGACCTCTACGGCTCGACTACGCGACCCAGCGAGCGCGGCCCGATAGGTCTCCCGCAGGTCGTGTAGCCGCTCCGCTCGGACGATGGCGTCTTCCGCCTGGACGGCCACGGCGGTGAGGAAGAACTGCAGCCACTCCTGTATCTCGCCGCGTTCGCGCACCGCCTGAAGGCGCTCGTAGTACTCCCGACGGTGCTCCTCCAAATACGCGCTGACGTAGAGAAGTGGCGCAGGCAGGACTCGCCGGTGGACAAGGAAGAAGACGATCAGGAGACGGCCAAGCCGGCCGTTGCCATCGAAGAACGGATGAATCGTCTCGAACTGGTAGTGCAGTAATGCGCATTGGACCAGTGGGGGCATCCGCGGCGTGGAGTTCGCGAACTCCTCCCAATCTCGCCAGACGTCCTGAAGCTCGGGCGGGAAGGGCGGTACGAAGACCGCTGTCTCAGGGTTGTCCGTCGGAGAGCCAATCCAGACAGGCGCGTCGCGGAACTCACCGGGCGCGCGCCCCTCGCCGCGGACTCCCGAGAGCAGGATTCCGTGAATGTCCTTGACGAGCCG
The DNA here is from genome assembly GCA_035546715.1 of Gaiellaceae bacterium. Taxonomy (GTDB): domain Bacteria; phylum Actinomycetota; class Thermoleophilia; order Gaiellales; family Gaiellaceae; genus PALSA-600. The sequence continues at coordinate 13,577 of DASZWI010000107.1, read as the reverse complement.
ACCAACGAGAGGAAGCTCGTTGAGCTGCTGCAGTCCTTCGTCCATCGCCGCGCGGTAGTTCCAGACTTCGCGCACGTCGCCGGTGGGGGTCGTACCCTCGCTGACGTCTGCCTGAAGCACGTCGGACAGCGACGCCTGGGTCCCTTCGATCCGCGAGCTCGCAAGCGCCTCACGCGTCATGTAGGGCCGGACGAAGACGTTGGGGTCGTAGAGATGTCGGCCCGCGCCCGCCAAGCGTCCGAGCGCCGAGTCGGCCGCCGAGAGTGCCAGAACCGTTTCGTTGTTCAGTGCGAGCTCCCGCGGGACAGGGGCCGGCTTGAACGCCCAGTACGCGTACGCCGGTCTGCGATACGGCTCACCGAATGTCCGATCTATGAAGGCTGACGGATCCACCCCGGGACATCTTACAACGAAAGGGGGGTATCTGTTGGAAGAATGTTCCTACCGATCGACCTTCGTTGCCACGTGACGCGAGTCACAACCCTCAGTGGTCGAGGCTCGGATGGGCCACTCGCCGGCACGCCAGGAGCGAGCGTGACGGGCGGCGTCGTCGATCAGCGCGGCGCCGTGACGACCTCGATGGACGCGAGGAGCACGCGGAGGTCGAAGCGGTAAGGAACACGAGGCCGCCGAAGGTGCATCGATCCGGAAAGCCGACGCGGGGACTCGAACCCCGGACCCCTTCATTACGAGTGAAGTGCTCTACCAGCTGAGCTACGTCGGCGCGGCTCCGAAAGCCGGGTCGAGTGTACCGCCGGCCGCGCGCGCTCGCGTCCTGCGGAGCGGCACGCGCACCGGCTAGCATCGACCCCGGAAGCGGGCGCGTCCCGCTCCGCATCACGAGAGGCGGAGGGATCCGGCCCTGCGAAGCCTCGGCAACCTGCCCCGGCCCTGAGCCACGGGCGTGGTGCCACTCCCGGCCCGCGCACATCGCGCGGGATGGATGTGTCGAGCGAGACCAAGGAGGCGCCCCTCACAGCACGCCGCTTCACCCCCCGTCCTCGGCGGCAGCGTCGGCCACGACGCCCTTGCCGCCGGCTCATCGATTCGAAAGGCTGAACGCATGCGCAAGCGAACCACCATCCTGATCGCGACCGCGCTCGCCGCGGTCGCGGCGGCGGTCGTCGCCGCCACCGCGGTCGCGAAGTCGCACCCGGCCGCCGCGGCGGCCCCGGCGGCGGCCTGCTCCAAGGCGTCGCTCAACCTCGTCAGCGACGGCAAGCTGACGATCGGCACCGACAACCCGGCCTACCCGCCGTGGTACGCCGGCGGCGTGCCCAAGGGCTCGAAGTGGAAGATCAACGACCCGTCGACGGGGAAGGGCTACGAGTCCGCCGTCGCCTACGCCGTCGCCAAGCAGCTCGGCTTCTCGAGAAGCCAGGTCGTGTGGACGTACACCCCGTTCAACAAGGCGTTCGCGCCCGGCAAGAAGTCGTTCGACTTCGACATCAACCAGATCTCGTACACCCCGGCGCGCGCGAAGGTCGTCGACTTCAGCGTGTCGTACTACGACGTCAACCAGGCGATCGTGGTCAACAAGGGGACGAAGATCGCGAACGTCCACACCGTGGCCGGCCTGAAGCCGTTCAAGCTGGGCGCGCAGCTCGGCACGACGAGCTACGGCTTCATCACGAGCGCCATCAAGCCCTCGTCGAAGCCGGCGGTGTTCCCGACGAACGCGGGCGCCGTCCAGGCGCTGAAGAACAAGCAGATCGACGGCCTCGTCGTCGACCTGCCGACCGCGTTCTACGTCACCGCGGTGCAGGTGCCGAACTCGAAGATCCTCGGCCAGTTCGAGGTGAACGGGAAGGTCAGTGACCGCTTCGGCGTCGTGCTCCAGAAGGGCAACCCGCTCACCGCGTGCGTCGACAAGGCGATCACGACGCTCCGGACGAACGGGACGCTGAAGAAGCTCCAGCAGCAGTGGCTGGCGAAGGCGACCGGCGCGCCGATCTTGAAGTAGCGCGGCGCTCGCGGATCCTCGACGGACTGCGCTCCGGCGGCGACGGCCGCCGGAGCGTCGCCGTCGCGCTCGTGAGCACCGTCGTCTTCTTCGCGATCGTCGTCGAGGTGGTGACGCACGCCCCCGGCTGGCCGGAGGTGAAGCACGACTTCTTCAGCGGCCACGAGTTCGCCTCGACGTTCCCCGAGATCGCGCGGGCCTTCCTCCTCAACGTCAAGATCTTCTGCATCGCGGAGGCGATCATCCTCGTCGTCGCGCTGTTCCTCGCCGTGCTCCGCAGCCTGCCGGGGCCGGTGTTCTTCCCGATCCGCGCGCTCGTGATCGTCTACACGGACGTCTTCCGCGGGCTGCCGACGATCCTCGTGATCGCGATGCTCGGCTTCGGCGCGCCCGGGCTCGGCCTGAGCTGGATCCCCACCTCGACGACCTTCTGGGGGATCGTCGCCCTCGTCCTCATCTACAGCGCGTACGTCTCCGAGGTCTACCGCGCCGGGATCGAGTCGGTCCATCCGAGCCAGGAGGCGGCCGCCCGCTCGCTCGGCCTGACCCGCTGGCAGACGACGCGGCGCGTGATCCTGCCGCAGGCGATCCGCCGCGTCATCCCGCCGCTCCTGAACGACTTCATCGGCCTGCAGAAGGACAGCGCGCTCGTCGGCACGGTCGGCGCGATCGAGGCCTTCAACCAGTCGCAGATCGACACGAGCGCGACGTTCAACTTCACCGCCTATCTCGCCGCCGCGACGCTGTTCGTCGCCATCACGATCCCGCTTGCGCGCTTCACCGACTGGCTCGTCGCCCGCGACCGGCGCCGCCGGCAGACCGGAGCGCTCGTGTGAGGGACGCGCTGCGCATCGAGGGGCTGCACAAGTCGTTCGCGAAGCACGAGGTGCTGCGCGGCATCGACCTCGCGGTCGGCGAGCACGAGGTGATCTGCCTGATCGGCGCGTCGGGGTCCGGCAAGTCCACCCTCCTCCGCTGCGTCAACCGGCTCGAGCCGATCGACGCCGGCCGCATCTTCCTACACGGCGAGGAGATCACCCGGCCGCGCGACGTCAACGCCATCCGCCGCCGGATCGGGATCGTCTTCCAGTCGTACAACCTGTTCCCGCACATGACGGTGCTGCGCAACGTCACGCTGGCGCCGCGGGACGCGCTCGACCTCCCGCGGCGCGAGGCCGAGGAGCGCGCACTGACGCTGCTCGACCGGTTCGGGCTCGCGTCGAAGCGCGACGAGTACCCGGACCGGCTCTCGGGCGGCCAGCAGCAGCGCGTCGCGATCGTGCGTGCGCTGGCGATGCAGCCCGAGCTGATGCTCTTCGACGAGGTGACGAGCGCCCTCGACCCGGAGCTCGTCTCCGAGGTGCTCGAGGTGATCCGCGAGCTCGCGGCGGGCGGCATGACGATGGTGCTGGCGACGCACGAGATGTCCTTCGCCCGCGACATCGCCAGCCGGGTGTGCTTCCTCGACGCCGGCCGGATCCTCGAGGAGGGCCCGCCGGAGCGGATCTTCACGGCGCCGCGCGAGGAGCGGACGCAGCAGTTCCTGCAGCGGGTGCTCGACGCGGGACGGCTGTGAGGCCGGCGACGGCCGCCGACGCGGCAACGCTCGCGGCGATCCAGGAGGAGGCGTCGCGCGCGGGCGTGCCGCACGTCTACCCGCCGGAGCTCTACCCGTTCCCCACCGAGGCGGTGCGGGAGCGCTGGCGCCGCTACACCGAGGAAGGCGGCTGGGCGCTGCTCGCCGGCGACGACGGGTTCGTCGCCGTCGCCGAGCCGTGGCTGGAGGCGATCTACGTCCGCCCGTCCGCCTGGGGGAGCGGCGTCGCAGCCGAGCTGCACGACGCCGCGGTCGCGGAGCTCCGGCGGCGCGGCGTCGAGCGCGCGCGCCTCTGGGTGCTCGAGCGCAACGACCGCGCCCGGCGGTTCTACGAGCGCCGGGGCTGGCGGCCGGACGGGACGAGCCGGGTGGTCGAGTTCCCGCCGAACCCGATCGACCTGGGGTACGCGTTGGACCTGACGTGATCCCGCTCCTCCTGGCGCTCGCGCTCGCGGGGACGGCGCCGAAGCCGCCTGTCGTCAGCCACTTCGTCCCGTTCGGCCCGAAGCGCCGCGCCGAGACGGCCGCGTACGCCGAGCGCCACTACGGCCTCCACACCTGGCGTCTGCGCCGCCCGCACGTCGTCGTCGAGCACTTCACGGCGGGGACGGACGCGTCGTCGGCGATCCGGCTCTTCGCGCAGGACGTCCCCGACGCGGAGCTGCACGAGCTGCCGGGCACGTGCGCGCACTTCCTCGTCGACACGGACGGGACGATCTACCAGCTCGTCCCGCTCACCACGATTTGCCGCCACACCGTCGGCCTGAACTGGACGGCGATCGGCATCGAGCACGTCGGGACGAGCGACGCCGAGGTGCTGCACGACCGCAGGCAGCTCGACGCGTCGCTCGCGCTGACGCTGTGGCTGGTGCACCGCTACGGCATCGGCGTCCGCGACGTGATCGGCCACGCCGAGAGCCTCACCTCGCCCTACCGCCGCGAGCGCTACGCGCCGTGGCGCTGCCAGACGCACGCGGACTTCGGGCACGCCGACATGCAGGCGTACCGCGCCGACCTCCGCGCGCTCGCGCGGCGCGAGGGCGTGCCGCTCACGGCCGGGAAGGCCCCGGTGCGGAGCCGCTGTCCCTGAGCGGGGACGGCGGGGACGAAGCCCTCGTACCCGGTACGTGCGTTCGGAGGGTCAGAGCCGTCTCGCCAGGGCGCGGCGCGCGCGGTAGAGCAGGGGCCCGACCGCCGCGGGCGGGACGCCCAGCTCCTCGGCGATCTCCGCGTAGGAGAGCTGACGCCACTCGCGCAGGAGCAGCGCCTGCCGCTGCCGCTCCGGCAGGGCGGCAAGAGCTTCGTCGAGGGCGCCGCTGGATCGCCTGAGCATCCATCCGGTCTACGCCCGAAGGAGCGGACCGGTTCGGTCAGGCGCGCAGCTCGCGCGACAGCCGCACGAAGAGCGCCTCGAGCGCGAGCTGCGGGCTCAGGTTGAGCTCCTCGAAGCCGCGCCACGACTCCCGCACGAGCTCCGCCGCGCGCTCCGCGCCCGCGAGCCGCTCCCGCGTCGCGTCGGCCTCCAGCTCCGCACGCTTGTCGAGGTGCAGCGCCGCCGCGCCGGCGCCGAAGGCGACCGCCACCAGGTCGCGGTACCACGCGGCCAGCTCCTCCAGCTGCGCGAGCAGCTCCTCGCGCTCGGCCCCGCTCGCCGCGCGCTTGACGCGCTGGTCGGCCTCCCGGGTCGGCAGGTCGAGCTGCGCGACCGCCGCCTCCTCCAGCTCGCGCGCCTCGGCCGCGCGGGCGCGTGCGTTGTCGAGCAGCGTCGCCGCCGCGTCGGTCGGGTCGAACGCAGGATCCAGGTACACCGCGCGCGCCTGCTCGATCAGCCGCTCGCGCCGGCCCGCCGACTCCGGGTCGAGCAGCCGCTCGAGCCGGTCGAGCCGGCCCGCGGCGACGCGCGCCAGCGCGGCGCGCTGGTCGTCGGAGAGCTCGGGCGCGCGCGCGTCGACGAGCGACCGGATCGCGCGCTCGCCGAGCCGTCGGAACGGGACGAGCTGGCAGCGCGACCGGATCGTCTCGGGCAGCGGCCCGAGGTCGTCGGCGACGAGGACGACGACCGCGTACGGCGGCGGCTCCTCGAGGTCCTTCAGCAGCGCGTCGGCCGCGTCCTCGTTCATCAGGTGCGCGCGGTGGATCAGATAGACCCGGCGGTCGGCCTCGAACGGCCGCATGTGCAGGTCGCGGCGCAGCTCGCGGATCGCGTCGATCCGGATCATCTCGCCGAGCGCCTCGAGCTCGTAGAGGTCGGGATGCACCTTCCGGTCGGTCCCGAGCAGCGCCCGCGCGAACGTGCGCGCCGTCTCGCGCTTCCCGACGCCCGCAGGCCCGTGGAAGAGGTAGGCGTGCGCCGGCCCCTCGCGCAGCGCCGCGTCGAGCAGCCGCCCCGCCTCGGCCTGCTCAGAGAAGTGCGCGAACGTGCTCACGGATCTCCTCGGCGATCTCCTGCGGCGAGCGTCTGCCGTCGACCGCGACGACGCGGCCCGGCTCGGCGGCGGCGAGACGGCGGTACCCGGCCGCCACGCGACCGGCGAACGCCTCGTCCTCGCGCTCGATCCGGTCGGGCCGGGCGCTGCCGCGCGCCCGGCCGACCTCGGGGTCGACGTCGATCAGGAACGTGCGGTCGGGCAGCAGGCCGCCGGTGACGGTCAGCGACAGCCCGCGCACGGCCTCCTCGCCGAGGCCGCGGCCGGCGCCCTGGTAGGCGACCGACGAGTCGAGGTAGCGGTCGAGCACGACGTCCTCCCCGCGCTCGAGCGCGGGCCGGATCTCGCGTGCGACCAGCTCGGCCCGCGCGGCCGCGAACAGCGCCGCCTCGGCCCACGGGCTCATCTCGTCCCCGTGCAGGACCAGGTCGCGGACGCTCTCGCCCAGCGTCGTCTTGCCGGGCTCGCGCGCGCGCAGCACCGGCCGCCCGGCCGCCTCGAGCCAGTCGGCGAGCAGCGCCGCCTGCGTGCTCTTCCCCGATCCGTCCACTCCTTCAAATGTCACGAACATCGAGCCCCTACGATACGGCCCGGCATGCGGGCGGTCGTCACAGGCGGTGCGGGCTTCATCGGCTCCAATCTCGTGGACGCGCTCGTCGCGCGCGGCGACGAGGTGACGGTCGTCGACAACTTCGCCTCAGGCAAGCGCGAGAACCTGAATCCGGCGGCGACGCTGCTCGAGCACGACATCCGCGAGCCGTTCGAGGTGCAGGCGAACGTCGTCTTCCACCTGGCCGCGCAGGCCGACGTGCAGACGTCGGTGGCGAAGCCGGGCTACGACGCGCAGGTGAACGTCGTCGGCACGGTCAACGTGCTCGAGGCGGCGCGGGCGGCGGGCGCGCAGGTGATCTTCTCGTCGACGGGCGGCGCCATCTACGGCGAGTGCCCCGAGCCGGCGACCGAGACGCGCGAGGAGCTGCCGATGTCGCCCTACGGGATCGCCAAGCTCTGCGACGAGAAGTACCTGTTCGGCTGGAATCGCATCCACGGCACCGGGCACACCGTGCTGCGCTTCGGGAACGTGTACGGGCCGCGGCAGGACTCCGGCCTCGAGGGCGGCGTCGTCGCCATCTTCCTCGAGCGGTTCGCCCGCGGCCAGTCGACGACGATCTTCGGCGACGGCCTCCAGGTGCGCGACTTCGTCTACGTCGACGACGTCGTCGGCGCGCTGCTCGCGGCGGTCGGCAAGCCCGGCGGCCCGTTCAACGTCGGCACCGGGCACGCGGAGTCGGTGCTCGACCTCCACCGAGCCGCGGCCAAGGCCGCCGGCGTCGACGCGGAGCCCGAGCTGGCCGAGGCGCGGCTCGGCGATGTCCGCCGCTCGGAGCTCGACGTGTCGCGCATCGCCCGCGAGCTCGGCTGGACGGCCCAGGTCCCCCTCGACGAGGGCCTCCGCCGCACCTGGGACTGGACGCGCAGCCAGGTCTAGGGCCGGGACTCGCGTACCTGGCACGTCGCCCGGCGCCGTCTCGAAGGACGGCGCGGTTCCGCGCGATGCACCAGGTACGCAGGGGTCGAGCCCGCGCAGGGCTCACCGATCCGGGGGATCTTGGCGCAGCTCGGGAAGGAAGGGGCCGCGTGCGCGCCGAACCCGTCGAGTCGTGGAGGCTCCGCTCACCGCACCCGACGCGCTGATCCGGCCGTGGCGCACGGCCACGATCGTCGCCAGCCTGATCGCCGCCGTCGAGCTCGTCGCGCTGCTCGTGCTCGGCTTCGCGCTGCTGGCGAAGCCGGTCGCGCACGCCCTGCAGCACCACGCCGCGACCTCCGCGAAGACCTCGACGACGAAGCACGCCGCCGCGAAGGCGCCGTCGGTCCCCGTCCACAAGACCCCGCGCGCGGTCGCGCATCTGCCGCGTGCGAAGACGGGCGTCCTCGTCCTGAACGGCAACGGCCGGAGCGGCGCCGCAGCCGCCGAGGCGGCGCACCTGAACGGCCTCGGCTACCCGGTCACCGCGACGGGCAACGCGCCGCGGTCCGACTACGCGACCACGTCGGTGCTCTACAAGCCCGGCTTCCGCGGCGAGGCGGTGCGGCTCGAGCACGACCTCGGCGTGCACGCCGTGGGCCCGCTCGACGGCCTGAAGGCCTCCGCGCTGCACGGCGGCAAGCTCGCCGTCATCCTCGGCGCCGGCTAGCCACCGCACTTCCGCGGGTCGGCCTTGCCGCTGTTGACGTACGCGAGCGCGGCGTCCTTGTCGTCCGCGCCCTGGCTCGGCGGCGCGTGGTCGTCCAGGTCGGTGTAGCGCTGGAGGGCCGGCAGCGCGAGGCGCGGGCAGCCGTACTGCAGCAGGAACTGACCGAGGGCGCGCCACGTGTACGGGTTGTCGGGCTGCATGCGCGTCGCCTCCCGGTAGTACGCGTACGTCGCCGCGGGAGACGAGGCGGCGAGCGCCTGCGTCAGCACCGGGCCGACGAGCAGCGGGTCGGCCGACCGGGCGCGCCGGGCCAGGCTCGCCGCGCGCGCGTCGTTCAGACCGACCTGGGCCTGGGCCTGCCCGTCCCACCGATGGCCCAGCCACGGCAGCAGCAGGCAGACGAAGACGCCGAACGCAACCCCCGCGGAGGCGAGCACCGCGAACGGCGACACCCGCCGCACCGCGGGCCGGCCGACGAGGGCCCCGGCGACGAGGAAGGCGGGCGCCGAGACGGCGACGAAGTCCCAGTCGATGTCGACGAGCCCGTGCAGGAACCAGGCCGGCAGGACGAGCGCCAGCGCCAGCTCGTGCCCGCGCCGGCGGCGCACCGCCACGAGCAACCCGCCGACCGCGGCGAGGAAGAGCAGCAGGCCCGGGATCCCGGTCTCCGACAGGAACTGGAGCGGCAGCTCGTGCGGCTCGGTCGTCGTGTCGAGGTAGCTCTGCCGGTAGAGCAGGTTCGTGAGCTCGAACGTGCCGGCGCCGGTGCCGCCGCCCGGGTGGACGGTCGCCGCGTGCCACGCCTGCTGCCACCACGGCCAGCGGAAGTTCGAGCCGACCGTCGTCACGCGGGCCCCGCCGTTCCCGACGGGCGTCGCGCTCGTGAACTGCCGCCACGCCGAGCCCGCCTTCAGCGCCGCGACGACGACCACCGCCGCGACGAGGACGGCGGCGACCGCCAGCGCAGCGCGCCGGAGCGTCGGCGTCACCGCCGGCCGCGGCGCGCGCGCGAGCAGCACCGCCACCAGCGCGCCGGCGAGGAGCACGACCCCGAAGAGCAGCCCGTCGTGCCAGCGGACGTGCGAGGGCTGGCCGGCCGAGCTCACCCCCGGCAGCGCGAGCGCGACGCCGCTCGCGACCGCGGCCGGGACGGCGGCGGCGACGAGCGTGGCGATCCCGTCGACGGCCTCGCGCGAGAGCGCCAGCCACGCGATCGCGACGATCGCCGCCACCGCGAGCCCGCCGCGCGACAGCGTCAGCACGAGCGCCACCAGCCAGGCGTAGGCGAGCAGCGTGCCCGCGACCCGGCGCCGCGTGGCGAGCCACAGCGCGAGCGGCAGCGCGAAGTCGCCGAGCAGCGCGAGCTGGTTCCACAGGCCGACCGGCGCCATCAGCCGCGCGGTGCGGGACGCGTCGCCGTTCAGCCCCGGGAAGACGAGACCGGCGAGCGCCCAGACGGCGACGGCGCCGAGCAGGGCGGCCAGGCCGGACGCCAGGCGCTCGCGCTCGCCGGCGAGCGTCAGCCCGACGAGCGCGAAGAGCAGGTAGAGCAGCCCGCGGTTCGCGTAGTCCCACGAGCGGTCGGGCATCGTCGACCAGGCGATCGTGACCCCGCACCAGGCGGCCAGCGCGGCGAGCGGCAGCACGCGCAGCAGGCCGCCGGGGAGACCCTGGAGCGCGAGGGCGGCGAGCAGGACGGCGAGGGCGCCCGCCCCGAGCCACGCCACGCTTCCGTCCCCGGCGCCGCCGCCTGCGAACAACGCGAACCCGGCCAGGACGAGGGCCGCGACGAGCGGCACGTGCCGGGTCGACGGCATGCCCCGCGACGCTAGCATGGCCTGTCGACGTCTCCCGCCGCGTGTACGAAACGCTTACGTCGCGCATACGGCAGGGGCATACGCTTCGGTGCTCCACTCGTGACCAGCCGGCTCAGAACAACGCTCGGTCTGCTCCTCCTCGTCGGGGCCCTCGCCGGGACGGCCCTCCTCCCGTCCGTCACCGCGGCCGCCGCCGCGACGCCGTGCTGGAAGACGCTTCTGAACGACTGGTACGACGGCCGGATCGACCACACGTACCCGATCGGCTGCTACCACGCGGCGATCGCGCACCTGCCGACGGACGTCCAGACGTACTCGAGCGCGAAGGACGACATCGCGCGCGCCCTCCAGGCGGCGCTCGAGGCCGACCGCAAGGCCCATGTCACGCCGTCGGACGAGACCCTCGTCCCGGCGCAGACGACGACCACGGGCGCCGGCGGTCCCGCGTCCGGCGGCGGGCCGGGCGGCGGGACGCCGACCACCGTGCCGTTCCAGACGACGAACCTGCCCGGGAACCGCCCGCGCGGCGGCTTCTCGAAGCTCGCCGACAAGCTCAACCCCTCCAGCCCGTCGTCGGTGCCGGTGCCGCTCCTCGTCCTGGGCGGCCTGGCCCTGGTGCTCGTCGCGGCCGGCGGCGTCGGCCTGGTGCTGAAGCGGCGCCAGGGTCAGCCCTAGCCCGCGTCAGAATCGCGCTCTTTGCAGGGAAATCTCGCTCTGCGAGCCACATTCCGACCGCTACCATGGAGGTGGTGAGAGCGCTGCGTCCCGTGCCGTCCGGTCGCCTTTCTATGGTCCGCCTCCCACTTTCACCGGGGGGACAGACCAGGAATCAGGTTCGCGCGCGGCCACGCGCGCATGGAGGAGGCAGCACATGGCGTCCGTAGAGCAAGAGCACTCCGTTCAGATCCACCCCGACGAGCTCGTCAACAGCGTCGTCGACGAGGACGCCAGCCTCGCCGTCCGCCGGCTGTTCACCATCGAGGGGCGCAACCCGTTCGACGAGGTCGAATGGGAGATCCGCGATGCGCACATCCCGGGCAAGAGCGGCCCGGCGTTCGAGCAGAAGGGCGTCGAGTTCCCGAAGTTCTGGTCGCAGACGGCCACGAACATCGTGGCGCAGAAGTACTTCCGCGGCCGCATGTCCAGCCCGGAGCGCGAGCGCTCGGTCAAGCAGATGATCGACCGCGTCGTGAACACGACCGGCCGCTGGGGCCGCGAGGGCGGCTACTTCGCGAGCGAGGAGGAGGCGCAGACGTTCGAGGACGAGCTGCGCGCGATCCTCGTCAACCAGCTCGCCGCGTTCAACTCGCCGGTGTGGTTCAACGTCGGCTTCGAGGAGAAGCCGCAGTGCTCCGCCTGCTTCATCCTCTCGATCGACGACTCGATGGACGCGATCCTCGACTGGATCCGCCGCGAGGGCGTCATCTTCCGCGGCGGCTCGGGCTCGGGTGTCAACCTGTCGCGCCTGCGCTCGTCGAAGGAGCAGCTCTCGAAGGGCGGCTACGCCTCCGGGCCGGTGTCGTTCATGCGCGGCGCCGACGCGTCCGCCGGGACGATCAAGTCGGGCGGCAAGACGCGGCGCGCGGCCAAGATGGTCGTGCTCGACGTCGACCATCCGGACATCGAGGAGTTCATCTGGTGCAAGGCGCGCGAGGAGGAGAAGGCGCGCGTGCTCGAGGCGGCCGGCTACGACATGTCGCTCGACTCGCCGGACTGGGCGTCGATCCAGTACCAGAACGCGAACAACTCGGTGCGGATCTCGGACGCGTTCATGCAGGCGGTCGAGGCGGACGCCGACTGGAACCTGACGGCGCGCACCGACGGCACGGTCGTCGAGACCGTGAAGGCGCGCAAGCTGCTGCACCAGATCTCCGAGGCGGCGTGGCGCTGCGCCGACCCGGGCGTGCAGTTCGACACGACGATCAACGCGTGGCACACGCTCCCGAACACGGGCCGCATCAACGCGTCGAACCCGTGCTCGGAGTACATGTCGATCGACGACTCGGCGTGCAACCTCGCCTCGCTGAACCTGATGAAGTTCCGCCGCGAGGACGGCGAGCTCGACGTCGAGGCGTTCGAGCACGCGGTCGACGTCGTGTTCCTGGCGCAGGAGATCCTCGTCGGCAACTCGAGCTACCCGACGCCGGAGATCGAGCGCAACGCGAAGGCGTACCGGCAGCTCGGCCTCGGCTACGCGAACCTCGGCGCGCTCCTGATGGCGCGCGGCCTCGCCTACGACTCGGACGAGGGCCGGGCGTACGCGGCGGCGATCACCGCGCTGATGACGGGCCGTGCGTACCGCAAGTCGGCGGAGATCGCCCGCCGGATGGGCCCGTTCGCGGGGTACCGCCCGAACGCGGCGGCGATGCTCGGCGTGATCGCGAAGCACCGCGCCGCGGTCGGCAACATCGCGCACGCGGACACGGTGCCGTCCGATCTCCTCGGCGCGGCCCGCAAGGCGTGGGACGACGCGCTCGACCTGGGCGAGGTGAACGGCTACCGGAACGCGCAGGCGACGGTGCTGGCGCCGACCGGGACGATCAGCTTCATGATGGATTGCGACACGACCGGCGTGGAGCCCGACTTCTCGCTCGTCAAGTCGAAGAAGCTGGTCGGCGGCGGCGAGATCACGATCGTCAACAAGACGGTGCCGCTCGGCCTCGAGAAGCTCGGCTACGCGCCGAACGAGATCGACGAGGTCGTCGCGTTCATCGACGAGCGCAACACGATCGTCGGCGCGCCGTACGTGAAGGGCGAGCACTACCCGGTGTTCGACTGCGCCGTCGGCGACCGCGCGATCCACTACCGCGGCCACGTGAAGATGATGGGCGCGATCCAGCCGTTCATCTCCGGCGCGATCTCGAAGACGGTGAACCTGCCCGAGTCGGCGACGATCGACGAGGTCGCCCAGCTCTACATCGAGTCGTGGCACCTCGGCGTGAAGGCGGTCGCGATCTACCGCGACAACTGCAAGGTCGCGCAGCCGCTGTCCGGCAAGGGCGACAAGAGCGCGCAGGGCACGCTGACGCCGGCCGCCGCCGCGACGATGGTGGCCGCGCCGAAGCGCCGCCGCCTGCCGGACGACCGCACCGAGGTCGGCCGCAAGTTCCGCGTCGGCGAGTACGAGGGCTACATCCACGTCGGCCTGTTCGAGGACGGGACGCCGGGCGACATCTTCGTCGACATCGCGAAGGACGGCACCACGATGGCCGGCCTCGTCAACTCGCTGATGATCGCCGTGTCGATGGGCCTCCAGTACGGCGTGCCGCCGGAGGTGTACGTCTCGAAGCTGAGCCACCTGCGCTTCGAGCCGTCGGGCCCGACGAACGACGCCGACATCCGCAACGCGAAGTCGATCGTCGACTACATCTTCCGCTGGTTCGGCAAGAAGTTCCTCGACGTCGACCAGCAGGAGGAGGCCGGCATCCTCTCCGCCGAGGTGCGTGCGAAGCTCGCCGCGGGCTACGCGAGCGGCGAGGCGCCCGAGGCGAAGGAGCAGCCGGCCCCCGGCCAGACCGCGCTCTTCAACTCCTTCGAGGACGCGATCGAGTGCAACCGCTGCGGCGGCCGCATGGT
>DASZWI010000106.1:0-6445 GCA_035546715.1 Gaiellaceae bacterium | reverse complement strand
GCGCGCTAACCTCCAACCCTCGTGGCGGCAGTCCTGTTCACGTGCGCCGGTCAGCGCGTCGACATCGTCACCGCGTTCGCCCGCGCCGGGGCGACGACGGTCGCGGCCGACCTGAACCCGCTCGCGCCGGCGCTCTACCACGCGCACGAGCGCGCGATCGTCCCCCGCGTCGACCACCCCGACTACCTCGACGCGCTGCGCGACCTGATCGCCCTGCACGACGTGCAGCTCGTCGTGCCGCTCGCCGACCTCGACCACGGCGTGCTCGCGTCCGCGCGCGACAAGCTCGGCGGGGCGCTCGTGCTCGTCCCCGGCGAGGACGCGATCCGCCGCTGCTCGGACAAGTACGAGGCGCACGTCTTCTTCGAGGAGCAGGGCATCGGCTCGCCCGCCACCTGGCTGCCCGCCGACGTGCCCGCCGACGTGGCGTTCCCCGTCCTCGTCAAGGCGCGGAAGGGCTTCGGCTCGCGGCACATCTACCGCGCGCACGACGCGGGGGAGCTCGCGTTCTTCCTGCGCTACACGACGGCCGACTCGATGGTGCAGACGGTCTGCCGCGGCGAGGAGTTCTCGATCGACGTGTTCTGCGACCTCGACTCCCGGTGCGTCGGCGCCGTGCCGCGCACGATGATCGAGTCGAAGGGCGGCGAGTCGATCAAGGGCGCGTCGATCAAGGACTGGGAGCTGATCGAGTTCGCGCGCCGCGTCGCCGAGACGCTGGGGCTCGTCGGCCCCGGCAACGTGCAGTGCTTCCGCGAGCCGGACGGGACCCTGCTGGTCACGGACGTCAACCCGCGCTTCGGCGGGGGCTTCCCTCTCCCCACCGCGGCCGGGTCGCAGTTCCCGCAGCTCGCGCTCGCCCTCGCCGCCGGCGAGCGGCTCGAGCCGCGGCTGGGCGAGTTCCAGGAGGGCGTCGTGATGACGCGCTTCTTCTCCGAGGTGATCCTGCGCGAGCACGGGCCGGGGGCCTACGAGCCGGTGGTCGCCGAGCAGCCGGAGGCTGTTCCCGAGCAGGCGTGAGACGTGCCGCGGTGCTGCTGGCGGCGGGGGCGCTCGCCCTCGCAGGCTGCGGCGGGGAGCGTCAGCATGCGTCCACCGTGGTGGTCACCCGAACCGTCGCCGCCAGCAACCCGCAGCCGTCGAGCCTGCCGGCGATCCGGCACCGCGAGCAGGCGATCCTCGTGGCGGTCGTCGACGGCGACTCGAGCACGCGGGTCGCGGGCGCCCGCGTCAGCGTCGGCGGCCACACCGCCCGGACGAACCGCCACGGAGTCGCGAAGCTCCACGTCGCGCGGCGCGGCGCCTACGTGACAACGGCGGCGAAGCGGGGCTACGGCACGCGGTCGGTGCGCCTGCCGTTCCGCACGCACCCCCTCGCGGCGCTCCGGATCTACAGGACGGCGCTGCAGTGGCCGCTCTACGGCGCGACGCCCGCCCGCACGCACGTCCAGTCGTCGATGCGCGTCCGACCCCCGTTCAGGGTCGTCTGGACGCGCGGCGTCGGCTCGCTGATGGAGTTCCCGGCCGTCGTCTCGGACGGCGTCGCCTACGTGGGCAACTACCGAGAGACGATCCGCGCCATCTCCATGCGCGACGGCTCGGTGATCTGGCGCCACGACACGCCGCACGGGAAGATGGCGTCGTCGCTCGCGATCTCGGGCGGCAGCGTCGTCGTGCACGGGATGGACGGCTACGTGCGCGTGCTCCGCCGCTCCGACGGTCACGTCCTCTGGAGCTACCGCACCGGCTCGCCGATCGAGTCGTCGCCGATCGTCGCGCACGGCCTCGACGTGTTCGGCACGTGGAGCGGTCGCATCGCCGCGCTCGACCTGAAGACGCACCGCGTGCGCTGGAGCCGCGCCGACGGGTGCAAGATCACCTCGTCGGCGGCGATCGTCGGCGGCACGGTCTACATCGGCGACTACTGCGGCCGGCTCCTGGCGCTGGATGCGCGCACGGGCGCGCCGCGCTGGACCGGCCGGGTGAACGGCCGGATCTACGGCACGCCGGCCGTCGCGGCCGGGCGCGTCTTCGTCCCGAGCTCGACCGGCGACTCGCTGACGGCGTTCTCCACGCGCGGGCGGCTCCTCTGGCGGCGCGGCTTCGGCTCGTACGTCTACTCGTCCCCCGCAACCGACCACGGCCGCGTCTTCGTCGGGGACTACGGCGGTGGCTTCTACGCGCTCTCGGCGAGGAGCGGGCGCACGCTCTGGGAGGTGAGCGCGGGAGGCTCCGTCTCCGGGGCGGCGGTCGTCGTCGACGGCGTCGCGTACGCCGGCTCGCTGGGACACGAGATCGTCGGGGTCGCGGCGCCGACCGGGCGCGTGCTCGTGCGCTTCCCGCACGGCGAGTACGTGCCGGTCTCGGGGAGCGGCGACCGGCTCCTGCTGCACGGCTACTCCCGGCTCTACGCCGTGGAGGCGAAACGGTGAGGCGCTGGCTGCTGGTCGGCGGCGCGTGCGTGCTCCTCGTCGCGGTCGGCGCGGGCGTCGCGTTCTACCTCGTGCGCAGCCACCAGGCCCGCGACGTCGTCGGCTCGTCCACCGTGGAGTTCGTGCCGACCGAGACCGTCGAGACGAAGCCCAGGGAGCCGGGCATCTCGTGGCCGACCTACGGCTACGACGCCGAGCGCATGCGCTTCGCGAACGGCATCGCGCTCCACCCGCCGTTCCGCCGCATCTGGACGTTCCACGCCCGCAGCCTGGTCGAGTTCCCGCCCGCGGTTGCCTACGGCCGGTTGTACGTCGGCAACAACGCGGGCGTCCTGTTCGCGGTCGGCGCCAGGAACGGCCGCAAGGCGTGGAGCTACGACTCGCACCGCTGCCAGGCCTCGTCGCCCGCCGTCGACAGCCACACCGTCTACCAGGCGTTCATGAACCGCCCGCCGTGCAACCGGCGGCCGGACGATCGGCTGACGGGCGAGATCGTCGCGCTCGCCGTGGGCAACGGGAAGGTGCGCTGGAAGAAGACGATCGGCCCGTCGGAGTCGTCGCCCGTGGTCGTCGACGGGACGCTCTACGCAGGCGATTGGAACGGGCGCGTCTGGGCGCTCGACAGCACCACCGGGGCGACCCGCTGGGTGACCAGGCTCTCGGGCCAGGTGAAAGGCGGGGTCGCGGTCTCCGGCGACCGGCTGTTCGTCGGCGATTACTCGGGACACGTCTACGCGCTGAGCGTGAAGAGCGGCCGGATCCTGTGGAAGGCGCACGCCCAGCCGCGGTTCGGGAGCACCGGCACGTTCTACGCCACGCCGGCCGTCGCCTACGGCCGGGTGTACGTCGGGGCGACCGACGGGAAGGTCTACTCGTTCGGCGCCGGCAGCGGCAAGCTCCGCTGGTCGCAGTCGACGGGCGGCTACGTGTACTCCTCGGCGGCGGTCTGGCACGACCGGGTGCTCGTGGGCTCGTACTCGAAGAAGTTCCAGGCGCTCGACGCGGCGACGGGCAAGGTCGACTGGTCGTTCACGGCGAACGGCCCGATCTCCGGCTCGCCGACCGTCATCGCGGGGCGCGTGTACTTCGCGACCCTGAAGGGCCGAACGTACGCGCTCGACGCGAAGACCGGCCACCTGCTGTGGACGTTCCCGGACGGCAAGTACTCGCCCGTGGTCGCCGACGCCGACCGGCTCTACCTCGTCGGCTACGCGAAGCTCTACGGCCTCGTCGAGAAGAAGCGTCGATAGAGTCGGGCGCCGGCATGCGCTACCTGGTCACCGGAGCAGCGGGGTTCATCGGCTCGCACCTGGCGCGCGAGCTGCTCGACCGCGGCCACGAGGTGGTCGGGCTCGATTGCTTCACCGACTACTACGACCCGGCGCTCAAGGAGGAGAACGCGCAGGGCCTCGACGTCCGGCGGCTCGACCTGGCCGCCGACCCGCTCGACTTCTCCGGCTTCGACGGCGTCTTCCACCTCGCCGGCCAGCCGGGTGCGCGCAGCTTCGGGGACGTGTTCCCGGACTACCTCCGCCGCAACGTCCTGGCGACCCAGCGGGTGTTCGAGGCGGCCGTCGCCGCCGGCGTCACGGTCGCCTGGGCGAGCTCGTCGTCGGTGTACGGCGACGCCGAGCGCTACCCCACCTCCGAGGACACGCCGCCGCGTCCGAACAACCCGTACGGGATCACGAAGCTCTCGTGCGAGTCGCTCCACGACGCCTACGCGCGCGTCTTCGGGCTGCGCGCGGTGGCCCTCCGGTTCTTCACCGTCTACGGCCCGCGCCAGCGGCCCGACATGGCGTTCGCGCGCGTCGTCGATGCCCTCGCGCACGGCCGGCGGTTCGAGCTGTACGGCGACGGGACGCAGTCGCGCTCCTTCACGTACGTCGGCGACGTCGTCGACGCCGCGATCCGCTCGATCGACGCCACGCCGGGCGTCTACAACGTCGGCGGCGGCGAGGAGGCGAGCATGCGCGAGGCGCTCGCGCTGCTCGAGGAGGTCTCGGGCCGCCGGCTCGACGTGGTGTACGGCCCGCCCCAGGTCGGGGACATGAAGCGGACGCGCGCGGAGACGACCCGCATCGAGCGGGAGCTCGGGTGGAGGGCGACGACGTCGCTGCGCGACGGTCTGGCCCGCCATTGGGCGTGGGCGTCGGCTAGAGTCGCCGCCGGATGACGACCCCCCGTCAGTCGCCCGACCTCGACGCGGAGCGCGAGGTCGACCTCGGTCGTTGGAAGGACGCCCTGCTGCGGCGGTGGTGGCTGGTCGCGCTCGGCCTCGTCGTCGGCGCGATTGTCGGCCTGATCGTCTCGTTCAGCGGCGGCAGCACCTTCAAGGCGTCTGCGCTCATCTCGCTCGGCCAGCCGGTGTCGCCGGGCGGCACGATCATCCAGAGCTTCGCGACCAACCCGCGCGCGGTCTCCGACATCGTCAGCGCGGCGTCGGCCCAGCAGGCGGCCGAGCAGGCCGCCGGGATGCGCTCCGGCGCGCTGCGCGGCCACGTCTCGGTCGCGACGGTCGGCACGACGCCGGGCACGACCGCCGCGCGGTCGTCCACGCTCATCTCGCTGAGCGTCCAGAACCCGAACAAGGACAAGGCCGCCGCCGCGGCCAACGCCCTCGCGAACCTCGTCGTGACGAAGACGACGGCCCCGTACGTCAGCAAGAAGATCGACACCTACACGAGCGAGCTGGGCACGGTCGACAAGCAGCTCAGGTCGATCAGCCTGCGCGTGGCCCAGCTCAACCAGGTCGTCAACACGCAGAAGCTGGACCCGTTCAACAAGCTCGTGCTCGTCAGCCAGCTCGACAACGCGGTCCAGCGCCAGGGGAACCTGTACAACCAGCAGGCGACCCTCGACCAGCAGCTCGCCTTCTCCAAGGAGGTCGAGAGCGCCAAGGTGATCACGACCGCGAAGGGCGTCAAGTCGACGGCCCGCACGACGTCGACGTCGCTGATCGTCGGCGCCGTCGTCGGGCTGATCCTCGGCGCGATCGCGGCGATCGTCTCCGACGGGCGGCGCCGGCCGGCCGCCGCTCCCGTCTAACCGGCCGCGCTTCTACGATCGGTCGATGCTCGAGGGCAAGACCGTCGCCGTCGTCGTGCCCGCCCACGACGAGGAGAGCCTGATCGGCTCGACCGTGCAGGGCATCCCCGCGTTCGTCGACCGGATCGTCGTCGTCGACGACGCCTCGACCGATGCCACGGCCGAGCGGGCGCGCGCCGTGGGCGACCCGCGCGTCGAGGTCGTCGTCCACGAGCGCAACCTCGGCGTCGGCGCGGCGATCGTCACCGGCTACCGCCGCGCGCTCGCGGAGGGGATCGACGCGACAGCCGTCATGGCCGGCGACAACCAGATGGACCCCGCGGAGCTCGAGACGCTGGCGCTGCCCGTCGTCCGCGGCGAGCTCGACTACGCGAAGGCGAACCGCCTCTTCACCGGCAGCGCCTGGCGCCTCATCCCGAAGAGCCGCTACTTCGGCAACGCCATCCTCAGCCTGCTGACGAAGATCGCGTCAGGCTACTGGCACGTCGCCGACTCGCAGGCCGGCTACACGGTGATCGGGCTGCCGATGCTGCAACTGCTCGACCTCGACCGGGTCTACACGCGCTACGGCTTCCCGAACGACATGCTCGTGCACCTGAACGTGTGGAACGCGCGCGTGCGCGACTTCCCGACGCGGCCGATCTACGGGGTCGGGGAGCGCTCGGGCATCCGCCTCCGCCGGGTGGTGCCGCGCATCTCGTGGCTGCTCTGGAAGGGGTTCTTCTGGCGGCTGCGGGAGAAGTACGTCATCCGCGACTTCCACCCCCTCGTCTTCTTCTACTTCCTCGGGATGCTCATGACGACGGTCGGCGTCGCGCTCGGGATCCTCGAGGTGGTCCAGCGCATCCGCGGCCTGCACATCACGCCGGCGACGATCGTCCTCGTCGCGCTGCTCCTCATCTCGGGCACGCAGTTCACGCTGTTCGCCATGTGGTTCGACATGGAGTCGAACAAGGACCTGCGCT
>DASZWI010000105.1:0-13199 GCA_035546715.1 Gaiellaceae bacterium | reverse complement strand
ACGGCGGCCTCGCCCGCGAGGACGCCGACGCGGGCCCGCAGGCCCTCGACGCCGAGCTCGTCCCCGAGCGCCGACACGGCCGCGACCAGGTCGAGCCCGGCGCGGACGGCGCGCTCGGCGTCCTGCTCGGTCGCGACGGGGGCGCCCCACACGGCCATCACCGCGTCGCCGATGAACTTCTCGACCGTGCCGCCGTAGACCTCGATCAGGCGGCGGCAGGTCTCGAAGTAGCGCGAGAGGAGCTCGCGCACCTCCTCCGCGTCACGGTCCTCCGAGAGCGACGTGAAGCCGACGAGATCGGCGAACAGCACCGAGACGAGGCGCCGCTCGGCGACGGGAACCGGGCTGGAGACGGCGGCGACCTCGAGCCGGCCGCCGCACGAGCCGCAGAAGTTGGCGCCGGGCGGGTTGGGCGAGCCGCAGGCCGTGCAGGCGGCCGCGAGCGCGGTGCCGCAGCCGTTGCAGAACCGCTGCCCGGCCGGATTGTCGGTTCCACACGCTGCGCAGAACATCCCCCGGCTCAGCCTAAACGCTGCGCCGAGGATCGCCTAGGCGCGGGGATGCACGTCTCGGGCGGTCAGCGGCCGGCGCGAGAGGGGCCGCGCGGCCTGCGGCCGCAGCCCGTCGAGCACGATGTCGAGGTAGCGCTTCCAGGCGCCGGGCACCCGGTCCTCGAGCAGGGCGCCCGCCTGGGCGACGCCCATCAGCAGGATCGGCACGTCGTACGCGTTCACGTCCTCGCGCACCTCGCCGGCCTCCTTGGCCCGGGCGAGCAGCCGGTCGACGTTCGCGATCAGCTCGTCGAAGTGCCGCTGCACCTCGGGGCGGAGCTTCAGGTTCGTCTCGGCGCAGTCGCAGTAGCTGCGGTCGGCCAGGTGCGCGGCGGCCGCCCGCTGCATGAAGCCGCGCAGCGCCCGGCCGACGTCCCTGGCCTCGGCCGCCTGGCCGGCGTCGGCGGCGAGCCGGGCCACCGCCTGCTCGAACAGGGCCGCGAGCAGGTCCTCCTTCGTCGGGAAGCGGCGGTAGATCGTCGCCGTCCCGACCCCGGCGCGGGCCGCGATCTCGGCCATCGAGGCCTCGGAGCCGCGCTCCGCGAACACCTCGCGGGCGGCGTCGAGGACGCGGGCGAGGTTGCGCGCCGCGTCGGCGCGCAACCCCCGCTCCACGGTGACGGTCACCTCAGGCGGCAACCGGCGCCAGCGCTTCCGTGTCGATGGTGGCCACGTCCCGCTGCCGGATGACCAGGAGGACGACGGCGAGGCCGAGGGCCATCAGGCCCGCTCCCACGGCGAACGCGACGTGGAAGCCGCTCACCAGGGCGTCCGGCCGGGCGTGATGCGAGTCGAGCAGGCCCGACGTGCGGCTCGCCGCGAGCGTCGACAGGATCGCGAGCCCGAGCGCGCCGCCCACCTGCTGCGCCGTGTTGAACAAGCCCGACGCGAGCCCGGCGTCCTCGGACGCGATGTTCGTCGTCGCGACCAGCGTCAGCGGCACGAACGTCAGGCCCATGCCGATCGACATGACGACGATCGCCGGGAGGAGCTGCCCCCAGTAGGTGCCGTCGACCGAGACGCGCACGAAGAGCGCCTCGCCGGCGATCGCCCCGACGAGGCCGACGATCGACAGCCACTTCACCCCGAGCCGGCGGATCAGGCTCTGCGCGGCGCCGGCCCCGATGACGATGCCGAGCGTGAACGGCACGAACGCCAGACCCGCCTGCACCGGCGAGTAGCCGAGCACCTCCTGCACGTAGATGGACGCGAAGTAGAACATCGCGAACATCCCCGAGGCCACGAGCAGCATCCCGCCGTTCGAGGCTGTCAGCGCACGGCTCTTGAAGATGCCGAGCCGGATCAGCGGCTCGCGCGAGTGCGCCTCGATCCAGGTGAACGCCGCGAGCAGCGCGACGGCGAGGGCGCCCAGCCCGAGCGTCTTCCAGGACGTCCAGCCGTACTCCTGCGCCTTGACGATGCCGTACACGAGCACGAGCAGGCCACCCGTCACGGTGACCGCGCCGGCGACGTCGGCCGTCTCGGGCCGCTCGTCCGCCTCCGCGTCCGGCACGTACCGGAGCGAGAGCAGGATCGCGGCGACGCCGATCGGCAGGTTGATGAAGAACACCCAGCGCCACGAGAGCGTCTCGGTGAGCAGGCCGCCGAGCACGAGGCCGACGGCCCCGCCGCCCGCGGCGATGGCGCTCCAGACGCCCATCGCCTTCGCCCGCTCGCGACCCTCGGCGAACGTCGTCGTGACGATCGCCAGCGCGGCCGGCGAGACGAGCGCCGCGCCGAGCCCCTGCAGGGCGCGGCCGCCGACCAGCATCCCGGACGACTGCGCGACGCCGTTGACCGCCGACGCGATCGTGAACAGCGCCACCCCGGCCAGGAACAGCCGCTGGCGCCCGATCAGGTCGGACGCGCGACCGCCCAGCAGCAGGAAGCCGCCGAAGATCAGCGTGTAGGCGTTCACGACCCACTGCAGGCTCGACTGCGAGAAGTCGAGGCCGTGCTGGATCGACGGCAGCGCGACGTTCACGATCGTCGCGTCGAGGATGACCATGAACTGTGCGATGCACACGATGGCGAGGACCAACCAGCGGTTGACCTCGCGCGAGCGCTCTCCCGTGAGCGCGGCTGCTATCCCTGCCACACCTGTACCCCTCTCGTAACCGAATTCGTCGTTCCGCTTAGGCTAGCAGAAGCGGAATGACCCGTTCGGTTACGATGTGGTGACGAGGCCCGGGTCGCCGGTGCGCTCCAGCCAGGCGACGGCGCCGAGCTCTGTGAAGAGCTCGCGGGCCTCGATCCGCTTCGCCTCGTCGCCCGTCTTCTCGAAGTGCTCGAGGAGCACGACGGCGAGCCGGAAGCGCAGGTCGAGCTCCCGCAGGATCGCCTCCGCGGACTCGAGCTCGCCGGTCTCGCCCAGGTGCGCCGCCATGCGAGCGCGGATGGCGCGCAGCCAGGGCGTCCGGTGGCCCGGAGGCAGCGCGTCCACCTCGTCGAGGAGCGGCTGCAGGGCGCTCGTGTCCCCGGCGGCGACCGCGACGTCGACCTGCCGCTCGAGGGCGAGCTTGAAGTAGGTGCTCGTCGGGCCGATCGAGCGCGCCGACTCGAGAGCAGCGTCGGCTGCCGCCCGAGCCGCGTCGAGCGCGCCCTGGGCGACGAGCACGTGGACGCGAGCGACGAGGTACCCGGCGTGCGCCTGCGGCTCGTCGGACGTCTCACCCGACGCGAGTCGCGAGACGAGCTCGTCGGCCGCGTCGATCTCGCCCCGCGCACAGAGCACCTCGACGACGTCGAGCAGCATCGACTCCGTCATCGCCCCTCCGGCCAGGCCGAGCTGCTCCGACTCGGCGAACCGCGCGATCGCCTCGTCCCAGCGGCCGAGCAGCACCATCGGCTGGAGCTCGCCGGTCAGGTTCATCGCCTCCCAGACGCGGTCGCCGATCCGGCGGCAGCGACGGACCGCCTCCTGGCCGCGCTCGAGGGAGAGCGCGAACCGGTCCGTCGTCTCGTACAGCACCGCCAGGTTGTTGTCCGCGCGCAGCCAGGCGTCGACGAGCCCGAGCCGGTCGGCGTACTCGCCCGCGCCGGCGAGCAGGAGCTCGGCCTCGCGCATCCGTCCGAGACGCATCGCGAGAATGCCGCGGGAGACCAGCGCCCCCACGTAGATCTCCTCGAGGCCGTGCTCCTCGGCGATCTGCACCGCCCGCTCGAGGTAGGGGCCGGCCTCCGCAGGCGACCCCAGCAGCGCGTAGGTCGCGCCGAGATGCGCGAGGAGGTCGGCGAGCGTCGCCGGCTCGACCTCCGCCTCGTCGGCCAGCGAGCGTGCGGCCTCGAGCCGCTCGAGGGACGCGCCGTAGTTCCCGACCGAACGCGCGAGATGGGCCTGCAGGTTCGCGAGCCGCACCCGGCGCTCGGCGTCGCCGGCGGCCGCGAACCGCTCTTCGGCCGCGTCGAGGAGCGCGGTCGCGTCCTCGCGGGCGCCGGCACGCACGGCGAGCTCCCCTGCGCGCAGCTCGAGGTCGCCGCGGCGCAGGTCGTCGTCGACGAGGGCCGCCGCTCTGGTGAGGTACCTGCTCGCCTCGCTGGGCGCCCCGAGAGACGCGGCGCGCAGCGCCGCCTGCTCGAGCGCGACCGCCGCTCGCTCGCGCAAGACGGCCGCGTCGTCGGCGTCGGGATCGGCCGCCGCCGCCTCGAGGAGGTGGGAGGCGATCACCTCGACGGCCTCGTCCTCGGACGGCGTCGCGGCGAGCTGGTCGGCGGCCGCGAGATGCCGGGCGCGCCGCTCCTTCCGGGAGAGGGTCTCGTAGGCCACGCGGCGCACGAGGTCCTGGAGGAATCCGTACTGCCCGTGCTCCGGGGAGAGGGGATCCGTGTGCGCCGTCAGGATCTCCTTGCGGGCGAGCGAGCGCAGCAGGGGCTCCGGATCGTCGACGCCCGAGAGCGCCGCGACCGCGCCCACGCCGAAGGTCTTGCCCAGGACGGCCGCGTCCTGGAGCAGCCGCCGCTCCTCCGGCGGCAGGTCGTCGAGGCGCGACGCGATGAGCGCGTGGAGCGTCGCAGGCACCTCCAGTGAGCCGACCTCTCCCACGGCGCGGTAGCTCTCGCCCTCCTGCACGAGCACCCCGCGGTCGAGGAGCATGCGCACCGTCTCGACCGCGTACAGCGGTATCCCCTCGGCCCGGTCGAGGATCTGGCCGACGAGCGCCGGCGGCAGTCCCGGCACGAGCCCTTCCAGCAGCTCCTGCATGGCGTCCCGCGGCAGCGGCTCGAGATACGTCGCGCCGAAGCTCCGGAGCCCGGCGCCCCAGGCGGGACGCTTGTCGAGCAGCTCGGGCCGGGCGAAGGTGACGACGCAGATGGGCAGGGAGCGCGACCAGTCGAGCAGGTACTCGACGAAGTCGAGCAACGACGAGTCCGCCCACTGCATGTCCTCGAACACCATGACGAGCGGCCCCTGGTCGGCGAGCCGCTCGAAGAAGAGCCGCCAGCTCGCGAAGAGCTCGAGCCGGTCGATCGCGGCCGCCTCGCCGACGCCGAGCAGCTGCGCCAGCGGCGCCTCGAGCCGCTGGCGCTCGTCGACGTCGACGATGAACTCCTCGAGCGAGGCGCGCAGCTTGCCCAGTGCGACCTCCGCACCGTCGTCCTCGGCGATCCGGCAGCGCATCCGGATCATCTCGGCGAGCGCCCAGTAGGTCACTCCCTCGCCGTAGGCGAGACAGCGTCCCTGGTGCCACCAGACTTCCTGGGCGAGGCCGTCGACGTACTTGAAGAACTCCCAGGCGAGCCGGGACTTCCCGACGCCGCCGACGCCGGTCACCGACAGGAGATGGGCCCGGCTCTCGTCGGCGGAGGCATGGAACATCTCCTTGAGCCGGCGCAGCTCGGGGTCGCGTCCGACGAACGGCGCCTCCAGTCGCGCGGAGCGGCGGGCGCCCTGCGCACCCGAGACGACACGCACGGCCCGCCAGACCGGCGTCTCCTCGCCCTTGCCCTTCAAGCTCAACGTTCCCGCAGGCTCGTAGACGACGGTCGCCTCCGTCAGGGAGCGCGTCAGGGCGCCGACGAGCACGGTCCCGGGCTTCGCGGCGTCCTGGACGCGCGACGCGGTGTTGACCAGATCGCCGGCGACCATGCCCTCGCCGACGGCGCCGATCGTCACGGCGGCCTCGCCGGTGAGCACGCCGACTCGGGCGAGCAGCTCGGGCGCACCGACCTCGTCGCCGAGCGCGGACACAGCCGCGGCGAGGTCGAGCCCGGCGCGGACGGCACGCTCGGCGTCCTGCTCGGTGGCGACCGGCGTCCCCCACACGGCCATGACGGCGTCGCCGATGAACTTCTCGACCGTTCCGCCGTAGGCCTCGATCAGGCGGCGGCAGATCTCGAAGTAGCGAGACAGCAGGTCGCGCACGGCTTCCGCGTCGCGCGCCTCCGACAGCGTCGTGAACCCGACGAGATCCGCGAACAGCACCGACACGAGCCGGCGCTCGGCGACGGGGACGGGCGCGGACGCCGCCGGCACCGGCGCGGCTCCCGCGACGAGGGACGCACCGCACTCGCCGCAGAACCGCGCGCCGGGGCTCGCGGACGTCCCGCACGCGCCGCACGTGGGCGTCAGCGGCGCACCGCAGCCCTCGCAGAACCGCGCCCCCTCGCGGTTGGCGTTTCCGCACCGCTCGCACTCCACGCGGGTGAGCCTACCCCGCGCGCGGCCCCCGGTTCGAACGCGGTTCGCGGCCCGCCCTACGCGGTCACGGACGGGCTGCGGTCGCGCGCCACGAGCGCGGCGTAGCGGCCGCCCAGGTCGAGCAGCTCGTCGTGCGTGCCCTGCTCGACGATCTCGCCGCGGTCGAGGACGACGATGCGGTCGGCGTCGCGGACCGTCGAGAGCCGGTGCGCGATCGCGATCGTCGTGCGTCCCGCCGCGAGCGCGTCGAGCGCCTCCTGGACGGCCCGCTCCGTGCCGGTGTCGAGCGCGCTCGTCGCCTCGTCGAGGACGAGCACGGGCGGGTTGCGCAGGATCGTCCGCGCGATCGCGATCCGCTGCTTCTCGCCGCCCGAGAAGCGGTAGCCGCGCTCGCCGACCACGGTGTCGTAGCCCTCCGGCAGCGAGGCGATCAGGTCGTGGATGCGCGCGGCCCGCGCCGCGTCCTCGATCTCGTCGTCGGTCGCGTCGGGCCGGGCGAAGCGCAGGTTCTCGCGCACGGTCGCGTGGAAGAGGTAGGTCTCCTGCGAGACGACCCCGACGGTGCGCGCCAGGGAGGCGAAGGAGAGGTCGCGCACGTCGACGCCCTCGATCGTCACGCGTCCGCGCACGACGTCGTAGAGGCGCGCGACGAGGTAGCCCATCGTCGTCTTGCCGGCGCCGGTCTCGCCGACGATCGCGAGCTTCGTCCCCGCCGGCACCTCGACGTCCACGCCCGCGAGCGTCCAGGGCGAGGCGTCGTCGTACCGGAACCACACGTCCTCGAAGGCGACGGACCCCCGCTCGACGTCGAGGTCGACGGGATCCTCGCGCTCCTCGAGGTCGACCGGCAGGTCGAGGTACTCGAAGACGCGGTCGAACAGGGCGAGCGACGTCTGCACGTCGACCTGCACCGAGAGGAGCTGGCCGACCGGGAACAGCATCCGGGTCTGGAGCGTCGTGAAGGCGACGAGCGTGCCGACCGAGACGTCGCCGGTCCAGCCGCCGACCCAGTAGATGACGGCGGGCAGGATCGCGAACGTCGCCTGGATCGAGCCCATCAGCCAGCGGCCCGCCATGGTCGACTGCACCTCGAGCCGCGCGAGGTCGCGCGACTGGGCGCGGAACCGCTCGGTGAGGTCGCCGCCGCGGCCCATCGTCTTCCCGAGCAGGACGCCCGAGACGGAGAGCGACTCGTTCACGAGGCTGGAGAGATCGGCCATCGTCTGCTGCCGGGTGGCCGCGAGCCGCCGGCGCACCGCGCCGACGCGCCGCGTGAGATACACGAAGACGGGGATCAGGCCGAGCGCGACGAGCGCCAGCCGCCAGTCGAGCAGGATCATCGCGACGATCGAGGCGACGACCGTCGTCACGTTCTGGACGATCGAGGTGGCGGTCGAGGTGACGACCGACTCGACGCCGCCGATGTCGTTGCCGATCCGCGACTGCACCTCGCCGGTGCGCGTCCTCGTGAAGAACGCGAGCGACAGGCGCTGCAGGTGCTCGTAGACCGCGGCGCGCAGGTCGTGCAGCACCTGCTGACCGACGACGTTCGAGGTCCAGGTCTGGACGACGCCGAGCGCCTGGGTGCCGACGGCGATCGCGATCATCCCGCCGACGAGCCACGACAGCAGCCCGAGGTCGTGGTGCGGCAGCGCTTCGTTCAGCACGCGGCGCAGCAGGAACGGCGAGACGATCCCGAGGACCGACGAGACGAGGATCAGGGAGAGGACGAACCCGAGCTGCAGCCGGTACGGCCGGAACAGCGAGGTCATGCGCCGCAGGTTGGCGCGGCGGACCTGCGGGTCGGCCGGCCGCTCCGGCTTCTCCCTCGGCGTGAAGGCCCGGCGCCCGCCGCGGACGGGGCCGGTCACCGGCCCTCCCCCAGCGCCGAGAGGGCGCGGATGAACGCCTGCATCCGGCGGCCGCGCTCCGTCAGCCGGTACTCGACGCGCGGCGGCCGGGCGTCGACCACGGCGCGGTCGAGGATGCCGGCGCGCTCGAGCTCGCCGAGGCGCGCGGTCAGCGTGCTCGGCGGGACGCCCTCGAGGGCCTGGACGAACTCGTTGAAGCGAACGGCGCCGGCGTGCGACGCGTAGAGGATCGAGACCATGTAGCGGCGCTCGAGGAGGTCCGCCGCACGGCGGACCTCCTCGGGCACGGGCTCACAGCGCCTGCACCGCACGGCTGCTCGCCTCCGGCTCGAGCGCGAGCTCGAGCACCTCGCCGAGCGTCATCACCGGGTGGAAGCGCATCTCCTCCTTCACCTCGGCCGGGACGTCGTCGAGGTCGGCGCGGTTCCGCTCCGGGATGACGACGTCGGTCAGGCCGGCGGCGTGCGCGGCGAGCACCTTCTGCTTCAGCCCGCCGATCGGCAGCACCCGGCCCTGCAGGGTCACCTCGCCGGTCATGCCGACGGTGTGCTTCACGGGGCGGCCGGAGAGGAGCGACGCGAGCGCCGTCGTCATCGTGATGCCGGCGCTCGGCCCGTCCTTCGGGATCGCGCCCGCCGGGACGTGCACGTGGAACGAGCGGTCGTCGAAGGCGTCGTCGTCGATGCCGAGCTCGGCCGCGTGCGAGCGGACGTAGGAGAGCGCGATCCGCGCCGACTCCTTCATCACGTCGCCCAGCTGGCCCGTCAGGACGAGACCCTCCGAGCCCTTCATCGCCGTCGCCTCGACGAACAGCACGTCGCCGCCGGTGCCCGTCACCGCCAGGCCGGTCGCGACGCCCGGCACCGCCGTGCGCTCCGCCGACTCCTGGAAGAACCGCTGGCGGCCGAGCGCGTCGCGGACGACTCCGATGTCGACCTCCACCGGGGCCTCCTTCGTCCCGGACACGATCGCGGTGGCCGTCTTGCGCAGGATCTTCCCGAGCTCGCGCTCGAGCTGGCGCACGCCGGCCTCGCGGGTGTACTCGCTGACGACGGACTGCAGGACCTCGTCCGAGACGGAGACCTCGTCCTCGCGCAGGCCCGCCCGGTCGCGCTGGCGCGGCCACAGGTAGCCCTTCGCGATCGCGACCTTCTCGTCGACCGTGTAGCCGTCGAAGCGGATGACCTCCATCCGGTCGAGCAGCGGCCCGGGGATCGTCTCGGCGACGTTCGCCGTCGCGATGAAGACCACCTGCGACAGGTCGAGCTCGACGTCGAGGTAGTGGTCGCGGAACGAGTGGTTCTGCGCCGGGTCGAGCACCTCGAGCAGGGCGGCCGACGGGTCGCCGCGCCAGTCGGCGCCGACCTTGTCGACCTCGTCGAGGAGGATCACCGGGTTCATCGTGCCGGCGTCCCGGAGCGCTCTCACCAGCCGGCCGGGGAGCGCGCCGATGTAGGTGCGCCGGTGGCCGCGGATCTCGGCCTCGTCGCGCACGCCGCCGAGCGACATGCGGACGAACTCGCGGCCGAGCGCGCGGGCGATCGACTCGCCGATCGAGGTCTTGCCGGTGCCCGGAGGCCCGATCAGGGTCAGGATCGCGCCCGAGCGCTTGTCCTCCGCGATGCCGCGGTCCTGACGCAGCTTGCGCACGGCCAGGTACTCGACGATGCGGTCCTTGACGTCCTCGAGGCCGGCGTGGTCGGCGTCCAGCACCTCGCGGGCGTGGCCCGGATCGAGGCGCTCCTCGGACGTCTTGCCCCACGGCACGGCCAGGAGCCAGTCGAGGTACGTGCGGATCATCTGCGACTCGCCGCTCTGCTCGCCCATCCGCGCGAGCCGCGCGGCCTCGCGCTCGGCCTGCTCGCGGACCTCGTCGGGCATGTCCGACTCGGCGATCTTCGTCCGGTAGTCGTCGGCGACGGACGCGTCGTCCTCGCCGAGCTCCTTGCGGATCGACTCCATCTGGCGGCGCAGGATGTACTCGCGCTGCTGCTTCTGGGCGCCTTCCTCGACGTCCTCGCGGATGCGGCGGCGAACCTGCAGCTCGGCGAGCCGCTCGCGCTGCAGGCGCACGGCGAGCTCGAGCCGCTCGACGACGTCGATCGCCTCCAGGAGCTGCACCTTGTCGGCGAAGGAGATGTCGGGGGCGTAGGCGGCCGTGTCGGCGAGCGAGCCGGGCTCGGTGATCGAGCGCAGGAACGCGCTGATCCGCGAGTCGGCGTCGCGGAACTCGAGGATCTCCTCGACGATCGCGCGGTACTCGCGCTCGAGCTCGGCCGTCTTCACGCGGGGCGGCTCGACGTCGGGACGCTCCTCAACCTCCACCCACAGACGGCCGTCGGCGTCGTTGGTGGCGGCGCCCGCGACGGCGCGCACGCGCCCGCTCAGCGAGACGGCGCGGCCGCCGCCCGGCAGGCGCACGGTGTCGGCGACGTCGGCGAGGACGCCGACGCTCGCGTACTCGCCCTCGTGCTCGGGGACGAGGAAGACCTGCTCGGCGTCGCCGACGTCGACCGCCAGCGTCACCGTCATGCTCGGGAAGACGATGCTGTCTTCGAGCGGTACCAGGAGTGCCTTCACAGCTTCACCTCTCGTCATAGCTCTGGTCGACATAGTAGCTACAACTTTTGTAGTTGAGGCGGCATTCCCACCGTGAGCGGTCTCCGAGGGCCGTACCGGCAGGGTCAGACCCGGGTCTGACCCCGAAGTGCGCCGGAACTGCCACAACCGCGTGCCGATTCAGCTCCGGACAATTGCGCGACGGGCGGCCGGTTCGCACCCTGACGGCGTGGCCCGTCCGCGTCGGATCGATCTCCCCGGTCAGCAGACCCATGTCGTCCAGCACGGCATCGGAGACGCCCGGATCTTCCGCGACGACGACGACATGTACGAGTTCCTTCGCCTCCTCGGCGTCGAGCTCGTCCGCAGCGGCTGGACGTGTCTCGCGTACTGCCTCATGTCGACCCACTACCACGTCGTGGTCCAGCAGGCCGATCCGAGCCTGAGCGCCGGCTTCCAGCACCTCAACAGCCGCTACGCGCAGGGGTTCAACAAGCGGCATGGGAGACGCGGTCACGTCTTCGAGGCGCGGTTCCGCTCGAGGGTCGTCGACACGTTCGAGTACCGCTGCGAGGTCATGCGGTACGTCCACTTGAACCCCACCCGGGCCCTGCACATCCCTCCCGAGGACTACCCCTGGAGCGACTACGGCTCGACGATCGGCGTCCGTCCGCGCGACCCGCTCGTCGACCCGGCGATCGCGCTCGCGCCCTTCGGACGCGATCTCGCCGTCGCGCGCCGAAACTACCGCGCCTTCGTCGCGGAGCGCGACCCGCGGATCCGCCGCGGCTGGTTCCAGCCGTAGCGCCCTTTCGAGCCAGGGTCAGCCGCACGCGCCCTCCGAGAGCCGTACCGGCAGGGTCAGACCCGGGTCTGACCCTGGTTCACGGCACGGCCGGGCTCGGCGCCGGCGACTGAAGCTCGCTCCGCTTCGGCCGATGAAGAGGTCGATGCGCTAAAATGCTTGCCGATAAGCAACTGTTTGCCGACTGAACCATGTCTCCCGCCACCCTCACACCCATCGAGACCGACGAGGTCACCCGTCTGCGCGCCGCGATCTTCCGGCTCGGGCGCTGGCTGCGGCCGACCGAGGCCGCGGCGGAGCTGACCCCGACGCAGATCTCGGTGCTGATGACGGTCGTCGCCAGGAACACCGTCCGCCTTGCGGATCTCGCGGTCGCCGAGGGCTTGAACCCGACGATGCTCTCCCGCGTCCTCGCGGTGCTGGTCGAGCGCGGGCTCGTGAAGCGCGTCGCCGACCCCGGCGACCGGCGCGCCGCGCTCGTCGCGTCCACCGCGGCGGGCCGCCGCGTCCGCGAGCGCATGCGCAAGGAACGCAGCGCGAAGCTCGAGCCGGTGCTCGCCGCGCTCACCGACGCCGAGCGGCAGTCGATCGTCGACGCGCTGCCGGCGCTCGAGCAGCTCTGCGAGCTGCTCCGGGAGGAGGCGGCCCAATGACGCGGCTGCGCGCCGCCGGCCGGCTGACCTTCGCCTCGTTCGCCGTGCCCAACTACCGCCACTACGTCTCGGGCCAGGGCGTCTCGCTGATCGGCACGTGGATGCAGATGGTCGCGCAGTCGTGGCTCGTGCTCGAGCTCACCCACTCCAGCGTCGCGCTGGGCGCGATCGTCGCGATCCAGACGCTGCCCGTGCTCCTGCTCTGCCCGTACGGCGGGGTCGTCGCCGACCGGGTCGACAAGCGGCGGCTGATGGTGATGCTCCAGACGCTGATGGGCGTGCAGGCGCTCGTCCTCGGCGTGCTCACCGTCGCCGGCGTCGTCCGCTTCTGGGAGATCGCGGTGCTGGCCGGCCTGCTCGGCCTGAACAGCGCCTTCGAGAACCCCGCCCGCCAGTCGTTCATCCTCGAGATGGTCGGCCCGGAGCACCTGCGGAACGCCGTCAGCCTCAACTCGGTGCTCGTCAACGCCGCACGCACGGTCGGGCCCGCGGTGGCGGGCGTCCTCATCGCCACGGTCGGCGTCGGCGTCTGCTTCCTCGCCAACGCCGCGAGCTTCGCGGTCGTCGTGGCGACGCTGCTCACGCTCGACCGCTCGCAGCTCCGCCCGAGCGAGCCGGCGCCGCGCGAGCCGGGCCAGCTCCTCGAAGGGCTCCGGTACGTCCGGCGGACGCCGGAGCTCGCGGTGCCGCTGGTGATGATGGCCCTCGCCGGGATGCTCACCTATGAGTTCGCCGTGACGCTCCCGGTCGTCGACCGCCAGTCGCTGCACGGTGGCGCGGCGGCGTACGGCCTGATGACGGCGGCGATGGGCATCGGCGCCGTGCTCGGCGGGCTCGTCACCGCCGCCCGCGGCCGCACCGGGATCCGGGCCCTCACCGTGGCGGCGACCGCGTTCGGCGCGGCGATCCTCCTCGCCGCGGCCGCGCCGACGCTGCCGCTCGAGCTGGTCGCGCTCGCCGTCGCGGGCACGGGGAGCGTGGCGTTCATGGCGATCGGCAACTCGACCCTGCAGCTCGGCGCGGCGCCGCAGAGGCGCGGCCGCGTGATGTCGCTGTGGGTCGTCGCCGACCGGGTCGACAAGCGGCGGCTGATGGTGATGCTCCAGACGCTGATGGGCGTGC
>DASZWI010000104.1:0-1780 GCA_035546715.1 Gaiellaceae bacterium | reverse complement strand
CCCCGTCGCGACCGAGCAGGACGCCGAGCGCGCCGTCCGCGCCGGGCTCGACCTGGTCGCGGCCGTGTCGGCGCTCGGGGACGAGCTCGGCGTCGAGGGCCTGCGGGCCCGCGTCGGCGTCCTCGCGGGCGAGGCCGCCGTCACGATCGGCGCGGTCGGCGAGGGTATGGTCGCCGGCGACCTCGTCAACACGGCGTCGCGCATCCAGGGCGCAGCCGAGCCGGGCACCGTCCTCGTCGGGGACAGCACGCGGCGCGCGACCGAGGCGGCCGTCGTCTACGAGCCGGCCGGGACGTTCGAGCTGAGGGGCAAGCAGCACGAGCTGGCGCTGTGGCGGGCGGTCCGGATCGTGTCCGGCGCGCTGGGCTCGCTGCGCAGCGAGCGGCTGGAGGCGCCGTTCGTCGGCCGCGACCGCGAGCTGCGGCAGATCAAGGAGCTGTTCCACGCATGTGCGGACGAGGGGCGTGCGCACGTCGTCTCCGTCACCGGGATCGGCGGCATCGGCAAGTCGCGGCTCGCGTGGGAGTTCTTCAAGTACATCGACGGGCTGGCCCAGGAGATCTTCTGGCACCGCGGCCGCTGCCTTGCCTACGGCGAGGGCGTCGCGTACTGGGCCCTCGCCGACATGGTGCGGATGCGCTGCCGGATCGCCGAGGACGAGGCGCCCGACGCGGCGCTCGCGAAGCTGCGCGCGACGCTCGACGAGGTGGCGACGGTGCCGGAGGAGCGGGAGCGGCTCGAGCCGCGGCTCGCCCAGCTCCTCGGCCTCGGCGAGCAGAGCCCCGGCGACCGGAACGACCTCTTCGCCGCGTGGCGGCTCTTCTTCGAGCGCCTCGCCGAGGTCGACCCGGTGATCCTCGTCTTCGAGGACATGCAGTGGGCCGACGACTCGCTGCTCGACTTCGTCGAGTACCTCCTCGACTGGTCGCGGAGCCTGCCGATCTTCGTGGTCACGCTGGCCCGT
This sequence comes from Gaiellaceae bacterium, assembly GCA_035546715.1. GTDB lineage: Bacteria > Actinomycetota > Thermoleophilia > Gaiellales > Gaiellaceae > PALSA-600. The sequence continues at coordinate 816 of DASZWI010000104.1, read as the reverse complement.
CCCGAGCTGCTCGAGAAGCGGCACACCTGGGGCGCGGCGGTGCGGAACCTCAGCTCGTTGCACCTCGAGCCGCTACAGCCGGACCTCGTGCGCCGGCTGCTGGAGGGTCTCGTCCCCGGGTTGCCCGACGACCTCGCGTCCCAGATCGTCGACCGGTCGGCCGGCGTGCCCCTGTACGCCGTCGAGACCGTGCGGGCGCTCGTCGACCGGGGGCTCCTGGCGCCGGAAGGGGCCGCCTACCGGCTCGTCGGCGAGGTCGAGTCCCTCGAGGTCCCGGAGACGCTGCACGCGCTGATCGCCTCGCGGCTCGACGGTCTCCCGGTCGAGGAGCGCCGCCTGCTGCAGGACGCTGCGATCCTCGGCCGCACGTTCACGGCGCCGGCTCTGGCCGCGCTGACGGGCCGCGCGGTCGGCGAGCTCGAGGCTCCGCTCACCGCGCTGGTGCGCAAGGAGATCCTCGGCCTCCAGGCCGATCCGCGCTCGCCCGAGTTCGGCCAGTACGGCTTCCTGCAGGACCTCGTGCGCCACGTCGTGTACGAGACGCTCTCGAGACGCGAGCGCCGGCAACGCCACCTCGCCGCCGCCGATGCGCTCGCGGCCACCATGCCGGCGGAGGAGGTCGCCGAGGTGCTCGCCGCGCACCTCGCAGAGGCGTACGCGCTCGATCCCGACGCAGAGGACGCCGACGAGATCAGGGACCGCGCGAGGGACAGCCTCGTCCACGCGGCCGAGCGTGCGAGCGCCCTCGCCGCGGCCGCGGAGGCGTGCCGCTACCTGGCGCGCGCGGCCGAGCTGTGCGCCGAGGAGGCCGAGCGG
>DASZWI010000103.1:0-8523 GCA_035546715.1 Gaiellaceae bacterium | reverse complement strand
CAGGGTCTCGATGCGGGCGGTCAGCTCCACCGCGGCTAGACTAGTCCACGCCCCGGCGCCCGTAGCTCAGGGGATAGAGCGTTCGCCTCCGGAGCGAAAGGTCGCAGGTTCGATTCCTGCCGGGCGCATCATCGTCGTGTTTCGCGAAGGAAGCCCGGCGCGCAAGCGGCCTGGCTCTCGTCGAGCGGCGGCCGATCGTCACCCGCATCTACGCCTCGATGGCCAGGTCGAGGTCCTCCTGCCGGCCCCGGTCCCGGACATGTCCAGACGGGACCAGAGACGCCGTCTCTAAGCTCGGACCGACCCTGCGACGACAAGGAGCTCCATGCGCTACCGGCCACTCGGCGGCACCGGGATCGAGGTGAGCGCCTACTGCCTCGGGACGATGATGTTCGGGGCGATCGGCAACACCGACCACGACGACTGCGTCCGCATCGTCCATGCGGCGCTCGACGCGGGGATCAACTTCGTCGACACCGCCGACATGTACTCGAGCGGCGAGTCGGAGCAGATCGTCGGCAAGGCGCTGCGCGGGCGGCGCGACGAGGTCGTCCTCGCGACCAAGGTGCACTTCCCGATGGGCGAGGGCCGGAACCGCAGCGGCAACTCGCGGCGCTGGATCGTCCAGGAGGTCGAGGCGAGCCTCGAGCGCCTCCAGACCGACTGGATCGACCTCTACCAGGTGCACCGCCCCGACCCGGCGACCGACGTCGAGGAGACGCTGTCGGCGCTCGGCGACCTCGTCCACCAGGGGAAGATCCGCGCGTTCGGCTGCTCGACCTTCCCGGCGCACGAGCTCGTCGAGGCGCACCACGTCGCCGAGCGCCGCGGGCTGATGCGCTTCCGCACCGAGCAGCCGCCGTACTCGATCCTCGCCCGCGGCATCGAGACCGCCGTCCTCCCCGTCTGCGCCCGCTACGGCATGGGCGTCCTGACGTGGAGCCCGCTCGCATGGGGCTTCCTGACCGGCAAGTATCGGAAGGGCAAGGACGTCGACCTGTCGACCGGCCGTCCGGCCCTCGCGCCGGATCGCTTCGATCCGTCGCGGCCCGAGATCGCCGCGAAGCTCGACGCGGTCGAGGCGCTGGTCGCGGTCGCCGACGACCTCGGCTGGACGCTGCCCGAGCTCGCGGTCGCCTTCCCGCTCGCCCACCCGGCGGTCACCTCGGTGATCGTCGGGCCGCGGACGCGGGAGCAGCTCGACGCCCTCCTCGCCGGCGCCGAGCGCGAGCTCGACGACGCGACGCTCGACCGAATCGACGAGATCGTCCCGCCGGGAACCGACCTTGCGGGCGTCGTCGCGTCGTGGACGCCGCCGGCGCTGACCGACCCGCACCTGCGCCGCCGCCCGGCCGGGCTGCGCAGCGCGGCGTAGGCGCGGTGCAGGGCTACCGGGCGATCGCGACCGACCTCGACGGCACGCTCCTCGTCGACCACGCACGCGTGTCGGCGCGCACACTCGCCGCGCTGCGCGAGGCCGAGGCGCGGGGCGTCGTCGTCGTGGTCGCGACGGCGCGCCCGCCGCGCTGGGTGCGGCCGCTCGTCGAGGTGCTCGGCCCGCTCGGCGTCGCGGTCTGCGCGAACGGCGCCATCGTCTACGACGTGGCCCTGCATCGCGTCGTGGAGTCGCACGACTTCGCGGCCGCCGACGTTCGCGAGCTCGTGCGGCGGCTGCGCGCCCACGCGCCCGAGCTGACCCTCGGCCTCGAGCAGGGGCTGATCGGCTGCCGCGACCCCGACTACATGCCCATCTCCGCCGAGCCGGACGACAGCCTCGTCGCGCCCGTCGAGGAACGGCTCGACGTCCCGGTCGCGAAGGTGTTCGCCACCTGCCGCGGCGACGTGCCCGGCGACCTGGTCCGGCGGGTGCGCGACCTCGCCGCGGGGCTGGCCGACGTGGTCACGTTCGACGGCACGTTCTTCGAGCTGATGCGGCCGGGCGTCCACAAGGCGCACGCGATCGAGCGGGTCGTCGCCGGCCGCGGGATCGCCGCGTCCGAGGTCGTCGCCTTCGGCGACGGGGCCAACGACGCCGAGCTGCTGCGCTGGGCCGGCCTCGGCGTCGCGGTGGCGAATGCGCACCCCGACGCGCTGGCCGCCGCGGACGAGGTGACCGCGAGCAACGAGGACGACGGCGTCGCCCTCGTCCTCGAGCGGCTGCTCGCGGGCGCCTAGCGCTCGAGCCGCTTCCAGAAGAACGTCGTGTCGCAGAAGCCGCCGCCCGGGAGGAGCGCGAAGTCCGGCACGACGCCGAGCTCGATCCAGCCGAGGCTGCGGTAGATGCGGTCGGCGGCCGGGCTCGCCGTGTCGAGCACGAGCAGCCAGCGTCCCTCGGCCAGGGCCTCCTCCTCCGCCCGCGCCATCAACAGCCTTCCGACGCCGCGCCCGCGAGCCGCGCGATGCACGAGCAGCTTGGCGATGTCGGCGCGGTGGGGCTGGTTCGGGGGACGGGCATAGACGACCTGGACCGTCCCGACCACGCGGCCGTCGAGCAGGGCCGCGAGCAGGATCCGTCCGCCCGCGACGACGTCGTCCGCGAACTCGGCGAACGCGGCCCGCGCGTCGTCGAGGCCGAACGGCTCCATGTAGCTCACCGAGGCGCCGCCGGCGACGCAGTCGAAGAGGACCTCGGCGAGCCCGTCGACGTGGTCGTGCACGTCGGCCGCCGTCAGCCTGCGGATCTCGACCTCGCTCACGCTGCGATCATCGCCGACGGCGGAACCGCGGCGGCGGGGCAGTCTGCTTCCGCCACTCGTCCTCGAGCGTCAGCTCGCCGCGGCGGCGCGCCGCGAGCACGCACTCGGTGTGCGCGTGCCGCCGCCTCGACACGTCGCCCTGGGGCGCGATCAGCGTGTGCTCGCTCGTCGCGTGCAGGAGGCCGTCGCAGAGCGGGCAGACGTACGTCTTCGGCTGGAGGCTCTGCGCCGGCCGGACCGTCCACCAGCTCGCGTGCTCCATCGCCACAGCTTCGCAGACCGATCCTCCGGGTCGGCCGCGAACGCCTGTGGCCACCGCGTGACGAGCCGGAGTACACTGAGAGCCATGCCGCAGCCCGTCGTCGAGGACCCGCTCAGTACCCGTGCCGGGGTTGCCCCGCATCCGGCGCGCACGTCCGCGCGACCTCGCGACGGCCGCCCCGGCCGTGGCCGCGCGGCCGGCTGAGCTCACCGCCGCCGGCCTCACCTGGATCCACCTCGACTCGCCCGGCCTGGAGCGCGCCCAGGAGCTCGCCGACCGCTTCGGCTGGCACCCGCTCGACGTCGAGGACGTCATGTCGAAGCGCCAGCGGCCGAAGGTCGACGACTACGTCGACGAGGGCTACCTGTTCGGCGTCCTCCACTTCCCGGTCTACGACCGGGCGATCCAGCGGCTGAACGCCGCCGAGCTCGACGTCTTCGTCGGCGCGAACTACCTCGTCACGCTGCCGACGACCGAGCTGCTCCCCGTGACGCGCCTCTTCCGCCGCTGCGAGGAGGACGAGCGCTTCCGCGAGGGGCTGTTCTCCAAGGGGTCCGGGCGCCTGCTCTACGAGGTGCTCGACGACCTCTTCGACTACTGCTTCCCGATCCTCGACAAGATCGGGCACAAGCTCGACGCGCTCGAGGACGACGTGTTCGAGGGACGCTCCGAAGAGGTCGTCCGCGACATCTCGAACGTCAAGCAGGAGATCATCAGCTACCGGAAGATCATCAAGCCGGAGCGGTCGACCCTGCGCCTGCTCGAGCGGCACGTCGAGCGCTTCCTCCCGGAGGAGCTCGAGCTCTACTTCGACGACATCGTCGACGCGACCGAGCGCATCTGGGACATCCTCGACAACTACAAGGAGGTCGTCGAGGCCCTCGAGGACACGAACGAGTCGGTGATCTCGCACCGCCAGAACGACGTCCTGCGGATCCTGACCGTCTTCTCGGTCGTGCTGCTGCCGCTGACGGTGATCACCGGCTTCTTCGGGATGAACCTGCGCTTCCCGGGCTACGACACGGTCTGGGCGTTCTGGGTCGTGTTCGCCGGCATGGTCGTGGCGCTGCTCGGGATCCTGTCGTTCTTCCGCTACAAGCGCTGGCTCTAGCCGCCGTCAACGGACCTTGAACGTGTAGGTCCGGCCGAGCTTCGTCGTGCCGTAGGTGCCGGTCACGTGCACCGACAGGCGCTCGCCCTTGGCCGTCTTCGGCAGCTTGAACGTGCAGTGGCCGGCCCCGGTCCCCTTCAGGGCCTTGCCGCCGAGCGTCGCCGTGCAGGCCACCTTGCTCGCGGGCTTCTGCGCGCCGGTGGAGAGCGCGACGGTGAGGCCGGTCACGGCGAACGACGTGCCGCCGGTCGGCGTGCCCGCGAAGGTCGCGGTCGTCGACCTGACCCGCGCCGGCGGGGTCGTCTTCGTGACGGGCTGGGTCGGCGTGCCGACGGTCGCCTTCGTCAGCGTGTAGGTCCAGATCTGGTCGACCTCGGGCGCGGCGTCGACGTGCGGGTCGTTCGGATCGCCCCGCACCGAGACGATCTCGAAGTCGAAGGACTTCAGGTCGCCGAGCCCCTGGTTCGCGATCGACACCGTCATGACGTCGTCGAGGAAGATCCCTTGGACAAAGGCGTCGGTCGTGACCCACTGCGAGCCGTCCCACTTGGCCCACGCCCAGCCGACGGGAAAGAGCGCCGCCGCGTACTCGAACCCCTGCGGGTTCCCGGTCCGGTCGTCCCGGTCGGTGTTGAAGTAGAGGAAGAACGAGGTGTCGGCCTTGACCGCGGCGGCGTTCGCGACCGTGATCTGGAACGCCACGACGTCGCCGGTCTGGTCGTTCGACGCGACGACGGTCGTGATGTCGGCCGCGTTCGGGTCCTCCCCGGTCGCGTCGTGGTACGTCGTGTCCGCAAGGGCGGGCGCCGCGAACGCGAGCGCCGCGAACGCGACAGCCAGCAGCCTCAGGCCCGCGCCCGTCAACGGACCCTGAACGTGTAGGTTCGGCCGAGCTTCGTCGTGCCGTAGGTGCCGGTCACGTGCACCGACAGGCGCTGGCCCTTGGCCGTCTTCGGCAGCTTGAACGTGCAGTGGCCGGCCCCGGTCCCCTTCAGGGCCTTGCCGCCGAGCGTCGCGGTGCAGGCGACGCCCTTCGCCTTCGTCTCGACGCCGGTCGACAGGTCGACGGTCAGGCCCTTGACGACGAACGCCTTGCCGCTCGTCGGCACGCCCTGGTACACCGCGGCGGTCGAGGACACCGTCGTCGGCGCCTGCGGGGTCGCGGGCGGCGTCGCGGTCGTCGTGGTGGTCGGAGCCGCCGTCATCGTGTACGTCCACACCCGGCCACCGTCGGGCGCCTGGTCGGGGACGGGATTGTTCGGGTCGGGCCCGCGGATCGAGACCAGCGCGAAGTCGAACGCCGTCGGGTTCCCCAGCGCCGAGGTCGGGATCGTCACCGACAGGACGCCGTTGTCGAAGAGCACGCCGAGGTCGCCGGGCGCGTCGGCGAAGTCGGAGCCGCTCCACTGCTCCCAGGTGTACCCGTCCGCCCCCACGCCGAACGCGTAGTCGAAGCCGGTGCCCGGCGCGCCGGTCGCGGTGCTGCGATCGGTGTCGAGGAAGATCACGACGGCGGCGTTCGTCTCCAGCGTCGGCATGTTGGCGACGGTCACCGTCAGGTTGACGGTCCGCAGCGACGGGCTGTCCGACACCGTGACGGTCGAGATGTCGGCCTCGGCGGCGTTCTCCCCCGTGGCGTCGTTGTAGGTGGTGCCCGCGAACGCGGGCGCGGCGAATGCCAGCGCGGCGATCGCCACGACGATGAGCTTCAAGCCTGCCTCCTCGAGCTGTGAGCGTGGGACGCCTGCGGGCGCCGGACGGAACCTAGTCGAGCGAGGCCGCCTCGCCTAGTTGTCGCTTTTGGACAATGTTGTCGCTCTTGGAGAATGGCACGAATGTCAGCCATGCCGGCTCGGGCAGGATCTCACGGAGATGCCCCCACGCCCGTTCCAGTCCCGGATGACCTCCACGCCGGCCCCGTCCTGGCAGGCCCAGTTCGCGCTCCTCGCGGCCATCTGGGGCTCGAGCTTCCTGCTGATCAAGGTGGCGGACGAGAGCTTCACCCCGCTCCAGGTCGCCCTCGGCCGCGTCGTGTTCGGGTGCGCGGCCGTCCTCTCGGTCCTCGCGCTGCGGCGGCAGCGGCTCCCGTTCGCGCCCGTCGAGTGGCTGCACCTGTTCGTCGTGGCCCTGCTCTTCAACAGCCTGCCGTTCTTCTGCTTCGCCTGGGGCGAGACGCACACGTCGTCCGTCCTCGCCGGCATCTGGAACGCGACCACGCCGTTGTGGACGCTCCCGTTCGCGCTCCTGTTCGTCCGCGAGGAGCCGCCGAGCCGGGCGCAGGCGGTCTCGGTCGCCGTCGGCTTCGTCGGCGTGCTCACGGTGCTCGGGCCGTGGCGCGGCGCCGGCGGCAGCGAGCTGGCGGGCAACCTCGCCTGCGTGGCCGGCGCCGCCTGCTACGGCCTCGGCTTCGCGTACTCGCGGCGTCATCTCACGCGGCAGCACGAGCCGCTCACGCTGTCGGCGGGCCAGCTCGTCTGCGCAACGGTCCAGCTCGCGGTCGTCACGCTTCCGGTCGATGGCTGGCCGGGACATGTCTCGCTGAAGTCGCTCGGGTCGGTCGCGGCGCTGGGCGCGCTCGGCACCGGGCTGGCGTACCTCCTCAACTACGCCGTCATCCGCGCGGCCGGGATCACGGTCGCCTCGACCGTCACGTACGTCGTCCCGCTCTTCTCGACCGTCCTCGGCGTGGTCGTCCTCAGCGAGCCGCTGCACTGGAACGCCCCCGTCGGCGGCGGGATCGTGCTGCTGGGCGCCGCGCTGGCCCAGAACCGCCACCAGGCCCTGGCGGCGCGGTGGCGACTACGATCGGCGGCGTGAGCCCGAAGCCGCTCTGGGCGCCGTGGCGCCTCGCGTACGTGGAGCACGCGGACGAGCTCGACCGCTGCATCTTCTGCGACCCGGAGCCCGAGCTGCTCGTGGAGCGGGGCGAGGCGGCGCTGATGGTGCTGAACAAGTTCCCGTACTCGTCGGGTCACCTGCTCGTCGCGCCGCACCGCCACGTCGGCGACTTCACCGAGCTGAGCGGCGGAGAGGCGGCCGAGATCCACGAGCTGGCCGCCGAGGGCATCCGCCGGCTACGTGCGGAGTACGCACCGCACGGCTTCAACCTCGGCTGGAACCTCGGCCGCGTCGCCGGGGCCGGGATCGAGGACCACGTCCACCTGCACGTCGTCCCCCGCTGGAACGGCGACACGAGCTTCATGCCGGTCGTCGGCGACGTGAAGGTCCTGCCGGAGGCGCTCGCCGAGACGCACCGGCGCCTCCTGCGCTAGCCGGCCCGGCTCAGCCAGCCGCCGACCACCCGCGCGTAGCGCTCCCGCTCCTCGAGGTGCGGGACGTGCGCCGAGTGCTCGAAGACGACCCACTCGGAGCCCTGGATGCCGCGCTGGAGCGTCTCCTGGAGCGCCGGGGTCGCCTCGTCGTGCCGTCCGGAGACGATCAGCGTCGGCACGGCGAGCTCGTGCAGCCGGTCCTTCGACTGCCAGTCCCTGATCGAGCCGATGACGTGGAACTCGCTCGGCCCGTTCATCGTGTGGTAGACGGTCGGGTCGCGCTCGATCCAGGCGAAGCTCTCGTTCAGCTCGGCCGGCCAGGGGTCGAGCCGGCAGAGGTGGCGGCGGTAGAAGACCCGGCAGGCGGCCTCGTACGCCGGATCGCTCGTCGTGCCGGCCTCCTCGTGGCGGCGGAGCGTCGCCTCGACCGCGGGCGGCAGCAGCGCACGCAGGCGGTTGCACTCGGCCACGAAGTCCGGGAACGACGCAGCGGTGTCGGCGAGCACGAGCCGGCGCAGCCCGGCCGGCTGCGTCAAGGCGTACTCCTGCGCCAGGAACCCGCCCCAGGACTGGCCGAGCACGCAGTGGTCGCCGATCCCGAGCGCGGCGACGAGGTTGTGCAGCTCCGCCACGAACAGGTCGACCGTCCAGAAGTCGGCGCCGCGCTCGGGCCGGTGCGAGCTGCGGCCGTTGCCCACCTGGTCGTAGAGGACGACGGCGCGTCCGCCGACGGCGAGGTCGGCGAGCGACCTGAGGTAGTCGTGGGTCGCGCCGGGCCCGCCGTGCAGCCCGATCACGGGCGGCACGCCCGAGCCCAGGTCGCCGTCGATCCGGTACCAGGTCTCGAGCTCCTCGCCGTCGTAGGAGAACCGGACCGTCCCCTGCTCCGTCATCCGAGGTTGCACCGTCGCGAGGGTCGGGAACGCGACGACGACACCGACCAAGGGGGAATCCAATGCGCCGCCATCACCTGATCCTGCCTGTCGCGGCTGCGGCCGCGCTCGCGCTCGCCGCGCCGATCGGCTCGAACGCCGCGTCGATCCGGTCGCTGAAAGCCGTGGTCGGGCCGGGCTTCACCATCACGGTCATGGCCGGCTCCCACAAGGCCACGATCAACCAGCCGGGCCGCTACACCATCGCGGTCTACGACAAGTCGAGCATCCACAACTTCCACCTGATCGG
>DASZWI010000102.1:0-14582 GCA_035546715.1 Gaiellaceae bacterium | reverse complement strand
GCGCGGCGGCTCGACCTCGTGAAGCCGGGGGAGACGCTCTTCATCGTGAAGGGCATCGAGACCTGGCGCCGCGCCCACCGCTCCAAGTAGTGCTCTACTGGCGGCGATGGACGACCAGGCGATCGTCGCCCGGCAGATCGGCCGTGCGCCCCGCGCCTTCCGGCGGGTCGCCGTGCGCTGCCCGTTCGGCCGGCCGGCGGTTACCGAGCAGGCGCCGTTCGACGCCGACGGGCGACCCTTCCCGACGCAGTTCTACGTCACCTGCCCGCACCTGGTCGCGGCGATCTCGCGGCTCGAGGCGGCCGGGGGCGTCGAGCGCTGGAGCAGGGCCGCCCGCGAGGAGCCCGACCTCGCGCGCAGCCTCGCCCGGGCGCAGGAGGAGCAGCGCGCGCTGCGTCCCGAGCTGCCCGCGGGGATCGGCGGCGCCACCCGCGACGGCAGCCTCAAGTGCCTCCACGCGCACGCCGCGTTCGCGCTCGCGCGACCGGGCTACGAGCTCGGCGACCGGGTGCTCGCCGAGCTGCCGGCGCTCTGGCCCGGCGAGCGCTGCTGCAGCGAGCCGTAAGGGCCCGCCTGCCGCGTTCGTATGATGGGCGGCCGGTGGACGTCGAGCTGGCACGGCAGCAATGGGCCGACGGGAACCGCCGCGTGGAGAGCGCGCGCGACGATCGTCCCCGCTACCAGCGCCTCCTGAGCGAGGTGAGCGTCGTCACGCGCGAGCTCCGGCGGCGCGTGGGACAGACCTACACCCTCGGCGAGCTCGCCGACGCCTACGCGGGCGCCGACCGCTGGGCCAGCGACGCGATCGAGGAGGCGGATCCGGAGGAGCGCGCCGCGCTCGAGCCGGGCACCGCCGCCGACGCGGCTTTCTACGCCTACGCGCGCGGCGCGACGGACTACGTCCCGTGACGGGGCCGCGCCCCCGGCGGGCGGTCGCGCGCCGGCGCCGGCGGCTCCGCGGCGTCGGCGTCCTCGTCGGCGCGGCGGTCGTCTTCGCCGTCGGAATCGCGCTCGGCGAGTCGCTGCACGACAACCCGTCTCCGGGCGGGACGCAGACGCTCGTCCGGACGCTCCTGCCGCTCCAGGTCGCCCCGGCGGCGCGGACGACGGTCACCGTGACCAGCCCGTAGTTTAGGTAACTACAGCTTCGGATAGTTTCCGGACCGATGAGCTACCAGGGTTCACGGCGTGCTCCGGCGAGCGAGCCGGACTGGTTGACGCTCGGTCAGGCGGCGAAGTTCCTCGGCGTGGCCCAGTCGACCATCCGGAAGTGGTCGGATCAGGGCCGCGTCCCGGCCTTCTACACGCCGGGCGGCCACCGCCGCTACCGCCGCCGCGACCTCGAGCTCTTCCTCGACCGCTCCGGGCCGGGTGGCCGGACGAGCGGGCCGCGCGTCCTCGTGGTCGACGACGACGCGCGCGTCCGCGAGTTCATCCGCGTCAACCTGGAGATGGAGGGCTACGCCGTCGTCGAGGCGGCCGACGGCGGGGAGGCGCTCCAGGCGATCGAGGGCCAGGCGCCCGACCTCATCCTCCTCGACGTCGTCATGCCGGGCGTCGACGGCTGGCAGATGCTCCAGCGCATGCAGGAGCAGCACGGGTCGATCCCGGTGATCATGTTCAGCGGGAAGGTCGACGAGCAGTCCGTGGACGACGCGGCCCACCGCGGCGCGCTGGGCTTCATCGGCAAGCCGTTCGACCCGCAGCAGCTGATCGACCGCGCCAAGCAGCTCGTCCCGGTGTAGCGCCGGCGCGACCGGTCGCTGGTGGACGCACGGCTCGAGCGGTGGATCGTGGCCCACCGGGTCGGGTTCCTCGACGGAGCGTTCGTCGACCTGACCCATGCCGGGGCGGCGGGGATCGTCTGGCTCGTCGCCGCCGCGGCGGTGGCGCTGCTGCGCGGGCGGCCGCGCGTGTTCGTGCTCGTCGCCGTCGCCGATCTCGCGGCGGGCCTCGCGGCCAACGGGCTGCAGCGCGCGTTCGGCCACCGCCGGCCCGACGTGTCGCGGCTGGTCGCCCTTCCGCACTCCCACTCGTTCCCGTCGGGGCATGCGACGACGAGCTTCGCGTGCGCGGCGGTGCTCGCAACCCTCGAGCCGCGGCTGCGCGCGCCGGCCCTCCTGCTCGCGGCGGCGATCGCCTACTCGCGCCTCTACGTCGGCGTCCACTATCCGGCGGACGTGCTCGCCGGGGCCGCGCTCGGCGCCGCTATAGGTCTTCTGACGACCGCAGCAGCCCGCCGGCGAGGACGCCCAGGGCTGCGAGCAGGCTGATCCAGATGCCGATCCCGCGGCCGTCCGCGGGCAGCACGGCGTCCGGGATCGAGATCAGCCGGATGACGACGAAGATCGTCGCCAGCGCGCCGAGGCCGAGCACCACCAGCCCTTCCGGGACCGTCGGCGGCAGCTCGAAGCCGAGCTCCGTGAGCGCGACGAGGGCGATGATCGCGAGTCCGATGAAGAAGACCAGCTTCCCGAGCACGCCCGTGTGCCAGCCGATCACGCTCAGCGTGACGCCCTGGCCCGAGCCGGCGTACCAGTCGGTGAACGACGAGATCATCAGAACCAGCCCCGCCACCCAGGTGATGCGCTCGCCGGCGGCCCAGAGGCCGGACGGCGCGGGGCGGGCGTAGCGGGGCGGGCTCGGGTCCGGGTCGGCCGGGACCTCGAGGTCGAAGAAGTCGGGGGTTTCCACAGCCGAAGTATGGGCACAACACCGGTCGACACGAGTGCCAACCGTCGGGAGAGAGGGGTCGGACGTGCTGGACGAGGTGACGGGCACAGGCGAGCTGGGCATGGACCACGTGGAGTTCTTCGACGTGGGCGCCCTCGTGCGTGGCACCTTCCACTGCTCGGACTGCGGCTACGGCGTGACCGTCCACAGCCGCCTGCCGCGCTGCCCGATGTGCGACGGCACCACCTGGGAGCGCGGGCTCGGCGCGCTCGGCGCGGTCTCCCGGCGCGGCCGGCTCGACGGCTGAGTCAGACGCCGAAGAGCGTCTGGATCTCGCGCCAGGCCATCAGCAGGATGAACACGGCGACGAACGAGAGCACGAGCAGGGCCACCCAGAAGCGGACGCCCGAGTGGCGTGCCGCCGTGCGCCGCTGGATCCTGGCCCGCCGGCGGGCCCGTTCGCGCCGGTAGGCGCGCTCGATCGCCAGCGGGTCGAGGGAGGGACGATCGTCCTCCTCGGAGGACGGGTCGTCGAGCAAGGACGAACGTCGGGCGGGCTCTGCCACGGCCGTAGTGTAAGCGAACCAGGGGCCGTACACTGAGTCCCGGATGGCCGTCGACGCGAGACGCGCCCCGTTCGAGACGCTCCTCGAGGTGGCGTCCCGAGTCGCGGCCGAGACCGATCTCCGCTCCGCGCTCCAGGCCCTGGCGAGCTGCGCCGCCGAGGCGGCCGGGGCCGACCTGGCCGTCGTGCGGCTGCCCGACCCCACGGGCGACCTGGTCGCGCGCGCGGTCGCGCCCGTCGGCTCGGCGTTCGCCGCCGAGGTCGCCGGGTCGCGCGCCGCGCCCTCGACCGTCGGGCCGGACGGGGTCACCGAGCCGACGCGCCGCGCCGCGGAGCGGGCGCGCGCGACGCTGACGGTCGCGCTGCCGATCGTCGGGGGCGGACGGCCGCCCGGATGCCTCGAGCTCGTGCGGGTCGGCGGCGAGCTCGATGCGGACGAGCTCGCGGCGGCGCAGTTCGTGGCCGCGGAGGTCGCGCTCGTCGTCCGGGCGCTCGCCGAGGACGGCGACGGACGCGGCTGGTCGCACCGGCTGGAGCTCGCCGGCGAGGCGCTCGCTGCCGGCGGCGACGCCGCGCGGGCCTGGCTGAGCGCCGTCCGCGTCGTCACCGAGATCGCCGGCGGCCGCTCGGGGCTGCTCTGGCGCGTCACGGGCGCCGACCTCGAGCTGGCCGCCGCGGAAGGGCTCGTCGAGGGCGAGCTCGACGTCGCGCGGGAGCTCGCCTACGAGGCGCTCGCGGCGCCCGGCGCGCTCGACCTGACCGCGCGGCCGGCGCTCGGGGCGGCGATCTCCACCGTCGTGCTCGGGCGGCCGCCGATCGGCGTGCTCCAGCTCGTCCACGCGGAGGACGCGGTGCCGACCGCGACCGACCTCCCTGCCCTGGCCGCCTTCGCGGCCCGGGCGACGCACGCCCTCCGGGCGGCGGGCCGCGCCGACGACCTGTCGAGCGAGCTCGACCGGACGCGGGCGCTGGTCGAGGTGGTCGGCGAGGCGATCTCGCGGCTGTCCCTGGCGCACACGCTCGACACCGCCGTCGAGCGGATCGCCGAGCTGTTCCGGATCGGCGAGGTGGGCGTCTACCTGCGCGACGAGGGCCTGCTCACGGCGGCCGCAGGCCGCGGGCTCGCCGACGGGCACGAGGCGGTGGCCCGCGAGCTCCTGGCCGTTGCGCTCGGCCCGCTCCGCGCCCGGACGGCCGTCGCCGTCGACGTGGGGTCCGACGAGCCGGTGCTTGCCGGGGTCCGGACGGCGCTCGCGAACGCGGGCCGCCCGGCTGCGGTGGGCGTGCCGCTGCACGCGCACGAGGAGACGATCGGCCTGCTCGTCGCGTACCCGTCGCGCCGGCTCTCGGAGGGCGACGAGACGCTGCTCGCCTCGCTCGGGGCCCAGCTCGCGGTCGCCGTGCAGAATGCGCGGCTCCACGAGCAGGCGACCCAGCTCGGCGACGCCCTCGGCGGCGCGCTCGCGTCCGAGCGCCAGTCGGCCCGCCAGCTGCGCGCGCTCTACGAGATCTCGCGGTCGTTCGCCCAGAGCCTCTCGCTGGAGACGACGCTCGAGGCGGTGACCAAGACGATCGTCGACGTCCTGGACGTCGACGCCGCCGTCATGCGGCTGCCGGACGAGCGCGGCGACGCGTTCGTGCCGCGCGTCGTGCACGTCGCCGACTCACGGCTCGCCGCGGCGGTGCGGGCGATCCTCGAGCGGCCCCAGCCGAGCCCGCCGCGGACGTCGGCCCCCGCGATGCTCGACGCGGCCGCCGCCGCGCGCGTCGGCGGCGCGCACGCGCTTCTCGTCCCGTTCCTCGAAAAAGGCTCGACGGCGGCGCTGCTGCCGATCACGAACGGCAGCGAGCTGCTCGCGCAGCTCACCATCCTGTCGCTCGATCCGGCGGCGCCGATCGACGACGAGACGCTCGACACCGCCGGCACGATCGCCCGGCAAGCCGCGCTGGCGATCGACAACGCACGGCTGTACCAGCAGCAGAAGGCGTTCGCCGAGACGATGCAGCAGTCGCTGCTCCCGCGCGAGCGGCCCGACGTGCCCGGCCTCGACGTCGGCACGGTGTACGAGTCCGCGGCGCAGGTCGACGTCGGCGGCGACGTCTTCGACTTCCTCGAGCTCGGAGACGGCCGGCTCGCGGTCGTGCTCGGCGACGTGACCGGGCACGGCATCGACGCGACGGCCGACATGGCGATGGCGAAGTTCGTCTTCCGGTCGCTCGCGCGCGAGCACTCGGAGCCGTCGGCGTTCCTCGCCCACGCGAACGACGTGGTCGTCGGCGAGATCGCGGTCGGCAAGTTCATCACGATGGCGTACCTGCTGGTCGGCCCCGGCGGCGACCTGCTGTGCGCCGGTGCCGGCCATCCCGCGCCGCGGCTCGTGCGGCCGGACGGCGCGGTCGAGTCGCTCGAGTGCGGCGGCCTCGCGCTCGGCATCGACGCGCCGCAGACGTACGAGCAGGTGCACGCGCACCTCGAGCCCGGCGCAGCGGTGGTGCTCTACACCGACGGCGTGATCGAGGCGCGGCGCGAGCGGGAGCTCTTCGGGACGGAGCGGCTCGACGCGGTCCTCGCCGAGGGGCACACGCTGTCCGCGCAGGCCCTCGCCGACGCCGTCGTTGCCGCGTGCCGCGGCTTCTCCGGCGGCGACCTCGGCGACGACTGCGCGATCGTCGTCATCAAGCGCGCCGCGTGATCTCGATCCGCCGTGCGGGCGAGCGGCCGCTCGTCGTGGGCCACCGCGGCGCGGCCTCGGTCGCGCCTGCGAACTCCGTCGCCGCGCTCGAGGCCGCGGTCGCCGCGGGCGCGGACCTCGTCGAGTTCGACGTCGGGCCCGACCTGCGGCTCGCGCACTCGCCCGGCGAGGCGCTTCCCGACGCGCCCACGCTCGACGAGGCGCTCGAGTTGCTCGCGTCGCGCCCGGTCGGGCTGCACGTCGACGTCAAGGCGGCCGGGTACGAAGCGGCCGTCGTCGCCGCCGTTCGCCGGCACGGCCTGGGCGAGCGCGTCCTCGTCTCCACCGCCTGGGCGGGGAGCGCCCGGACGTTCGCCGCGCTCGCGCCCGAGCTGCAGCGCGCGATCGGCTATCCACGCGACCGCTACGGCGTCGCGCGCCTCCGGTGGCCGGCGCCGCTGACGCAGGCGGGGGCGGCGGCGCTGCGCGGGGCGATGCCGGCCCGCGTGCCGCTGCTCGTGCGCCGCACGCGCGCGACCGCCCTCGCGCTCCACCACACCCTCTGCGGTCCGGCCGCGGTCGCGGCCGCGCACCGGTGCGGCGTTCCCGTCCTCGGCTGGACCGCGAACGCGCCCGCGGACGTCCGGCGGCTCGCCGCGGCGGGCGTCGACGCGGTCGTCTCCGACGATCCGGCAGCCGCGTTCGACGCCCTGGCTACACTTTTCCCGCTATGAAGCGGGTTTTCCTCGCCCTGCCGCTCGTGCTCGGCTTCGTCGTGGCGGGCTCGATCTCGACGGGTGTCGTCGCCGGGACGACCGCGTCGACGACCGCTGCCGCGCCGGTGACCACCGCGCCCGCGACCACGGCGCCCGTCACGACCACGCCCGTCACGACCACGGCGTCGCCGGCCGCGCCCACGCTCGCCCACGGGATCAGCGTGGCCGGGGTGCGCGTCGGCGGGCTCCAGCGCCCCGAGGCCGAGAAGGCCGTCGAGGCCGCGTTCGCGCGACCGCTCCGGGTGTTCGTGAACGGGACGAGCTACAAGCTCGACCCGCGCGACTACGCGACCGCCTACACGCAGACCGCCATCGCGCGGGCGCGGGTCGCGACGCCGCCCGCGAACGTGCAACTCGTCGTCTCGGTGCACGGCGCCGCCGTGCGCGCGTGGGCGAACCGGCTGGCGAAGCAGTACGCCCGCGCGCCCGTGAACGGCTCCCTGTCGTTCAAGGGGGCCAAGCCGGTCGTGAAGGGCTCCGTGCCGGGCCGCCGCCTCGACGCCGGCGAGCTGACGGCGAAGGTGGTCGGCGCCCTCACGCGCAACAGCCGCCTGCCCGTGCACGTCCGCACGAAGGCCGTGCCCGCGAAGCTGGCCGGCGACGCCAACGCGCCGCTGATCGTCATCGACCGGTCGCGCAACCGCCTCGTCCTGTACCGCGGCGCGACGCCGGTCCGCACGTTCCCGGTCGCCACCGGCCAGGCGATCTACCCGACGCCCGCCGGCACCTTCCACATCGTCGTCAAGCAGCGCGACCCCTGGTGGTACCCGCCCACGTACGACAGCTGGGCGAAGGGCCTCGAGCCCGTGCCGCCCGGCCCGAACAACCCGCTCGGCACCCGCTGGATGGGTCTGTCCGTGCCCGGCGTCGGCATCCACGGCACCGACGAGCCCGCCTCGATCGGCTACAGCGAGTCGCACGGCTGCATCCGGATGCAAGTGCCCGACGCCGAGTGGCTGTTCGACCACGTCTCGGTCGGCACCACCGTCCACATCGTCTGATGGCGGCCGTCCGCGCCGTCGTGGTCGCCTGCGTGCTGGCGCTGCTCGGCGTGCTCGTCTGGGACTTCGTCCACCAGCAGAACACCGGCGTGGCCGGCAAGGTCGACAAGGGCGAGACGGTCGTCGCGCCGGCGCTGAAGCTGCCGCGCCTCGACGCGCCGGGCGACTTCGACCTGGCCGCGTACCGCGGCAAGGTCGTCGTCGTGAACTTCTGGGCGTCGTGGTGCGTCGACTGCAAGCTCGAGGCGAAGACGTTTGCGGCCGCCTCGCAGCGCTGGCGCGGCAAGGACGTCGTCTTCCTCGGCGTCGACTCGCAGGACGGCAGCGGCCCGGCGCGGCGCTACATGAAGCGCTACGCCATGGACTACCCGGTCGTGCACGACGGCGAGGGAACGCAGGGCAGCCAGCACTGGGGCGTCACCGGCTATCCCGAGACGTTCATCGTCGACCGGACCGGGAAGATCCTCGGCCATGACCACTGGGCCGCGCCGATCGTGTCGGTCTCGACGCTGAACGCGGCGATTCGCGACGCGCTGCAGTCGTGAGCAGGCGGCGGGCGCTCCTCGGGCTGCGCGTGCTCGTCGGAGCGGGTGTCGCGGCTCTCGCGGGCCTGCTGATCTGGAACCTGAGCCACCAGCACACCGCAGCCGCGCGGAAGATCCTGCACGACAAGATCGTCCGCGCGCCCGCGTTCGACCTCGACCGCCTCGACCGGAGCGGCAGGCTCTCGCTCGCGTCGCTGCGCGGCAAGGTCGTCGTGCTGAACTTCTGGGCCTCGGACTGCGTGCCGTGCAAGCAGGAGATGCCGCGCATCGAGGCGGCCGCCAGGCGCTGGGCGGGGAAGGCCGTGGTCGTCGGAGTGGACGTGGCCGACGGTCGCGCGCCCGCGCAGGCATTCATGCGCCGCTACGGCGCGACGTACCCGAACGTCTTCGACCCCGACTCGGCCACGGCTGGCGCGTACGGGGTCTACGGCACGCCGATGACGTACTTCGTCGACCGGCGTGGCCGGCTGATCCCGCCGCGCATCGTCGGCGAGGCGACCCGGCAGGCGATCGCCGACGGCATCCGGCGGGCGCTGGCGTCGTGAGACGCCTCCTGCTCGTCCTCGCCGCCGTGCTCGCGCTGGCGGCGCCCGCGCTCGCGAGCGAGCAGCACCCGACGCAGCAGGAGCTCGAGGCAGCGCTCGTCTGCCCGACCTGCCACGTCCCGCTCGACGAGTCGACCGCGCCGATCGCGCAGCAGATGAAGCAGGAGATCCGCGTCGACATCGCCAAGGGCTGGACGCGGAGCCGGATCCTCGACGCGTTCGTCGCCGACTACGGCTCGAGCGTGCTGTCGGAGCCGCAGACGCACGGCTTCGACCTCGTCGCGTGGGTGCTGCCGATCGGCGGCGCCTGCCTGGGAGTCGTCGCGCTCGGCGCCGCCGCCGTCTACTGGTCGCGCACGCGGCGCGACGGGCCGGCGCCGGCGACCGCGGGCGAGCCGCCGCTCGACCCCGAGCTGGAGCGGCGCGTCGACGAGGAGCTCGCCCGGTTCGATGGCTGAGAAGCTGCCGATCGCGTTCCTGGCCGGGCTGGCGTCGGTGGTGACGCCGTGCGTGCTGCCGCTCGTCCCGGGCTACCTCGCCGCGGTCTCGGCCCTCGGGATCGACGAGCTCGGCCGCCGGGGCACCGCGCGCCGCGTCGTCGTGTCGAGCCTGCCGTTCATCGCCGGCTTCACGGTCGTCTTCGTCGTGCTCGGCGCGGGCGCGGCGGCGATCGCGAGCGTCGTCGCCAAGACGACGCAGACCCAGATCGCGGGCTTCTTCCTCGTCGTGATCGGGCTCGGGTTCCTCGGGCTGCTGCCGTGGCCGGAGCGCGCCGTGGCGCCGGGGCTCCTCGAGGCGGCGCGCCGGCGCGGCTCGGGCGCGCTGCTCGGCGGCGCCTTCGCCGTCTGCGCGGCGCCGTGCATCGGCACCGTGCTCGCGTCGATCCTCGTGCTCGCGTCGTCGTCCGGGACGATCGCGCGCGGGGTGGTGCTCCTCGTCGCCTACTCGCTCGGGCTCGGCGCCGCCTTCGTCGCGGCCGGCGTGGCGTTCGCCCAGGCGATGACGGCGTTCCGCTGGGTGCGCGACCACTACTGGGTGCTCCGCGCCCTGTCAGGCCTCGTGCTGGTCGCCCTCGGCCTGCTGCTGTTCTTCCACCGCGACTGGTGGCTGCGCGATCTGCTGAACGAGCTCATGTCGAAGATCGGGCTCGGGACGGTGTAGCGCGTCGAGCAGCGCCGCGACGTCGAGGCCCCGGTGGGCGGGCGCGAACGGGGTCAGGCGGCGGATCGCCTTCTCCCGCTGGCGCTCGGAGCCAAGCGTCCGGCCGCGCCCGTGCTGGTAGGCCGAGACGACCACGTGCACGAGCCCCTGGAAGAAGTCCCGCTCCTCGGCCGCGCAGGCGCGCCAGGCGAGCTCGAGCTCCTCGTGCGCCTCGAACCAGGCGCCCGCGCCGGCCAGCCTCCGGCCGCGTTCGTAGGGGTCGGCGACGCTGCTATCGTCGGGCTCGGGCATGGCGACGATCCTGCTGTGTGGGGTCGACCTCTTCATCCGGGCGAAGCTGGAAGCGGTGCTCCCGGAGCATCGTCTCACGAGCGCGGACGGGGTCGAACCGCCCGATCTCGTGATCGCGGACATCGCGCGCATCGACGCGGCCGACGTCGCCGACGCCTACCCGGACGTGCCGATCCTCGGCTTCACGAACCACACGGACACCGCCGGACTGCGCCGCGCGCACGAGGCCGGGTTCGACCAGGTGGTGGCCAAGTCGGCGCTCTTCGAGCGCACCCGTGAGCTGATCGACGGCCTTCTGGCGTCGGTAGAGTAGGCCCTCCATGACCTATGTGATCGCTGAACCCTGCATCGACATCAAGGACAAGTCCTGCGTCGACGTCTGCCCCGTGGACTGCATCCACGAGGCGGGCCGGATACTCGTGATCGACCCCGAGGAGTGCATCGACTGCGGCGCCTGCGAGCCCGAGTGCCCCGTCGAGGCGATCTTCCCGGAGGACGCGCTGCCCGACAAGTGGCAGCCGTTCGTTCGCATCAACGCCGCATACGGCGAAGGGATCCCCGTCGTCGATCAGCTCACCGACGCGTATGCGACGGAGCACGACGTCCAGAACGAGCCGATCGACTGAACCGGTCCGGTTCCGCGGCCGAATCCGCGTGTGAATCGGCATGCCTGACGACATCCACGAGCTGTCCGCGCTCTACGCGCTCGACGTCCTCCCGGACGACGAGCGCGCGCGCTTCGAGGCGCACCTCCGCACCTGCGCGCGCTGCCGGGAGGAGGTCGGGGCGCTCGCCGAGACGGCGGCCCAGCTCGCGTACGTCCCGGAGGGGCCGGTGCCCCCGGACGTCCTGCGCGAGCGGGTGCTCCAGGCCGCGCGCGCAGAGCCGCAGAAGGTCGTCGCGCTGCGCCGCCGCCGTCCGTCGGCGGCGGTCTCCGTCGCCTCCGCGCTCGCCGTGGCCGCCTGCGGCGCGGCCGTCGCGTTCGGCGTGTGGGCGGCGTCGCTGCACCACTCGCTCGGGCACGCGCGGGCGGTCGAGGCCGTCCTCTCCGATCCCCACAGCCGGCGGCTCCCGCTGACGGGTGCGGCGGGCGCGCTCTACGTCGCGCCCTCCGGCAAGGCCGCGCTGACCGCGGCGCTGCCCGAGCCGCCGCCGGGCAAGCAGTACGAGGCGTGGGTGATCTCCGGCTCGACCGCGCGGCCGGCGGGTGTCTTCTCGCGCGGACCGGCGCTCCTCTCGCTGCGCGTGCGACCCGGCGTCGCGGTGAAGGTCACGGTCGAGCGGGCGGGCGGCGTCGCGCAGCCCACGACGCAGCCGATCGCCGGCGCGGACGTCTGAGCAGCGCGCGATTCGGACGCGCGCGACCGGGGAATCGTCGGCCCGGGCGTACGCGGCGACGAATCGCGCGAAGGAATCGTCCGGATGAGCCGGTAAAAGGTGGGCGTGGGCACTTTCCGCGCACGCGCAATCCAACCCAGGAGGTCCTTGATGACCCTAGACCCCAGCGCCGACGGCGAGGCACGCGCCTCGAGGTCGCGCGCCGTACCGGCGGCCACCCGGTCGTCGTCGCGCTCGAGCACGACACGTTCGTCGAGCACACGCTCGTCGAGCACCTCGCGCTCGTCGAGCAAGAGCTCGGGGTCGACGCGCGCCGCCAAGGCGGCGCCGAAGAAGGCGGCTGCCAAGCCGGCGGCGAAGGCGAAGCCGGCTGCGAAGGCGAAGCCCGCTGCGCGGTCGACGGCACGTGCCGCAGCGTCCCGCACGACGAGCGCCCGCTCGGCGGCGAAGGCCAAGCCGGCGGCGAAGGCGAAGCCGGCCGCGAAGGCGAAGCCGGCGGCGAAGGCGAAGCCGAAGGCTTCGGCCTCGCGTTCGACGGCGACGCGGGCGACCGCATCGCGCTCGACGGCATCGCGCTCTGCCGCGAAGGCGAAGCCGGCGGCCAAGGCGAAGCCGGCCGCGAAGGCCAAGCCCGCGTCGCGCGCGAAGGCCGCGACGACCCGCTCGACCGCGACGCGCAGCACGAACTCGCGCTCGACCGCCAAGGCGAAGCCCGCCGCGAAGGCGAAGCCGGCGTCGCGGGCGACCGCGGCCAAGAAGCCGGCCGCCCGCTCGACCGCTGCCAAGGCGAAGCCGGCGGCGCGTCGCCGCACCTCGAGGTAGTCCCGGCGTCGGGGGGAGAGGCCGAGGCTCTCCCCCCGACGTTTTGGGCCGGGGTCCGGTCGGTATCTTCGACCCCATGGAGCCGAAGACGCTGGACCACATCGCCTACTGGGTCGCCGACCGTGACCCCGCCGTCGCGTTCTGCGAGCGGCATCTCGGGATGCACGTCATCGACCGGCAGGACAACTTCACGCTGATCGGGTCGGACGCGCGGCGCGGCAAGCTGACGCTGTTCGACGCCGAAGGGCCGCGCGACCGCGGTGCGCTGCTGCACGTCGGCCTGCGCGTGTCCGACCTCGCCGCCGCGCGGGCGCAGCTCCCGGACGGCACGCCGGAGGTGTTCGACGTCGGCGGCGGGATCATGCTGACGCTCGTCGAGGGCGAGACCGATGTCGAGTACGACCTCGACCACGTCGCGCTGCTGACGCCCGACCCGGCGGCGACGGCGCGCGCGTACGAGCGCTACGGGTTCGCCGCGGCCGGGGAGGGCCGGGTCGAGGTCGGCGGCGCGTTCGTCGAGCTCCACGAGGGCGACCCGGGCGACGTCGAGCGGCCGCTGCTGAACCACATCGCGGTGCTGGTCGACTCGGCCGACGACGTCGTGGCCGACGCGGGGGACACGGGGATCGAGGTCGAGTCGGTGGTCGACGCGGCGAACACGTTCGCGGCGTTCCTGTGGGGACCCGACCGCGTTCGCATCGAGTACGTCGAGCACAAGCCCACGTTCTCCTTGCAGTGATCGCCGTCGCCGGGGCCGGCCTCGCCGGCCTCGTCACGGCTGCCCGGCTCCGCGAGCTCGGGGTCGGGGCCGTCGTCCACGAGAAGGGGACGAGGGCGGGCGGCTCGATGCTGCTCTCCTCGGGCGTGCCGTGGCGCCACCGCGACTGGGACGACTTCCGCCGCGAGTGCCCCGACGGCGACGAGCGGCTGCAGCGCCTCGTGTGGGAGCGGCTCGACGACGGTCTCGAGTGGCTCCGCTCGCTCGGCGCCCCGGTCGTCGCGGAGGAGACCGGGAACCCGCTCACGGTCGGGAAGCGGTTCGACCCGCGCGGCCTGACCGAGGCGCTGGCCGCCCGTGCCGGCGACGTCCGCCTCGAGTCGGCCGACTGGGGGAGCCCGGACGTCCTCGTCCTGTGCACCGGCGGCTTCGCCGCCTCGACCGAGCTGGTCGCGCGGCACGTCGCACCGGCGGCGCCGCTCCGGCTGCGTGGGAATCCGTGGTCGACGGGCGACGGACTCCTCCATGCGCTCGGCCGCGGCGCCGCACAGACCGGGGGGATGGACGAGTTCTACGGCCGCAACATGCCGGATGCGCCCTGGGGCGAGGGCGACTTCGTCGGCGCGTCGCAGCTCTACGCCCGGCATGCGCGGATCGTCGACGAGCACGGCGTCGAGTTCTTCCGCGCCGAGGACGTCTCCTGGTCGGAGACGAACGTCGTGCAGGCGACGGCGCACCGTCCGGGCGCACGGGCGTACTACCTCCTCGACGAGGCGGCGCTGGGCGCCCCGACCCGGTACGGGACGGTCGCCGACGCGATGGCGGCCGCGCCGGAGGCCGCCCGCGTGCCGCCGGACGAGCTCCCGTTCGCGGCGCCGCCGGGCATCGTGGCGGCCGTGCGGGTCGTCGCGTCGATCACGCACACGATCGGTGGCCTTCGCGTCGACGAGCGCGCGCGGGTGCTGCGCGACGACGGCACCGCGGTGGAGGGGCTGTACGCGGCAGGCGTCGACGCGGGCGGCGTCGCCACGGGCGGATACGCCAGCGGCCTCGCCCAGGCGCTCGTCCTCGGCCTGACGGCCGCCGAGTCGATCGCCGCCGCCTAGGGTCGGCCCTAGGCGCCGACGGTGAACGCGCAGGGCCGCGCGTCGCCGGGCAGCGGCGACGCGCCGATCTTGCCGACGACGAGCGTCCGGTCGCCGTCCTCGATCCGCTGCCCCACCGCGGGCATGTCCCCGGACTGCTCGCGCAGCTCGTATCCGGCAGGCGACCAGACGAAGAGGAGGTAGTCGGCCATCGACCCGATGCTAGTCGATCCCCTCCGGCGAACGCTGGCCGTGGGCCCACCGGCAGGGTCAGACCCGGGTCTGACCCTGGTTCAACGGTCCGAGGTGGGAAAGGGCTGCTCCGGGAGGGGTTTCCTGCGGGAGGGGCGGGCTGCCGGGGCGGTCCGGCAGGGTCAGACCCGGGTCTGA
>DASZWI010000101.1:0-3986 GCA_035546715.1 Gaiellaceae bacterium | reverse complement strand
CGGCTGTCCGTCGGGCGCCGCCGGCACCGTCGTCCCGGTCGCCTCGATCAACGCGCCGGCCATGCTGCAGGTGAACAGCTTCACGCCGGTGCCCGGGACGCTCACCGGATCGACGCAGAGCTTCACGCTCAAGGTGATCGTCACCGACACCTGCAACCAGAAGGTGCAGGGCGCGCTCGTCTACGCGACGGCCGTGCCGTTCAACCAGTTCACCGTCCCCGCCGAAGCGGCCACCGGCTCCGACGGCTCGGTGACCCTGACGTTCACTCGCGACTCGGCCTTCCCGGCGAGCAAGCGCCAGGGGCTGCTCGCGATGTTCCTCCGGGCCCGCAAGCCGGGCGACCCGGTGCTCGCGGGCATCGCGGCGCGGCGCCTGATCGCCGTGCCCGTCTCGCTGCGGGGCTAGCCGGACCAGCGCGGGCGGCCCGGCTCCGGGCCGCCCGCGCACCAGTAACGTGTGTCATCCGTTGAGCGTCGACGTCCATCGGCCGGAGGTCGCTCCCGCAGGAGCGCCGGGCCGGGACGTCGTCATCGAGGCGCTCGGCCTCGACTTCGCCGACAGCGCCGACGCCGATCGCCGCGGCGCGTTTCCCACGCTCGGCGCCGCCGAGCTGGAGATCCTGCGCGCACGCGGGACCGAGCGCGACGTCGCGGCCGGGGACGTCCTCTATCGGGAGGGCGACGCGACGTACCCGTTCATCGTGCTGCTCGAGGGTCGCGTCGAGGTGTTCGCGGCCTTCGGGACGGACGACGAGCGCACGATCGCCACGCACGAGCCGGGCGGGTTCCTCGGCGAGCTGAACCTGCTCACGGGCCAGGGCGTGTTCGTCACCGGCGTGGCAACCGAGCCGAGCCGAGTGCTCGAGCTCGAGGTGAGCGAGCTGCGCAGCGTGCTGGCCGAGGAGCCCACCCTGAGCGAGCTCATCCTGCGCGCGTTCCTGCTGCGGCGGTCGCTGCTCCAGGGCGAGGGCGTGGGTCTGCGGCTCGTCGGCTCGCGCTACTCGACGGACACCAGGCGCCTGCTCGAGTTCATGGCGCGCAACCGGCTGCCGTTCACCTGGCTCGACCTGGAGACCGAGACCGCCACCGAGACCCTCCTGCGCGAGACCGGCATCAAGCCGAGCGAGACGCCGGTCGTCATCTGGCAGGGGACGACCATGCTGCGAAACCCGACCAACGGGGAGCTCGCCGCCGCGATCGGCGCCCGCGTGCGGCCGGCGGGCGCCGGCTCCGCGCGCTTCGACGTCGCGATCGTCGGCGGCGGCCCGGCCGGGCTCGCGGCTGCCGTCTACGGCGCGTCGGAGGGGCTGCACACGATCGTCTGCGAGAGCGTCGCCGTGGGCGGCCAGGCGGGCACGTCGACCCGGATCGAGAACTACCTCGGCTTCCCGGCCGGGCTCTCGGGGCTCGAGCTGACCGAGCGCGCCGTCGTCCAGGCCGAGAAGTTCGGCGCGCGCATCACCGCGCCCTGCGAGGTCTGCGCGCTCGCCGTCGAGGGCTCCGACTACCGCCTCACCCTGACGGACGGCGACGAGGTGCTCGCGCGCACCGTGGTCGTCGCGACCGGCGCGCGCTACCGGCGGCTGCCGGTCGACGGCATGCTCGAGCTCGAGGGCTCCTCGGTCTTCTACGCCGCGACGCAGAGCGAGGCGCGGATGTGCGCCGGGTCGGAGGTGATCGTGGTCGGCGGCGGCAACAGCGCGGGACAGGCGACCGTCTTCCTCGCCGACCGGGTCGGGCACGTCCACCTCCTGATCCGCCGCAGCTCGCTCGACGCGACGATGTCGCGCTACCTGATCGACCAGATCGAGCGCCATCCGCGGGTGACCCTGCATGCCGAGACCGAGATCGCGAGCCTGCTCCGGAACGGCACCGCGCTCGAGAGCGTGGTCGCCAGGCACGCGGACGGCGCGGAGAAGCGATTCGCCGCCGGCGCGGTGTTCGTGTTCATCGGCGCCGACCCGCACACCGACTGGCTGAGCGGGCTCGTCGAGCTCGACGAGCACGGCTTCGTCCTCACCGGCGCCGCGGCGGGGGCCGAGCACGAGCTCGAGACGTCGCTGCACGGCGTCTTCGCGGTCGGCGACGTCCGCGCCGGGTCGATGAAGCGCGTCGCGGCCGCCGTCGGAGAGGGCGCGACGGCGATCCGCCTGGTGCACGACCGGCTGGGCGCGACCGCGTAGATCGCGCCGGCCGGCTGCGAGTCAGGCCAGCTCGCGCGCCCGGGCGAGCAGCGCCGCCTCGGCGTCCGACTCGCGCCTGGCCGCCGCCTCGCTCCACGACGCGTGCTCGGCCAGCGTGGCCGCGAGCCCGTCGAGCATGGCGTCCATGGCGGCGGCCGACGACGAACCGACCTGGCGGCGCGCGGCGGCGCAGGCTGCCGGGTCGAGCGCGTCCCGCAGCACGGCCTCGTCGAGCTCGACCGCCGCGCCGGTCGTCGCCTCGGCGGCCGCGGCCAGCCGCGCCGGCGTCAGGGCCGACGGCGGCTCGCCGGCGTCGACGAGGTCGCGGACGGCCCGCCCGACGACCTTGTGCGCGCTGCGATAGTCGAGACCGCCCCGAAGCGCGAGGACGTCGGCGACGTCGGCCGCCGTGACGAAGCTCTCCCGCGCGATCTGCTCGAACCGGGGCGCGCGCAGCTCGATCCCGTCGAGGACCGAGGCCGTGAGGCGGGCGATCGCGACCGCCTCGTCGAGGGCGCGCGGCACGCTGCCGTTCAGGAGATGGAAGTGGTCGGTTCGCGCCGAGCCCGTGTGCAGCGCCGTCACGGCTGCGGCGAGGTCGCCCGCGGCCTGGCCCGCCTGGGTGCGGATCGCCGCGAGCGCGTACGGGTTCTTCTTCTGCGGCATCAGCGCGCTGGCGCGGCTGTGCGCGTCGGCGAGCTCGAGCAGCCCGAACTCCTGGCTCGCGTAGATCTCGAAGTCCTGGCCGAGCTGGCTCTGGTGGGTCGCGGCGATCGCGAGCGCCGCGAGCAGCTCCACGTAGACGTCGCTCTGCCAGGCCGCGTCCTTCGCGTGCTCGACGAGCCCATCGCAGCCGAGCAGCTCGGCCAGCCGGTCCCGGTCGAGCGACCACCGCGACCCGGCGCTGCCGCCGGCTCCGGCGACGCTCGCCCCGAGCGCCGCGTGCGAGGCGCGCGCGCGGTCGGCGTCGCGCAGCGCGGGATACGCATACGCGAGCAGCAGGTGGCCGAGCGTCGTCGGCTGCGCGGGCTGGAGATAGGTGTAGTCGGTCGCGAGCGCGTCGCGGTGGGTACGCGCGTGCCGCGTGAGCGCGGCGGCCTGGTCGACGAGCGCGTCGTGCAGCTCGCGCACCGCCCAGCGCGCCGTGAGGCGCAGCCCGACCCGGAACGCCTCCCGGCGGGGGCGTCCGGCGCTCAGCCAACCGGCCGCGGAGCGGCCGACACGGCGCTCGAGCTCGGCCTCGCGGGCGTTGAAGGCGTCGCCGAGCGAGGGGTCCCACGGGAACTCGTCACCGGGGATCGCGTGCAGCTCGAGCAGCCCGGCGAGCAGGGCGCGGGCGTCGTCGCCGGCGAGGTCGCCGCCCTCGACGAGCGCGACGGCGTGTGCCAGGTCGGCGAGCGAGAGCCCGCGCGCGAGCCGCGGCCCGTGCGCGCTCTCGGCGGCGAACGCGCCGGCGACGAGCTCGTCCGCCGCGCTCCCGCGCAGGCGCCCGCCGCGTCCCAACTCCTCGGTTCCGGCCATCGTGAGGAGCCTAGAGAACCGTTGCGCGACGCGACGCCCTACGCCGTCGGCCGCACAGGGCGATACGCCCACCATCGCTTCTTGCGACGGCTCTGGCCGTCGCCTGGACGTCGGGGACCCGTCCGTGGTGTCCGTGGCCGGCTGTGGGTCACGCGACCACGCGGTACACCTGGAACACCTCGGCGTACTCGCGGTTCACGTTGACGCCGTGGGTGCGCGCCACGCTCCAGATGTAGTCGGCGTTGGCGTAGCGGCGATGCTGCTGCGACGCGTAGCGCTCGA
>DASZWI010000100.1:0-11004 GCA_035546715.1 Gaiellaceae bacterium | reverse complement strand
GCCTAGAGATTGACAGCGTGTCGCCCCGGGGAAGCCCGCGACCCGGAGGCGGCATCAACGAGCGGGCTCGGCGCCAACGGAGAGCCACTCGCCCGCGGCGCGACATTTCAGGAGGGCTAGCTCGACGGTAGGTCGGTCGCGCACCGGCCGCCGGGCGAATCCCAATCGCGGCCTATGCTTGTAGACGCTCACGCCGGTGCGTCCGCGGACGCGGGTTCGATTCCCGCCGCCTCCATCGGAGTTGTTGGCAGAACCGTTTGCAGAACTGCCAGGAGCCGCCCGAGGGCGGCTTCTTGGTTCGAGGGTCTGTGTCGCAGTCGCGATGCAACAGATTCCGTAGCATCGATGCTACGAGTCTTGTCGCATCGGGGCCGCAACGACGAGAGCCGCCCAGGGGCGGCTCTCCGGTCTCATCGGCTTGGGTGCGGTCGGGCCCGCACGACCGGGTAGAGGACGTCAACTTCAAGCGCTGGACGTACGACCAGATCGCCGCTCAGCCCGACTTCAGCCTCGACCTGTGGGCGGACGTCACCGACGAGTCGCAGGACTCGGCGGTCGCGCTGCCGGAGCCCGAGGTGCGGGTCGAAGAGATCCTGATGAGCGTCAACTCCGGCCTCGCGCAGTTCGCCGCCGTTGCCGCCGAGCTCGGGGTCGAGCTCGAGACTCAGCCGGCGCTCGACGCGTACTAACTCTGGCTACGCTGCTTGACGCCAGCGGGCTCTGTCTCCACCGCCGCGGGAGCGCGTCGAGCGCCTCGGTCCGCGCGCTCGTACGGCCTCGGCATCACGAACACCTCGCCGCCGGCGAGCCTCTTGCCGACGAAGCCGTAGCCGGCGATCGAGCCGAAGATGACGGTCGCGGTCTTCTTGAACGTGAAGACGACGATCTTGGGCCGCACCGCCTCGAGCTTCGAGACCACGATCGCCTTCCCGTAGGCGAGCTCGTCCGCCGTGATCTCGGAGGCGCTCGAGGTCGGCCGCTTCACGATGTCCGTGAAGCCGATGCCGGCGGCGAACGCCGCGTCGTCCTCCCATCCCGTGGCGGCCAGTAGCAGTCCGGCGCGGCGGAGCCGGCCGAAGAACGCCCGGCCGAGCTTGCCCTGGTAGTAGTGGTCGGCGGCGACACTCGGCGGCGCCGGGTTGATCCCGACGCACACGGCGCGCAGGCCGGGGCGGAGGAGATCCTCGAGCGTCTCGACCTCCTCGCCGCGCCACTCCTCGATCACGCGGTGCGACACACCCGAATCCTCGCGCGTCAGGCCGCGCACGCGAAATTCGCTTCCCAAGTGCATTTCGCCCATGGCGCGTACGCGGCTTGGTTGAGCCGAGAACACGGTCAGCTGCCGCAGTTCGCTCGGATCGTGCTGCAGCCCGGCGCGGCGCTCGTGCTTTCAGCGATAGGCCCTAGGGGACGGCGGAACAGCTCCGTCCGACCCGCGGAGTATGACTAGCCCGCCTAGATCGTGCGGGACAGCACAAGGAGATGAACCGGATGGACGGCACCACAAGCATGACAACCGAGGAGGACGACGCCGAGGTCGACGGACACGGGTTCAACGCTCAGGCCGCTTGGATCCTCAAGCCCCGCGCGGTTCCCTGGATTCCGAGGCACCGCTGAGCACTTCTGGTGGTGCTCAGCGGCGGCACCCGAAGGCAGTAGAAACCGGGCTCAACCGGGTTCTGCAAACAAGCCCATCGGAACAGCTCTGCTTACAGTTCTGGACTAGACCAGGGTTGTAAGCAGGGCTGTTCTTCGTTTCAAGCCAGACGTTCTCGAGGCGAGAAAGTCCTGCTCGGCAAATCGAACCCGCGTTGCGCTAGACAGCTGTCGCGATGATCAGCGCGATGAGGGCGACCAGCAACGCCGCGAATGCGGCGTCTGCGAGAAGCAGCCGCCCGGAGCGCCAGTAGCTCGGCTCCAGCTCGTCGAGTGTGGCGACGTTGGCGGCAACGGAGTCGCAGAGCTGGGTGTCCTGGGGCTGGTGACACGGGGCGCGCGCTCTTGCAATGCGCAGGCGTTCTGTGGTGGAGAGATGCTCGCAACCCCGTCGGACGAACACCTGTTCGATCAGCGACTGCGGAACCGCACTTCAAACCCCGGCCGGGTGCGCACACCGGGGGCCGGAGGCTCCACCGATTCGCGACGGCGATAGCGCCGCCAAAGCACCTTCACGGCTCCGGGCAGCAGACGGCCAGCCAGCGAGAAACAGAAGGATTCGGCCGCGGGGTGGGCCGCGACCATACGGGCAGCTTCGGACAAGACGACGAACATCTCGATCAAGTGGTAGGGGGCCGTGCGTGGAGGTGGTGCGCGGTTGCTAGGAGCCGTCTGTGGCTGCCCGCACCGGTCGGAGCGAGGCGCTTGGGCGACGCGTCGCCGTGGACTTCTTTGAGAAGAAGCTCACGACAGCGGGAACCGCAGACGCTGTCGCTTTTCCGGCGAGGCGCGTTCAGTCCGGCGGCGCGCACCACCGCGCGCCAGTTCTTGAACACGGTGATGATCTGGGTCGACGTCGGGATCGCCTCCCGCCCGCCATGCCTCCGGCGCTTCGCGTCTGCCCGGAGTTCGACAGCAGCCTCGTCGTACTCGTTGGGCGTGAAGCTCTCAGCGCCGCGCCTCGTCGTGACCATCTGGAGCGCGAAGACGCGTGCGTCGACCCCGATCGCGTCGTCGAACTCGGTACGAGTCCAGGCGGTCGCGGTCTTGGTGTGGCTGCGCTTCGGGTCGAGCGCCGCCGCCTTGACCTCGTCCCACGACTTGTGAAGCCGCTTGCAGATCCGCCCCGCCGTGGGCGCAAGCGGATGGCCTGCGCCAGTCCGCGCCGCATCGAAAATCGTCTGCGACACAGACCCTGGGCGGGAAGGTGTGGCGTACCGGCAGACGTCGCGAACGACGCCGAGTAGCTCATCGTCGCTGTAGTGAGACGGTTCAAACCTCGTCACGCACCGACGATAGGAACCGTCGCCGCCGTGACAGGAGTGCCGATGAGCAGGTTGCGTAACGGTACGGGGCTCGCCGTTACGGCGTTCACCGTAGCGGCGGCTGCCGTAGCGACATGATCCCGTCTAGCGCCGGGGCGGCCCGGCGGCCAGGCCCGCTCTTCGCTGCGCCGCCGCAGCGCGTCCATGTGTGGCGGCGCAGGTGGACCGTCTGCGCTGAGCTGAAGTTGTCCGCCACTCCTCCTCGATCAAGTCTTCGACGGCTACGCCGAGCACGATCGCGCAGTTCGTCAGGTGGCGGAGCGGAGGGTTCGGGGTGAGCCCGCGTTCGAGCCGCCAGTACGCGCTCCGACTGATCCCGGTCGCCTCGACCATGTCCCGCTGGGTCAGCCTCGACGCGAGGCCGGCGCAAGCCAGTTTCGTCTCCGCCTTCACTCCCCGGTCGTTCCTGCGCGCCACCGCTGGGACGCTACTGCCCGAGCCCGTCGTGAACGCGCCGCCCCCGCGAAGAGACGAACGGCAAAGTCGCCGATCAGAAACCGTCACGCGGCGCTCCGTCGCCGTAGCCGAGGGAGCCTTGCGCGGGTTCGTTTCCCGCCGCCTCCACTGGCACGATGCTCGGTACGTGGGAACCGACTGCGCTGACCGGGCCGGTAGCGGGTGAGCCGCAAGGCTCCGCTCATCCTGCTACCGCCGAGCGAGTCGAAGTACGAGCCTCGGCGTGGCAAGCCGCTCCATCTCGACGCGCTCTCGTTCCCGTCGCTCACTGCTCGCCGGGCCGGGCTGCTCGACCGGCGGCTGCGCGACGCGCCCGCGGTGGCGGCGGGGCGCCTCTACACCGGCGTGCTCTACGACGCGCTCGACCTTGCAACCCTGCCTGCGCGCGCGGCGCGCAACATCGTCATCGTCTCAGCCCAGTTCGGCGCGCTTCGCCCCGCCGATCGCGTGCCCCACTACAAGCGCGAGATGGACGCCGGGTACTGGCGCGACGCGCTCCGTGCGCCGCTCGACGAGGCCGCCGACGGACGCGTGGTGCTCGACTGTCGGTCCGCGACCTACACGGCAGCCTGGCGGCCGCGCCGTGGATCCGACATCACCCGGGTGCGCGTCGGCGTCGTCGAGGAGCGGGACGGGGTCCGGCGGGTCGTCTCGCACTTCGCCAAGAAGACGCGCGGCGAGGTCGCACGCCACGTCCTGGCGTGCGGGGTGCGCCCGCGGAGCGCGGCGGACCTCTTCGCGGCGGTTGCGGAGCAGTTCCGCTGCGAGCTCGCCCCGCCGGCGCGGCCGGGCGATCCCTTCGAGCTGACCGTCGTCCAGTAGCTCAGCGCAGCGGGAACTCGATCCCGTGCTCGTCGGCGGGGCGAGGCCCGAAGATGCGGCGCTCGCTCTCGCGGATCGGGACGTCGTTGATCGACGCCTCCCGCCGCGCCATCAGGCCGTGCTCGTCGAACTCCCACAGCTCGTTGCCGTACGAGCGCCACCACTGCCCGGCGGGATCGTGTGACTCGTACTGGAACCGCACCGCGATGCGCGACCCGTCGAACGCCCACAGGTTCTTGCGCAGGGCGTACTCGAGCTCACGCTCCCACTTCCGTGTGAGGAACGCGACGATCTCGGCGCGGCCGGTGACGAACTCGTCGCGGTTGCGCCAGACCGAATCCTCGCTGTACGCGCCGGCGACGCGCTCGGGGTCGCAGGTGTTCCACGCATCCTCGGCCGCTTGCACCTTCTTGGCGGCGCTCTCCGCGTCGAACGGCGGGAGCGGTGGGCGACTCTCCGACATGACTCTCCTTTCGGGAGCGGGGCGGGGCCGGGGGCTCGACCCGAGCGTAGCGGGGCCCGGCCTCGACGGACTTGCCACCCCTGCTCAGATCGACCGCGGCACGCTGGTCCACGTCGAGGCGCTCGCCGATCGGAGGGATCCGGCAGGAGGAGCGTGACGCGTTCGGGGCTGCCCTGCACGGCCTTCGGGCCGCGGGCGACCGGGTGGGGGAAGCGCGCTTGACCTGCGTCAGGCGTCGTCCGCGTCGTCGCTGCCCGACGCCGTCCCCTCGATCCACTCGGCGTACAGCGGATCGACGACGCGGTACTTGCCGCGGCCGGCCTCCTCGATGTCGGCGCTCTCGAGCAGCCGCTCGACGGCGCTGCTCGCGGCGCTCTTCTCGAGGTCGAGGCTGGCCAGGACGGCCGTCCGGTAGGCGGAGCCGTCGCCGGCGACGATCGAGCGGAGCGTCTTCTGCGCGACCGTCGACTGGTAGCCGCGCCAGAGCGCGTCGAACTCGGGCCGCAGCTCGGCGAGCGCCGCCGCGTGCGCGCGCTCCCAGCGCTCGAGCGTCCCGGTCTCCCCGGCGGGAACCTGCTCCCACAGGTGGTACGCGAGCATGATGGCGCGCTGCGGATGACCCTGGGCCGTCTCGAGCAGCGGCCCGAGCGCCTCGCCGGCGCTCCGATCCGACGTCGCGAAGCGATCCGCGACGTAGGCGGCGATGTCCGGGTCGGCGAGGCGGCCGAGGCGCATCGGGACGGCGGAGCCGTAGAGCGGACGCTCCTTGTGCTCGAACAGCTGCTTCATCAACCCGGGCTCCGAGCCGGCAAAGACGTACGACGCGACCTCGCCTTGGTGCTGGATGTGGCTGCGGATCAGGCCGTCGAGGTCGGGGATCTTGACGACGTCCTGGAACTCGTCGAGCGCGATGAACGCGCGGAACCCGCCGCTCTGCTCGAGCTTCGTCGGCAGGTCGAGGAGCGTGTGCAGCGCCGCGAGCGGCTCGGCCCTCGGATCGACCTGGATCTTCGCGCCGATGCCGTACGCGCCGAGCGAGAGCCCGAGCCCGGTGCGCTGGAGCAGCTCCTCGATCTTCGCCCGCACGGGCCCCTTGAGCTGGCGGGCGTAGGCGCGCTCGAAGCGGATGGTCACGTCTGCGATCGACAGGACGCGGTAGAGGTCGACGAGGATCGGGATGAGACCCTCCTCGCGCTCGCCGTCGCGGAGCGCGCGCTTGAGCAGGCTCGTCTTGCCGTACTTGCGCGGCGCGTAGAGGCGGACGTAGTGGCCGCCGACCGCCTTCTGGAGCAGCTCGCGCGTCTCGGCGTCCCGGTCGAGGACGTCCTCCGGCGCCACCGGCCGCGAGTACACGAAGGGGTTGACGTCGACGATCATGTCCGCTGTCAGCGTACCAGAAGGTACGTCAGTGGCGGACAAGACGGTCCGCCGCCGGCGCACGTGAGACGTGCGGCAGGGGGCTCGGCGGACGGTGGCGAGGGGGCGACACGAGCCCTGTCCGTGCCGGGTCGAGCTGCGACGATTGCGGGCGATGCCGATCCCGAAGGCCGTCGCCCGGCTCAACAAGCACGTGACCAACCCGGTGACGCGCCGGTTCGCGGGACGGCTGCCCGGGTTCGCGATCGTCACGCACACCGGCCGCTCGTCGGGGCGGACGTACCGGACGCCCGTCAACGTCTTCCGGGACGGCGACCGCTATGTCTTCGCCCTGACGTACGGCGCCGACAGCGACTGGGTGCGCAACGTCCTCGCCGCGGGCGGGTGCACGATCGAGACGCGCGGCGAGACCGTTGCGCTCACCGAGCCCGAGCGCTTCGACGACCCGGCGCGCCGCGCCGTTCCGCCGCCCGCGCGCTGGGTGCTCGCCGCGATCGGCGTCGAGCAGTTCCTGGCCATGCGCGCGGCGCCTCGCTAGCCTCGGGAGCGTGACCGAGTCCGGGAACCGGCCGGTTCTGCGCGTCGGCGACGCCGACCGCGAGCACGCGGTGGCGACGCTGCGGCACGCCGTGGTCGAGGGGCGCCTGACGCTCGAGGAGTTCGGCGACCGCGTCGGCGCCGCCTACGAGGCGCGGACCGAGCCCGAGCTGGCGCGGCTCGTCGAGGACCTGCCCGCGCGCACGGCGGTCACCGGGCCGCCCGTGCTCGAGCAGAAGGCCCTGTTCTCGCACCTCGTCCGCAACGGCCCGCTGCGGCTGCCGGCGCGCACGGCGTTCCGGTCGCTCTTCGGGACGATCGACCTCGACCTGCGCCAGGCGACGCTCGAGTCGCCGGAGATCGACATCGAGATCCACAACGTCTTCGGCACGGTCACCGTCCTGGTGCCCGAGGGGACCGACGTGCAGGTCGAGGGCGGGACCGGGCTCTTCGCGACGCTCCGCCTCGACACGACGACGAGCGTCCCGACGATGGGCGGCCCGGTGATCCGGATCCGCGCGAGCGGGATCGGCGGCACCCTGAACGTCCGCACGCGCGAGCCGAAGCGGCTCGTCCAGCGGCTCCTCGGCTTGGTGGCGTCCTAGCCGCGGGCCTGGCGCTGCTGCCAGCGGTGCAGCGCCTTGTTCTTGCGGGCGGACTTCGGTCTCGGCGGCTCCGGTGTCGGGTCGTGCTCCGCCAGCCAGCGCGCCGCCTCGTCGTCGGCGTCCAGCCCGACGGTGCGCTCGCGCTCGCCGAGCTTCTGCGCGCCGCGGGTCGTGATCGACGGCTTGCGGCTCATCGGCCTCAGCGTAGCCCGGGCTACGATCGCCGCGTGCGCCGCGTCCTGCTCCTCGCGTGCATCGCCGCCGCGGTCGGCGCGGGAACGGCCGGCGCGCACCGGAGCGTCGCGTTCTGCAAGGGCGGCGACCTGACGGGCCGGTTCGCGGTGATCCCCGGCAGCGCGGGCGCGGGGAACATCGTCTACCGGCTCACGCTGAGGAACCGCTCCCACGCGACCTGCGCGGTGAGCGGCCTGCCCGCGGTGCGGCTCCTCGCCGCCAACGGCGATCCGCTGCCGACGAAGGTGATCGCCGCCGGCCCGAAGATCCTCGCGGTGCTCGTCCGTCTCGCCCCGGGCACGTCGGCCACGGCGACGGCCCGGTTCTCGCCCGACGTCCCGGGCCCGGGCGAGCCGACGGCGAACGGACGGTGCGAGCGCATCGCGGCGAAGCTGCGGGTGACGGCGAAGGGCGGCGGGACGACGACGGTGCGGATCGCGCCGCCGACGCCGGTCTGCGAGCACGGGCAGCTGCAGTTCTCGCGTTACACCGGCGGCTGACGGCCGTCAGCGCTTCCGCTTGCGCTTCGGCGCGCCGGGCCGGCCGGTCGAGCCGGAGCCGTCGCCCCGGGCGGGGCCGCCGCTGCGCGCCTGCTGCTGCATCCGCTCGGCCTGCCGGCGCATCTGCCGGTTCGCCGCGTCCGGTACGCCGCCCTGTTCCTCCATCGCCTGGAGGTAGGCGCGCCGCTCGGCCGGCGAGAGGCGGCTCATCGCCTTCTGGACGGCCTGCGGGTTCGGGTTCTGCGCGACCGAGCTCATCTTCCGCACGGCGCCCGCGAGGTCCGGGTTCTGGCGCTCCATCGCCGCCGTGGAGATGCGCTGGAAGAACCGCCGGAAGAGCGCGATGCGCGAGAGCCGCGCGATCATCGGCCGCAGCAGCGCGCCGTTCCGGAAGCGGCTCAGGAACGCGAGCACCCCGAGCAGCAGGGCGGCGACGACGAGCGCGCCGCCGATGATGAACACCGGGAGCAGGTACCACAACATCGGGGTCGGATGGTAGCTAGCGCGACGTGAGGAGGAGCCCCGCGCCGACCAGGAGCAGCCCGATCGGAACCAGCCAGAACTGGCTCGTCAGGAAGCTGACGACGAGCAGGATTGCCAGGGAGGCGCCGACGACGGCCACACAGACCACTGTTCCCGGCCGCGGTGAGCCCGCTGTAAAGGTTCGCTCAAGACGCATGAGGGTTAGGCGAGCGCGCGCCCGGGGTAGGCCGGGGTCATGACCGGGGATCCGATCAGCAT
Organism: Gaiellaceae bacterium; assembly: GCA_035546715.1. Classification (GTDB taxonomy): domain Bacteria; phylum Actinomycetota; class Thermoleophilia; order Gaiellales; family Gaiellaceae; genus PALSA-600. Next base: position 2,288 of record DASZWI010000100.1, on the reverse strand, counting down.
CCTCGTCGAGCACGGCGAGGAGCACGGCTGCGTCCACCTGACCGAGCTGCACGAGATCGCGCAGCGGCTCGAGATGGAGGACGAAGAGGTGGAGACGCTCCTCGAGCGCCTCGAGGCGGCGGGGATCGACCTGACCGACGACTGCTCGCGGGCGATCGAGGAGGAGGTCACCTACACGAACACCGCGCTCGCCTCGACGACCACCGACGCGCTCCAGCTCTTCCTCAACGAGGCGGGCCGCTACCCGCTGCTGACGGCGGCGCAGGAGGTCGAGATCGCGAAGCGCATCGAGCGCGGCGACAAGGAGGCCAAGGACCTGCTCGTCAACTCGAACCTCCGCCTCGTCGTGTCGATCGCCAAGAAGTACCAGGGCCACGGGCTGAGCCTGCTCGACCTGATCCAGGAGGGGATCATCGGGTTGATCCGGGCGGCCGAGAAGTTCGACTGGCGCAAGGGGTTCAAGTTCTCGACCTACGCGACCTGGTGGATCCGGCAGGCGGTGCAGCGCGGCGTGGCGAACAAGGCGCGCACGATTCGGATTCCCGTCCACATCGTCGAGCGCGAGCAGAAGATCTCCCGCGCCGAGCGTGAGCTCGTCGCGCAGCTCGAGCGCACGCCGACCGACGCCGAGGTGGCCGAGAAGGCGAAGCTGCCGCTGAAGCAGGTGCGCGAGGTGCGGGCGGCCGCGCGGGCGGTGGCGTCGCTCGACAAGCCGGTGGGGGAGAGCGACTCGGCGGCCTTCGGCGACCTGTTCCCGAGCGAGGAGCGGCAGCCCGACGAGCAGGTCGAGGTCGAGCTGACCGAGCGCGCGCTGCACGAGGCGGTCGCGGAGCTGCCGGAGCGCGAGCAGGAGATCCTGAAGCTGCGCTACGGGCTCGGCACCGACCTCGATCCGAAGTCGCTCGAGGAGATCGGCCGGATTCTCGGCATCACGCGCGAGCGCGTGCGACAGCTCGAGGCCGACGCGCTCCGCCGCCTGGCCGAGCGCCGCGAGATCGCGGCGCTCAAGGCGGCCTAGGGCTCAGGCTGCGGAGAGCTCAGCCCGAGCTCCTCGACCAGCGTGAAGAACGCCTTCGCGTACGGCGACGAGGCCGTCTGCTCGCGCAACGCGGTCCACTCGATCTGCTCGCGGCACGCCCGCGCGACCTCGAGCACGGACTCGTAGTCCACCTCGTGCTCCTTCAGGGCGAGCAGCTTCGTCGTGAGCACGTCGGTGACGCTCATCACCTTCAGCTCGATCGCGTAGACCTCCAGCTCGTCCGCCCGCGCGAGGACGTCGTCGTCGACGGGCGTGTGGTTCGGCTCGAAGATGAGGTCGATCATCGAGTCCTGCTCGTCGTACACCTTGACGAGCCAGCCTTCCGGCGGCCGCTCGCAGCGCCAGCCGTTCTCCCCGAAGACCTCGAGCGCGCGGTCGACGTCCTCGGGCTTGATGACGAAGTCGACGTCGTGGTCGGTCTCGGGGCCGCCGCGGGCGTACACCGCGAGGCTGCCGGCGAGGGCGAAGCCGATGTCGTGCTCGCGCAGGAGCGCGGCGCCGTGCCGCATGGCGTCGAGAAGGGCGTCGAACGTCCGGTCGCTGCTCATGGACCCGCGGTTCCCGTGTCTGCGGTCGGCAATCCTGGGTAGGAGCGGCGCATGGCGAACCCGATCCGCGTCGCGGCCGCCGGCGACATCCACGCCGGCGCCACCGACGGCGAGCGCGTCCGCGCGGCGTTCCGCGCGGTTGCCGACGAGGCGGACCTGATCCTGCTCGCGGGCGACCTGACGCGACACGGCCAGGTGGACGAGATCGAGGTCGTCGCCGGCGCCTGTCGCGACGCCGGCGTGCCCGTCGTCGCCGTCCTCGGCAACCACGACTGGCAGTCCGACCGGCCGCACGACCTGGCCCGCGTCCTCGGCGAGGCCGGTGTGGTCGTCCTGGAGCGGGCGCACACAGTGCTCTCCATCCGCGGCGTGACCGTCGGGGTGGCCGGCGTGAAGGGCTTCGTGGGCGGCTTCGGCAACACGTGGGCGAACTTCGGCGAGCCGCTGTTCCGCGCCGCGTACGCGGAGACGACGGCGGACGTCGAGGGCCTCGACGCGGCGCTGCGGGCCATCGAGACGTGCACGCTGCGCATCGCGCTCCTGCACTACGCGCCGTGCGAGCAGACGCTGGCCGGCGAGCCGGAGCGGATCTGGCTCGTGCTCGGCGCCGACCGCCTGGCCGGCCCGCTCCGCGACCACCGGCCGCACCTCGCCGTCCACGGCCACGCGCACCACGGCTCGTTCGAGGGCGCCGTCGACGA
>DASZWI010000099.1:0-7293 GCA_035546715.1 Gaiellaceae bacterium | reverse complement strand
AGAAGCGGGGTCGGCCGCTCGTGCCACCGGTCGGCGGACGGTGCAGCGACGAGACGGCGGGCGAGCGGCGAGCGCAGCAGAGCCCAGACCGTGGCGGCTGCCCCGGGGAGAGCGACGAGAGCGGCGAGTGCGCTCACAACTGGATGGTGAGGGTAGTCGAGGTCGGTAAGGGCGGTGTGTGGCCCGCGGTCGCGTCCCTACACTAGAACGCGCCGATGACGGTCTACGCCGACGTCCTGCGCTACCGCGAGCTGTTCGCGAACCTCTTCCGCCGCGACTTCCAGGCGAAGTACAAGGGCTCGGTCCTGGGCGTGCTCTGGAGCCTGCTCAACCCGCTCGTGCTGCTCGGCGTCTACCTGCTCGTGTTCGGGGTGATCTTCCCGAACAACAGCATCCCCCGGTATCCGCTCTACCTGCTCGCGGGGCTCGCGTGCTGGATCTTCTTCTCGGTCTCGCTGCAGTCCGCGTCGCGGTCGATGGTCGACAGCGCGGAGCTGATCCGGAAGGTGCGGTTCCCGCGGCAGCTCGTGGCCTTCTCGATGGTGGCGACGCAGGCGGTCACGTTCGTCGTGATGCTCGCGATCCTCGTCGTGCTGTCGCTGATCTTCGTCGACGGGCGCGCCGTCGTCTGGCTGGCGATCCCGCTCGCCGTCGTCTTCGCCGGGCTCGTCGCCGGTCTGGCGCTGCTCGTCGCGTGCCTCAACGTCCTCTTCCGCGACATCGAGCACGTCCTCACGGCCGCGCTGCTGCCGTGGTTCTTCCTGACGCCGATCCTCTGGTCGCCGGCCTACCTCGACGCCGCGAAGCGTCACCACGACCTGATCGAGGTGCTGCGGTGGGGCAACCCGATCGCGCCGCCGATCTACGCGGTCCGGGACGCGATCTGGTCGGGGAGGCTCCCGGGTCTCGGCGACGTCGTCTATCTCGTGGTCGCCTCGGTCGTCGCGCTCGTGCTCGGCGCCTGGGTGTTCGGTCGCGTCGACGACCGCATCGCGGTCGAGCTCTAGCCCCGGAGCCGCAGCCGGATGCGGCCGTCGTAGACCCACGGCTCGTCGCGCGGGGCCGCGTAGGCGGGCAGCCCTTCGACGTCGGCGAGCCGCTCGAGCTCGACGCCCGGGAGCACCGAGGGGCAGAGCAGCGGCGCGGCGAAGCCCGGCACCCGGCCGGGTCCCGGCTGGTACGCGGCGAGCGCACGGGGCCGGCGCGCGAACAGCCCGTTGCGCACCTCGATCGCGCCGGCGACCACCGCGTAGCCCTCCGCGTGCGCGGCGCGGACGCGTTCGGCGTAGTCGGGCGCCGGCTCGACCTGCGGCGGCAGCTCGGTCAGCGGCTCGTCGGCGCGCGCGCGGACGTCGAGGTCCAGCGCGAGCATGGGCGAGCCGAGCTCCGAGAACCAGCCGCGGTGCTCGGCGACGACGTCGAACGCGAGCCGGTAGCGGCCGGGCGGGATCGGCGCGCGCAGGCGGGCCTCGACGGTCGCGCCCTCTCCGGGGGCGAGCGGGGGCGGCGCCGTCCGCAGGCCGTCCCAGACGATCGGGTTGTCGCGGTCGTCGAGCCAGTGGTAGGCGACGAAGACGCCGCTGTGCCAGGCGGCGGTCCCCGCGTTCTCGAGCGCGACCGGGACGTGCGTGAGCGTCCCGGCCTGCGGGTCGACTCTGGGCGGTGCGCCCCAGCTGACGGCCAACGGTCCGCGCGACATGGCCGACTACTCTAGGCCGCCATGGACCCCTTGCTCGTGCGCGCCGTCCGGCGCGAGCCGGTGCCGCGCACGCCCGTCTGGTTCATGCGGCAGGCGGGCCGCTCGCTGCCCGAGTACCGCGCGGTGCGCGAGCGCCACTCCTTCTGGGAGGTGGCGCACACCCCCGACCTGTGCGCCGAGGTCACGCTCCAGCCGGTCCGGCGGCACAGCGTCGACGCGGCCGTGATGTTCGCCGACATCATGACCCCGGTGCTCGGGATGGGTCTCGACGTCGACCTCGTCGAGGGCGTCGGGCCGGTCGTGGCCGCGCCGGTGCGGACGCTCGCGGACGTCGAACGCCTCGCCGTCCCGGATCCCGAGGAGGCGTTCGCCCCGCTGCTCGAGGCGATCGGGATCGTGCGCCGGGAGCTGGCGCCCGAGCGCGCGGTCGTCGGCTTCTGCGGCGGGCCGTTCACCGTCGCCGGCTACCTGGTCGAGGGACGCCCGTCGCGCGACTTCGCGCTCGTCAAGCAGCTGATGTATCGGGAGCCCGGCGTATGGCGGGCGCTGATGGGGCGGCTCGCCGACTGCTTCTCGCGCTACGTCGCGGCGCAGGCCCGAGCCGGGGCCGACGTCGTCCAGCTCTTCGACTCGTGGGTCGGCGTGCTCTCGCCCGGCGACTACGACGAGTTCGTCGCGCCGTGGTCGGCGCGGATCCTCGCCGCCGCGGGGGCGCCGACCATCCATTTCGGCACCGGCGCGTCGACGCTCCTCCCCGCGATGGCGCGCGCCGGGGGCGACGCGATCGGGCTCGACTGGCGCATCGCGCTCGACGACGGGTGGGCGGCGGCCGGGCTCGACCGGGCGGTGCAGGGCAACCTCGATCCGGCCGTGCTGCTCGGTCCGTGGGAGCGCGTGGAGACGGCCGCGCGGGACGTCCTCGCGCGCGCCGCCGGCCGGCCCGGGCACGTCTTCAACCTCGGGCACGGGGTGCTGCCCGGCACCGATCCCGATGCCGTGTCGCGGCTGGCCGAGCTCGTCCAGGCCGCTGAGCTACCGTCCGTCGCATGACGGCAGGGCGCATCGTCGTCGATCGCGTCTCGCGGACCTTCCGCGTGCACGCGCAGGCGCAGCGCACCCTGAAGGACGTCTTCGTCGCGCGCGGCCGGATGCGCACGCGCGAGGTCGTCGCGCTCGACGATGTGTCGCTCCGGGTCGAGCCGGGCGAGGCGCTCGGGCTCGTCGGCCGCAACGGCTCCGGCAAGTCGACGCTGCTGCGCATCGTCTCGGGGATCATCAAGCCGACGAGCGGCCGGATGGAGACGACGGGGCGGATCGCGTCGCTGCTCGAGCTCGGCGCAGGGTTCCACCCGGACTTCACCGGGCGCGAGAACGTCTATCTCAACGGCTCGATCCACGGGCTCTCGCGCGCCCGGGTGCGCGAGGCGATGGACGAGATCGTCGCCTTCTCGGAGCTGGAGCAGTTCATCGACCTGCCGGTGCGCACCTACTCGTCGGGCATGTACATGCGGCTCGGGTTCGCGGTCGCCGCGCACATCCAGGCGGACGTCCTGCTGCTCGACGAGGTCTTCGCCGTCGGGGACGAGCAGTTCCAGCGCAAGTGCTTCGGCAAGATCGCCGAGTTCAAGCAGCGCGGGGGCACGATCGTCTTCGTGTCGCACGACGCGCAGGCGGTCGAGCGGCTCTGCGACCGGGCCGTCCTCCTGCGGCAGGGCCGGGTCGAGTTCGACGGCGAGACGGTCGAGGCGATCGGCGCGTACCGGCGGCTGCTCGCGGCCGACGCGAACCCCGAGGAGCTCGAGGCCGGGCTGCGCGAGTGGGGGACGGGCGAGGCGAGGATCGTCGAGCAGCAGCTCCTCGACGGCGACGGCGACGAGCGGACGGCGTTCTCGCCGGGCGAGCCGCTCGTCGTGCGCCTGCGGGTCGCGGCCCAGCCGGGCCTCGCGCCGCCGCGGGTGTCGCTGGAGCTGCGCGACGAGGGCGGGCTGGTGCTCGGCTCCGCGTCCGCCGAGACCCGCGACCTCGGCTGGGGCGCCGACGGGGGCGAGTTCGAGCTCAGGTACCGCATCGAGCGGCTGCCGCTCGCGGACGGCCGCTTCCACCTGCGGCTCGCGCTGCTGGACGGCGAGCACGGCCGGCTGCTCCACACGCTCGACGACGCGCTGCGGTTCCTCGTCTACCCCTCGGCGGACACCACCGGGGCCATCCTGCTCGACGGGACCTGGGCGATGCAGGAGATCGGCTCCGGCGCGCCAATCCGACGCGGATGAGCGCGCGAGCCTGTCCGGACTGGCCGGACCTGATGGAGATCGCGCCGGACCTGCAGTTCCGTCACTTCACGCTGGCCGAGGTGCAGCTCCCCGCGGACGCCGTCGTGCGGATCCACGGCGTGTCGCGCGACGCCGTCTCGCTCTGCTGCGATCCCGACGCGCACGTCTTCAACCCGGCGCACACCGAGCCGGAGGTCGTCGAGGCCCTGCGCGGGACGCACTGGATCGACCTGACCGAGTGGACGGGCGGCGGCGCGCCCCCGCGCGCCGCCTGAGCCGGCCGCGCCGAGACGCCACCCAGACTGCCCCGTCGTCCAGACCAGCCATGTCCAGGGGACAGTCCCTGGGACATGGCTCGAAGAGCCAGTGCGGCGCGAGCCCGCTCGTGGACGGCGATCGAGCTCTCGCTGCGACCCGTGCGACTCCCCCTTCCGGCCATGTCCGGGGGACAGTCCCTGGGACATGTCCTGAGGGGACGGGTCAGGGCACGGGGGTGACGAGCGGCTCGCCGCGCTGGAGCGCGAGCACGTTCTCGACGACCACGCCGGTCATCGCGGCGCGCGTGGCGGTGGTGGCGCTGCCGACGTGGGGCGTCAGGACGACGTTCGGCAGGTCGAGCAGCTCGGCGGGCACCGCGGGCTCGTGGGCGAAGACGTCGAGGCCCGCCTCGATCCGGCCCGAGACGAGCTCCCGTACCAGCGCGGCCTCGTCGACCACGTCTCCGCGCGCCGTGTTGACGAGCGTCGCGCCGTCGCGGAGGAGCGCCAGCCGGCGCGCGTCGATCAGGCCCGCCGTCGCCGCCGAGAGCGGTACGTGCAGCGACACGATGTCGCTCTCCCGCAGCAGGTCGTCCAGCTCGCGCCGCTCGTAGCGGTCGTCGACGGTCGTGCGGCTGGCGTAGAGGATCCGCATGTCGAACCCGGCGGCCCGGCGGGCCAGCGCGGAGCCGATGCGACCAAGCCCGACGATGCCGAGCGTCGCGCCGCTCACGTCTCCCGTCAGCGTCGGCACGTCCGACCAGCCGTAGGACCACTCGCCCGCGCGGATCGCCCGGTCGCCCGCGACGACGCGGCGGCGGACGGCCAGCAGGAGCGCGAACGCGAGGTCGGCGGTCGCCGCGTCGAGGATGCCGGGCGTGTTCGTCACCGCCACGCCGCGCGCGCGGCACGCGTCGACGTCCACCCGGTCGTAGCCGACGCCGTAGTTCGCGACGAGCCGCAGGCGCGGGAGCAGGTCGAGCTCCGCGTCGGACACCCGCTCGCCGACGACGATCCAGGCCTCGACGTCGTCGCGCAGCCGGTCGGGACGCCCGATCTCGACCTCCGCCAGCTCGTCCCAGGCCGGGCCGGGCAGCCGCTTCGTGGCCAGGACGGTCACCGCGCCAGCACCTCGTTCAGCGGCCGCGTGTTGAGGATCGAAGCGGAGGTCGCCCAGCCCCGGCGGGCGGTGTGCACCGCGAGGCGCATGTTCGACAGCCCGCGCACGGAGTGGGCGTCCGTCGAGCACGTGACGCGCACCCCGGCGGCGATCGCGTCCCGCACCAGCTCGCCGCTCAGGTCGATCCGGTCGGGGAGCCCGTTCGTCTCGACGGCTGTGCCCGTCTCGGCGCACGCCGCGAAGACGGCCTCGAGGTCGACGGCGTTCGGCGGCCGGTGGTCGATGATCCGCCCCTGCGGGTGGCTGATCGAGCGCACGGCCGGATGGTGCACCGCGGCGAGGGTGCGGCGCGTCAGCTCCTCGCGCGACCCCCGCTGTCCCGCGTGGACGGACGCCTGCACCCAGTCGAGCTCGGCGAGGACGTCGTCCGGCAGGTCGAGCGAGCCGTCCGGGAGGATGTCGCACTCGGCGCCGCGGAGCACGCGGAACGGCGCGAGCTCCTCGTTCGCCGCCGCGATCTCCACCGCCTGGCGCCGCAGGTCGTCGGCGTCGAGCCCCGGTACGACGCGCACGGCACGCGTGTGATCGCAGATCGCGATGTACTCGTAGCCGAGGTCGCGTGCCGCCGTGGCCATCTCGAGCACCGTCGCCTTCCCGTCCGACCAGGTCGTGTGGACGTGCAGGTCGCCGCGGATCTCGTCGAGGCGGACGAGCTCGGGCGGCGTGCCGGCGAAGGGCGCCTCGCGGAGCTCCGGCGGCACGAAGGGCAGGCCGAGCGCCGCGAACACGGCCTCCTCGTCGCGCCCGTCGGGCAGCGGCCCGAGCGCGTCGACGTAAGCGCTCGTCCCGGTCGCCTCGAGCAGCTCCGCGCCGAACCGCGCGGGCTCCGGCACGCGAAGCTCGACGGGGATGCCGTCGACCGTCACGCCGACCGCGCGGCGCTCCGACCGGTCGACGACGGCGACGATCTCCGGCAGGCCCGCGAAGCGGGCGAGGACCGGCGCGGGTCGCCGGGCGGCCGCGACGACGGCGAGCCGCTCCGAGCGGTCGCACCACCGGCGCGCGTCGCCGGCCACCTCGCCGCCGAGGGCGGACGCGATCGACTCCGTCAGTGCGCGCGCCCGGTTCAGCGTCAGCGCCCGCTGGGGCTCGGGCGTCCGGTTCGCCAGCCGGTCCAGGACCCGCCGCTCGGTCGCCGGGCCGATGCCGCGCACCTGGCGCAGCCGGCCGGCCTCCGCCGCCGCGCGCAGCTCGTCCGCCGTCGCGACGCCGAGGACGTGGCCGAGCTCCACCATGCGGGCAGGCGCGAGGCCGACGAGGCGGCCGAGCCCGACCAGCTCCGGGCGCACGTCGGCCCTCAGCTCTGCGATCTCCGCGAGGTCGCCGGTGGCGACGAGCTCGCGCAGCCGCGCCTCGATGGACGGCCCGATCCCGCGCAGCTCGCGCACGCGGCCTTGCCGGACGAGCTCCGCCACCGGCGCCGGCGTCGCCCGGATCAGCTCCGCCGCGCGCCGGTAGGCGCGCACGCTGTACGGGCTCGCGCCCGCCAGGTCGAGCAGGGACGCGAGCGTCTCGAGCCGCTCGGCCAGCGCGGCGTTGTCGACCTCGACCACCGCGGTAGTGTCCACGAGGCATGTCGACCGTCGTCGTTCCGTTCCGCGGCACCGACCCGAAGCGCCGGCTCGACCCGCTCCCGGAGCCCGCGCGCCGGCAGCTCGCCTCGGCGATGCTGGCCGACGTCCTCGCCGCGGCGGCCGCCGTGGGCGACGTCGTCGTGGTCGCGCCCGAGGAGCCCGAATCGGACGTGCCGGCGCTCTACGTGCCCGACCCCAAGCGCGGGCAGGGAGCCGCCGTCCGGGACGCGCTCGACGCCTCGGTGGCCGCCGGCCTGGCGCCGCCGTACCTGGTCGTGAACGCCGATCTCCCGTGCGTGACGCCCCGCGACCT
>DASZWI010000098.1:0-14674 GCA_035546715.1 Gaiellaceae bacterium | reverse complement strand
GTTGTTCGTCAGGACCTCGCCCGAGGAGGTGAGCACCATGCCGGTGCCCGCGGCCTCGCCGTTCTCGTAGGCGAGGTTGGTGTTCACGACGACCACCCCGGTGCCGATCGGCGCGGCCTTGCCGCGCGCGAAGGCGACCGCCGCGGCGACGCCGACGGCGACGAGGCCCAGCGCCACGAACAGGAGGACTCTCGTGTGGATGTCACGCAGGATCTTCATGCGGATCAGTGTTCCCCGGACGCCTGGCATGCCGCTGTGAAACGGCGCTTTCAGAGGAAACGCTTAACCGTGCTCGGACGTCGCGACACCTGAGAGCAGGTCGCGCACCACGGCACGCGTCTCCGCGACGACGGCCTCCTCGCGCCATGCTGGACGTCCTCGGCCCGAACGGGGCGGGCAAGACGACGGCCGTCCGCATCCTCACGACGCTGAGCAAGCCCGACGGCGGCTCTGTGCGGGCGGCGGGCCACGACGTCGTCCGCGACGCAGCCGCCGTCCGGGCCGGCATCGGCATCGCGGCCCAGGACGCGACCCTCGACGAGGTGCTGTCCGGCCGCCAGAACCTCGTGACGATCGGCCGCGTGAGCGGCCTGCGCCGGGCCGACGCCTCGACCTGGCCGCCGGCCTGGTCACGCGGCCCCGGTCGTGTTCCTGGACCAGCCGACCACCGGCCTCGACCCGACCAGCCGCACCCGGATGTGGAACGTCATCCGCGGCCTGGTCGCCGACGGCGCGACGCTGCTCCTGACGACGCAGTACCTCGACGAGGCCGGCGTCACCGTCGACGACGTGCAGGTGCACCCGGCCCTCGCTCGACGACGTCTTCATCGCCCTCACCGGACGCGGCGACGCGGCTCCGAGACGTCGCCGTCCTCACGCGCCGCAACCTCGTCCACATCGCCCGCGAGCGCTGCAGCACTCGGACGTGACCGTCCAGCCCGTCCCGTGATCGACCACTTCCGGACGCTGCCGATGTGGAAGCCGGCGGTCCTCGTCGGCCGCTCGCTCGCCGACCTGCTCACCGCTGCGCTGTGCTCGCTCATCGTCGCGGTGACCGGCCTGGCGATCGGCTGGCGGGCCGAGCACGGCCTGCTCGACGCCCTCGCCGCCTTCGGCGTGTTCCTGCTCTTCAGCTAGGCACATGCCGGCGGTGCTGCGGGCGATCGCCGACTGGAACCCGGTCAGCGCCGTGACCGCCGCGGCCCGCTCGCTGTTCGGCAACCCGAACCCGTCCGCGTCGATCCACGCCTGGCCGATGCAACACCCGGTCGTCGCGTCGCTGCTGTGGTCGGCCACGCTGCTCGCGATCTTCGCGCCGCTGGCGACGGTCCTCTACCGGCGGCGCACGACGGACTAGAGTGCCGGGATGGACGCCGAACGCGCACGCGAGCTCCTGGCCGCCGAGCGCACGCGGATCGAGCGGGCCCTCGAGCGGCGCCGGCACGTCGACGACGGCGAGGAAGCGGACGACATCGACCCGGGAAACCTCGCATCGGACCTCTATCAGGACGAGCTCGACGAGGGACTCGGCGAGGACCTGCACGCGCAGCTCGCGGCCGTCGAGCGCGCCGAGGCCCGGCTCGCCGCCGGCACCTACGGCCTCTCGGTGGAGAGCGGCCGGCCGATTCCGGACGAGCGCCTCGAGGCCCGCCCGACCGCCGAGCTGACGGCGGACGAGGAGCGTGCCCGCGGCTGACGACCGCAGCGTGGCCGCGACGGTCCCTCCCCGACCGCCACGGCCACGTCCCCCGCGGTGTTCCGCCGCCTCCAGGGCGTGGGCGGCGAACTTGGCGAGCTAGACCGCGACGAGCTGAGGATCCGGTCGCACGAGCACGGTGTCGGCGACCGGGATGATCTCGTCGCAGGGCAGGTCGGCGAGCGCCGCATGCCTGCGGATCGCGTCGGGGCTCGTCGCCTGGTAGACGCAGACGGTGCCCACCGTGCCCGCGCCCTCGTGGAGCACGTAGCTGCGGATCCAGCGGACCTCGTCGGGCATCTTCTCGTCGGCGACCGCCTTCGAGCGGGCCGCCGCCGCCTCGAGCGCCTCGGGCGACCTCCACCCGCTGCGGCGCAGGATGATGTACAGGTTCATCGTCTCCCTCCGTGGGGTCATGGTTGACGCGATCCACGGTACGGTCGCGCCCGCACCCCGCGCATCGGGAGGACTGCCTATCTTGCGCGGCGCCGGAACCCTGCTTCAGGCGGCCGCCAGCGAGCGTCCGTCCCGTTCGAGGAGACCCGCCCGCCGGAGCGCCGGGACGACCCCTTCGCCGACGTTGTACACCTCCTCGAGGTGCGGATAGCCGGAGAAGATGAACTCGTCGATCCCGAGCGCGTGGTACTCGGCGATCCGCTCGGCCACCTCCTCGTGACTGCCGACGAGCGCCGTCCCGGCGCCGCCGCGGACGAGGCCGACCCCGGCCCAGAGGTTCGGCGAGACGACCAGGTCGTCGCGTCTGCCCTCGTTGAGCGCGAGCATCCGCCGCTGTCCCTCCGATCCCGAGGCGCGGAGCTTGCGCTGGGCCTCGGCGATCTCCGCGTCGTCGAGCCCGTCCAGGAGCCGCGCGGCCGCCGACCAGGCCTCTGCCGACGTGTCGCGTGCGACGACGTGGAGGCGGATGCCGAAGCGGAGCTCGCGTCCCTCCGCGTCCGCGAGCTCGCGCACGCGGGCGATCTTCTCCTCGACCTGGGCCGGCGGCTCGCCCCACGTGAGGTACACGTCGGCGTGCCGAGCGGCGACCGGAAGCGCGGCCGCCGAGGAGCCGCCGAAGTAGATGCCGGGCGGCGGAGGCGGATCGACGACGAGGGCGCCGTCGACGCTCAGATGCTCGCCCTCGAAGTCGAACGGCCGGCCCGTCCACGCGCCGCGGACGATCTCCAGGAACTCGTCCGTGCGCGCGTAGCGGGCGTCCTTGTCGAGGTAGTCGCCGAACCGGCGCTGCTCCGCCTCCTCGCCGCCGGTGACGATGTTGAGGAGCAGCCTGTTGCCGGTGACGCGCTGGAACGTGGCAGCCTGCTGCGCCGCGAGCGTCGGCGCGACGAACCCGGGACGGAACGCGACGAGGAACCGCAGCCTCGTCGTCAGCTGCGACAGGGCGGCGGTCACGATCCAGGCGTCCGCGCACCACGTCCCCGTCGGCGTGAGGACCGCGTCGAAGCCCATCTGCTCGGCCGAGCGGGCGATCTGGGCGAGGTAGTCGATGGTGGGACCGCGCCCGGGCGCGCCGAGGCGATCCTCGCCTTCGAGCAACGGCGAGTCGGCCGTCTTCAGCGTGCGGCCGTCGCCGCTCGTCGGCAGGTACCAGTGCAGGGTCACTCCCATCGATCGACCTCCTAGGGCTTGAGCTGGTTCGCAGCGTGGAAGAGCCTGAGCGACCAGGCGCTCAGCGCGAGCGCGACGCCCGCGACGACGGCGAGCGACACGCCGGCGGAGAGATCGGACTCGCCGATCAGGCCTGCCCGCATCGACTCGACCGAGTAGAAGAGCGGATTGAGGTGACTGAGCGCCCGCCAGGCGTGCGGCAGGCCGTCGACCGAGTAGAAGGAGCCGCTGAGAAACCCGAGCGGCAGCACGACGAGCGTCTCGACCGAGTAGATGTCGTCGAGCGACCGCGCGTAGGTGCCGACGATCACTCCGAGCTGCGCGCCGCTGACGAGCAGCGCCAGCGTCGCCGCAAACGCGACGAGCGGCCGCTCGAGACGCAGGCCGACGAGGGACCCCGCGACGAGCAGCACGCCGGCGCCGACGAGGATCTCGCGCACGATGCTGCCCGCGACCAGGCCGAGGTTGACCTCCCACCACCGCAGCGGGCTCGCCAGGACGCCGTGGATGTACCGGTCGGAGCGCGCCTCGAACAGGCTCGTCGTGCCGTTGACGAAGCCGACGGTGGCGACCGCCTGGACGACCAGGCCCGGGAGGATGTACCGGTCGTACGGGATGCCGTGGATCGCGTCGACGCGCCCCTTGAGCGCCTCTCCGAAGACGAGCACGAAGAGCAGCGCGGACAGGACCTGGCCGAGGATCGAGAACCGCCAGATCTTCAGGAAGCGGACGACCTCGCGCTCGAGCAGCCACAGGAACGCCGGCCGCTCCGCACGGTAGGGCCGGTCGTACGGCGGCGGTGGGGCGACGGAGGTCACGCGGCCGCCAGCTCGCGCTCGGCCGCCATCACCCGCAGGTACACCTCGCCGATGTCGCGGGCGGCGTAGTCGTCGCGAAGCGCCGCCGCCGCGCCCCGGGCGACGACGGTCCCGCCGCGCAGGAACGCGATCTCGTCGCAGAGCGCCTCGGCCTCCTCGAGGTAGTGCGTCGTCAGCAGGACGGTCGCGCCCGCGCCGTGCAGCCGCCGGATGTAGTCCCACAGCTCGGCGCGAAGCTCCACGTCGGCGCCCGCAGTCGGCTCGTCCAGGATCAGCAGGCGCGGCCCGTGGACGAGCGCGCGGGCCAGCTGCAGGCGCCGCTGCATCCCACCCGAGAGCTCGGAGCGCCGGGCCTTCGCCTTGGCCGAGAGATCGAAGAGGTCGAGCAGCTCGCGAGCGCGGCGCCGCGCCTCCGTGCGGCCGAGGCCGTAGTACCCGGCCTGGTAGACGAGGATCTCCTCCGCGTCGATGAACCGGTCGAGGTTGACGTCCTGCTCGGCGAGCCCCACCAGGCGCCGGGCCTCGCGGCTGCGGTGGTCGTGGCCGAAGACGCGGATCGCGCCCGCCGTCGGCCGGAGGAGGTTGCAGACGGCGCCGATCAGCGTCGTCTTGCCCGCACCGTTCGGACCCAACAGGCCCACGAATGCGCCGTCCGGGACCTCCAGGTGGAGATCCCGGACGGCGGTGAAGCCGCCCGCGTACGTCTTGGTCAGTCCGTCGACCGAGAGCGCCGGCGGCACGGCCCGCTCGCTCACGCCGCCGCTGCTCCGGCCAGGGCCCGGGAAGCAGCGGGACGGGGCAGGCCATAGTGGTCGCGCAGCGTCGTCCCCTCGTACTCGCTCCGGTAGAGGCCGCGGCGGCGCAGGATCGGGACGACGTGCTCGACGAACGCCTCGAGACCCGACGGCAGCACCGGCGCCATGACGTTGAAGCCGTCCGCTGCGCCCTGCTCGAACCAGGTCTGGAGGGCGTCGGCGACCTGCTCCGGGGTTCCGACGACCGTCCAGTGGCCGCGACCGCCGCCGAGCCGTCCGAGCAGCTGCCGGACGGTGAGCCGCTCGCGGCGGGCGAGCGACACGACCAGGTCGCGGCGGCTGCGCATCCCTTCGACCGCGGTGCCCGCCGCGAGCTCGGAGGGAAGCTCCCGGTCGAGCTCCAGCGTCTCGCGCGGCACCTCGAGGATCTCGGCGAGCTGCCGGAGACCGTACTCGGGGACGATCAGCTCCTCGAGCCGGTCGGCGAGGGCCTGCGCCTCCGCCTCGGTGCCCCCGAGCACCGGGACGATCCCGGGCAGGACGACGACCGTGTCCGGATCCCGGCCCGCCCGAGCCACCCGCGTCTTCAGGTCGGCGTAGAACGTCTGCGCGTCGCCGAGGGTCTGCTGGGCGGTGAAGACCGCCTCTGCGTAGCGGGCGGCGAACTCCTTCCCGTCGTGGGACGAGCCGGCCTGGACGAGCAGAGGTCGACCCTGCGGCGAGCGCGGCACGTTGAGCGGGCCGCGCACGCGATAGTGCTCGCCGTCGTGGTCGATCGGGTTGATCGACCCGGCCCGGGCGAACCGTCCGGTCGCCTTGTCGGCCACCACCGCGTCCTCGTCCCAGCTCGACCAGAGGCCCAGCGCGACCTCGAGGAACTCGGTCGCCCGGGCGTAGCGGTCGGCGTGGTCGGGCCGGGCGTCGAGACCGAAGTTCGCCGCGGCGTCCCGGTCGGCCGTCGTGACGATGTTCCACCCGGCCCGCCCGCCGCTCACGAGATCGAGCGACGCGAAGCGGCGAGCCAGGTTGTACGGCGCGTTGTACGTCGTCGACGCGGTCGCGATGAGCCCGATGCGCTCGGTCGCGGCAGCGAGGAAGCTGAGCAGGATCAGCGGGTCGAGCTGTCCGGCCGGGCGGAACTCGGCCCCGCGGCCGAGCGACGGGCCGTCGGCGAGGAACAGCGAGTTCATCGCCGCGCCCTCGGCGATCCGGGCGAGGCGGATCCAGTGCTCGACGTCGTAGTCGGCATGCGGATCGCTCTCGGGCATCCGCCACGCGGCCTCGTGGTGGCCCGAGCTCATGAGGAAGGCGTTCAGGTGGAGCGTCGCGGACACCGTCCTACTCACCTCCCGTCCAGCCGAAGCGGCCGTTGAACCCGACCGGCAGGACGTTGTCCACGAGGGCGTGCACGTCGACCGGCTTGGTGATCTGCTTGGCCGCGTAGAAGGCGTCGGCGAGGGTCTGCTCCGTCTTCAGGATCGACGGCGTGATGTACTGGATCAGGATCTTCCCGTTGTCGACCTGGAACTGCGCCGTCTTCTGGTCGACGCCCGTCTCCTTCTGGATGTCCTTCACCCACGCCGCCGGGTGCTGGTCGCCCCACGCGTAGGCCTTCGCGAGCCGCTTCAGGAGGTCGGCGATCAGCTTGCGCTTCGCCGGGTCGGCGAGGTCCTTCGCGTTGCCGACGGCGAACCCGACGTCCGGGTCGAGCGGCGGCCGGCCGGCGAGGAGCACGCGCGCGCCCGCCAGGATGTCGACGGCCGCCTGCGGGTTCCAGATCGAGATGGCGTCGACCTTGCCGCCGTTGAACGCCGCCTGGAGCGCCGACGGCTGGAGATTGACGAAGCTGACCGTCGACGGCGAGAGCCCGACGCTCTTGACGGCGTTGAGCAGCAGCCCGTGCGCCGAGCTGCCGAACGGCACGCCGACCTTCTTGCCCTTCAGGTCCTTCAACGTCCTGATCGGCGAGCCCTTCGGGACGAGCAGGTAGTTGCCGGCCTGCTTGTACGACGGCGGGGCGATGGCGGCGATCACCTTGAAGCCGGCCGTCGTGGCGGCGCCGTTGATCGGCGGGACGTCGCCGATGTCGGTGCCGACGTCGACCTGTCCGGCCGCGACCGCCTGCACCTCCGGCGGGCCGAACGGGAACACGGCCCACTTGACGTTGTACGGCGCGCCCTTCAGGGCGCCCGAGTCCTCGACCAGGGAGATGATCCCCGACTCCTGCTGGCCGACGACGAGCGTCGGCTTCGAGTCGCCCGCGGCCGTGGTGGCCGTGGCAACCACCACAGCCGCGGTCACTGCGGCGGTGCCCGCCGCGATCCAGGTCTTCCTCATCGTGTGTCCTCCTTCGAACGTGGGGTCAGGCGGCCGCCGGGGCGAGCCCCAGCTCGCCGAGCAGCTCGGTGCGGATCCGGTCCCGCGCGGGACCGCGTCCGCGCTCGTCGGGGGCAAGGTCGACCAGGTGCTCGCGCGCGATGCGC
The DNA here is from genome assembly GCA_035546715.1 of Gaiellaceae bacterium. GTDB lineage: Bacteria > Actinomycetota > Thermoleophilia > Gaiellales > Gaiellaceae > PALSA-600. Next base: position 7,296 of record DASZWI010000098.1, on the reverse strand, counting down.
CCGTCGCGCATGACGACGACGCGGTCGCCCAGGGCGATCGCCTCGTCGACGTCGTGGGTGACGAGGAGCATCGCCGCGTCGTGCTTGGCACGGAGGTCGCGTACGAGGTCGTGCATGCGCAGGCGCGTGATGGCGTCGAGCGCGGCGAACGGCTCGTCCAGCAGCACCAGCTCGGGGTCGGCGACGAGCGCTCGCGCCAGCGCGACCCGCTGCGCCTCGCCGCCGGAGAGCGTCTTCGGCCACGCGTCGGCCCGCTCGGCGAGCCCGACCTCGTCGAGCACCGCGCGGGCCACGGCGCGAGCGTCGACGTCGTGCAGGCCGATCGTGACGTTGCGCCAGACGCGCTGCCAGGGCAGCAGCCTCGGCTCCTGGAAGACGACGGCGCGGCGCCGCGGCACCTCGATCGTGCCGCCGTCCGGACGATCGAGCCCACCGAGGAGCCGGAGCAGCGTGCTCTTGCCGCAGCCCGACCGGCCGAGGAGGATGACGAGCTCCGACCGTGCGAGGTCGAGATCGAGCCCGTCCAGCACGGTGCGCTCGCCGAACCGCCGCACCACGCCGCGGACGACGACTGACGTCTCGCGTGGCCCGCCGGCCGGCGGGGCGTACGCGAGCGCGCTCACCGGCCCGCTCCGTAGGCGGGCCGCCAGACGAGCAGCACGCGCTCGAGCACGCGGACGATCTGGTCGGCGAACAGCCCGAGGACGGCGTAGATGACCAGTCCGAGGAACATCTCGTCGAGCCGGTCGTACGTCTGCGCCTGGATGATCATGAAGCCGATCCCCGAGGTGGCGTTGATCTGCTCCGCGACCACGAGCCCGAGGACGCTGTACGCGAGGGCGAAGCGCAGGCCGACGAGCAGCCCGGGCAGCGCGCCCGGCAGGAGCACGCGGAGGATCAGCCGCCTCCGCCCTGCCCCGGCGGCGGCGGCCATCTCGACGAGCCGCTGGTCGACGCCGCGGATCGCGGCGAAGAGGTTGATGTACACCGGGATCGACGCGCCGAGGGCGATCAGGAGCACCTTCGACTCCTCGCCGATCCCGAACCACATGATCATCAGCGGCAACAGGGCCAGGAACGGCACGGTGTTGAAGATCTGCACCGGACCGTTGAAGAGCTGCTCGCCGAACCGCGAGAGTCCGGCGAGCGTGGCGGCGAGCGCCCCCGCACTCGCGCCGATCGCGAGGCCGAGCAGCGCCCGCACGAGCGAGACCCGAAGGTCCTCGCCGAGGGTCGACGGCGCGCCGACCTGCCACAGATGGATGCCCGCCTGCACGACCTGGAGCGGCGACGCCGCGACCGTGCGCGGGATGGCGCCCTCGGAGCACGCGAGCTGCCAGGCGGCGACGAGCAGCACCGGGGTCGTGTAGATCCCGAGCGGCGACCGGAGCCGCCGGAGCCGTGCCAGCCGCACGGGCCGGCCGGCCGGCGTGAAGGTCTCACGGGCCGGCTCGACGGCCGGCTTCGCCGTGAACGGGGCGGGCCGCGCGTCGGCGACCGCGACCTGGGTCGTCAGGGTCATCGTTCGCTCCTCTCGGTCGGGCTCTCGGGCGCCCAGGTGCCGAAGCGCCTGCGGTAGTAGGTGAGCGGCTCGAGTCGGTCGTCGAACACGTCCCCGTGCTCGACGTGCCCGAGCAGGACGACGTGGTCGCCGGCCTCGATCTCCCGTTCGACTCGGCATTCGAGCCAGGCGTGGACGTCCTCGTGCAGGACGGGCGACCCGCGCAGGCCCGGCTGCCACGACGAGCCGGCGAACTTGTCCTCGACCTTGGAGGCGAAGCGGGCGGCGAGCTCGATCGCCGCCGAGTGGACGAGGTTGACGACGAAGTGGCCGGACGCCCGGAGCGCGGGCAGCGTCCGGCTCTCGGAGCCGATGCAGACCAGGACGAGCGGCGGCTCCAGCGAGACGCTCGTGAGCGCGGTCGTCGTCAGCCCGCGCGGCTCGCCGTCCGCGTCGAGGGTGGTGACGACGGCGACTCCGGCCGCGAGCTCCGCCATCACCCGGCGGAACGCATCGGCCTCGATCGACGTGGCCACGGACATGACCGTCATGACTGATCCCCCTTCATGCTTGTGGTCTGAGCGACGCCAGCGCTTTGGACGTCTGCAGCACCCGGGCGAGCTCGACGAGCGCTGCGCCCTGGTCGCGCGCCTGACCGGCGTAGGGCTGGCGCAGCCCGGCGCCTCGGTCGTCGTCGAACCCGTCCCGGGGCACGTACAGCCCGGGGGGCACGACGTGGGCGGCGAAGAACCCGGCCAGGACGTTGCGCAGGCCGTCGAGGGCCAGGAAGTGGTGGAGGCTCGCCCCGGTCTGGACGATCGCCACGGCCTTCCCCGCCAGCGGCGACCGCCGCTCGGCCCCGTCGCGCGGGATCCGGTCGAGGAGCTCCTTGAGCGGCGATGCGGCAGAGGCGCGATACACGGGCGCCCCGAGCACGACCGCATCCGCTTCGTCCAGCCCGGCGAGCACCTGGTCGATGCCGTCCAGCTCGACGAGACCGACCGTCGCCAGCTCGGCGCCCGCTTCGACCGCGGCGGCGGCCACCGCGCCGACCGCGCGCCTCGTCCGGCCTCCCCCGTCCGGCGAGCCGTCGACCGCGAGGAGCTTGACCGTCGCTCCCGGCTCGGCCGCCGTCGTCCTCCATCCAAGTTTGTTTATCGAATAGGTCATCTTTATCGACATTATCAACAGCGCTCATGGCTGCGCAAGTCGACCGCCGAGAGGGCGTCATCCGCCGCGACAGGCGACAATGGCCTGATGCGGATCTCGGCGAAGGAGGACTACGCCATCCGAGCGGTCGTCGAACTGGCCGCCGCGGGCGGCGCCACGGTGAAGCGGGAGCAGCTCGCCGAGCGCCAGGGCATCCCGGCGGCGTTCCTGGAGAACATCCTGCTCGACCTGAAGCGCGGCGAGATCGTCGAGGCGATCCGAGGCGCCGACGGGGGCTTCCGCCTCGCTCGCCCGCCGGAGGAGATCACGGTGGCCGACGTGATCCGCACGGTGAGCGGACCTCTTGCGACCGTGCGCGGCCAGCGCCCGACCGCGCTCGAGTACGACGGCTCGGCCGCAGCGCTCCAGGACCTCTGGATCGCCCTGCGCGCGAACATCAGGAGCATCCTGGAGACGGTGACGATCGCCGACGTCGCGAGCGGGAAGCTGCCCGCCAGGGTGAAGAAGGTCGCCGCGACGCCGGAGGCGTGGCGCTAGGGCGATCGCGGCCCCGCGGCCGCAGGTCGACCAAGGCGGTCATGCCCGCCGCCGGCGACCGAGCTCCCGGCGCGTCGCCGGGGGTGGGCTCCGACCTCGCCTACCTGGAGGTCCGACGAACGACTCGCCGCCGCGCCACGGCTCGCTGAACAGGAATCCCTCCGGAGCAGGAATCCGTCCGGAGCACGCGCTTCGCGGGGCGAAAGCCCCAACCAGGGTCAGCCCCGGGTCGGACCCTGCCAGTCGGCCGGCACGGGCGCGCGGCCATCGGGGGACCCGCTCCTGTGCAGCCGTTTCTCACTTCGGACCGGCAAACCAGGGTCAGACCCGGGTCTGACCCTGCCGGGACGCCCCGCGCCCGGGGGCGGCCGGCGGCGAGGCCGGCTGACGGTGGGCCGTGACCTCGATCTCGATCTTCATCCGCGGGTCGGCCAGGCCGCAGCACTGCATCGTCGCCGCCGGGCGGACGTCGCCGAACGCCTTCCGCAGCGCGGGCCAGCAGCGCTCGAAGTCCTCCGCAACGGGCAGGAGGTAGCGCACCCGCACGACGTCGGCGAAGCTCGAGCCGGCCTCGCGCAGGGCGGCCTCGACGTTGGCGAGGCACTGCTCCGCCTGCTCGGCGACGTCGTCCGAGATGGTCATCGACGCGTAGTCGAACCCGGTCGTCCCGGAGACGAACACCCAGTCGCCGTCGACGACCGCGCGGGCGTACCCGATCTGCTCCTCGAACGTCGAGCCGGAGAGGATCCGGCGCCGCTCACCCACGCGACGCCTCCCACTCCTCGACGAGCGCGCGGGGCGCGAGCGTCCGCCACGCGTCGACGATCAGCTCCTCGAGCAGCTCCGGATCGACCACGGGCAGGCGCACGAGCACGGCGGGAAAGCCGTTGTAGTGCGGCTCGGTGAAGAGCGCCTCATCGCCCGACGCGAGGAGCGCCTCCTTGTCGGCGAGGTCGACCGTGCGGACGGCCACCACGTCGTCCCGTTCGACGCGCGGCTTCTTCGGCTCCACACGCTCCTTCCACGACCAGACGAAGCCCCGGTGCTTGTCCTTGTTCAGGACGCTGAACCCGAAGCCGTCGCTCCCCTCGCTCGTGCCGGGCAGCGCGAGCGCCATCCGCCGGACGTCCTCCTGATCGGGCATGGCCCGATTCTGCCCGGCGCGCGCACGCCCAGGGAACTCACATCTCGCCCCCACCGGTCTCCCGGACCGGGCCGCGACGCTGAGCGTCATGACCCAGCTCGCCCCGATCGACGCCCCGCACGGCGTGCCGGCGACCGCGCCGGCAGTCGAGATCGTCGTGCCCGTCCGGAACGAGGCGCACGTGCTGGAGCACAGCATCCGCCGGCTCCACGGCTACCTCGGCGCCACCTTCCCCTTCACCTTCCGCATCACCGTCGCCGACAACGCGAGCGTCGACGCGACCTGGACGGTCGCGTCGGCCCTCGCCGAGGAGCTCGACGAGGTGGAGGCCGTGCGGCTCGAGCTCCCGGGGCGCGGGCGCGCCCTGAACGCCGTCTGGTCGCGCAGCGACGCCGAGGTACTCGCGTACATGGACGTCGACCTCTCCACCGACCTCGCGGCCCTGCTCCCGCTGGTCGCACCGCTCCTCACGGGACACAGCGACCTGGCGATCGGCAGCCGCCTCACCCGCGGCGCCACCGTCGTGCGCGGCCCGAAGCGCGAGGCGATCTCGCGCTGTTACAACGCGCTGCTGCACGCGGTGCTGCGCACCCGCTTCTCGGACGCGCAGTGCGGCTTCAAGGCGATCCGCGCCGACCGGGCGCGCGCGCTGCTCCCGCAGGTGCGCGACGAGGGGTGGTTCTTCGACACCGAGCTCCTCGTGCTCGCCGAGCGCTCCGGCCTGCGCATCCACGAGGTGCCGGTCGACTGGGTCGACGACCCCGACTCGCGCGTCGACGTGGTGGCGACCGCGCTCGCCGACCTGCGCGGGGTCGCCCGGCTGGCGCGCGACGTCGCCGCCGGGCGGATCCCCGCCGCGCGAGCCCCGTCGTTCAACGGCCAGGCGCTCCGCTTCGCCGGCATCGGCGCGGCGTCGACGGTCGCCTACCTGCTCCTCTACGTCGCGCTGCGCGGCGTCCTCGACGCGCAGGCGGCGAACGCCCTGGCCCTGCTGGCGACGGCGGTCGCCAACACCGCGGCGAACCGCCGCCTGACGTTCGCGGTGCGGGGCCGCCGCCACGCGCTCCGCCAGCACGCGCAGGGTCTCGCCCTCTTCGGGCTCGCGCTCGGCATCACCGGCGGCGGACTCGGCCTGCTCCACGCCGCCGACGCGCGCCCCGGCCGGGCGGTCGAGGTCGGCGCGCTGGTCGCCGCCAACCTCGTCGCGACCGTCGTCCGCTTCGTCCTGCTGCGCGCCTGGGTCTTCCGCGGTCGCAGCGTCCCGAGTCCCCTGGAGGTGCACCGGTGACCAGCACGACCGGCGATTCGTCCCTCGCGCTCCCGCGCCTGCGCGCGCTGGCCCGCGGCACGACGGCCGAGCCCGCCTGGGCGCGGCCCGCGCTCGCCGGGCTGCTGGCCGGCACGGCGCTGCTCTACCTCCTCGGGCTCGACGCGAACGGGTGGGGTAACGCGTTCTACGCCGCGGCCGTCGAGGCGGGCTCGAAGAGCTGGAAGGCGTTCTTCTTCGGCTCGTTCGACTCGTCGAGCTTCATCACCGTCGACAAGCCGCCCGCGTCCCTCTGGGCGATGGACCTCTCGGCGCGCCTCTTCGGCGTCAACGCCTGGAGCATCCTCGTCCCCCAGGCGCTCGAAGGCGTCGCGTCGGTGTGGCTCCTCCACGCCGCCGTCAGGCGCCGCTTCGGGGCGGGCGCCGGCCTGCTCGCCGGCGCGGTGCTCGCGCTCACGCCCGTGGCGGTCCTCATGTTCCGCTTCGACAACCCGGACGCGCTGCTGACGCTGCTGCTCGTCGGCTCCGCCTATGCGCTGACCCGATCGCTCGAGGCGGCGTCGACCCGCTGGCTCGCCCTGGCAGGCGCGCTCATCGGCTTCGCGTTCCTCACGAAGATGCTCCAGGCCCTGATCGTCGTGCCGGGCTTCGCCCTCGTCTACCTGCTCGCCGCGCCGACGCCGCTGCGGCGCCGTCTCCTCCAGCTGCTCGCCGCGGGCGGCGCGCTCGTCGCGTCGGCCGGGTGGTGGGTCGCGATCGTCGCGCTCTGGCCGGCGTCGAGCCGCCCGTTCATCGGCGGCTCGCAGCACAACAGCATCCTCGAGCTGGTCTTCGGCTACAACGGCTTCGGTCGGCTGACGGGGAACGAGAGCGGCAGCGTCGTCGGCGGAGGCGGGCAGGGCGGTCCTGGAGCCTGGGGCCCGACGGGGATCACGCGCCTGTTCGGCGCCGAGATGGGCACGCAGGCCTCCTGGCTGCTTCCGGCCGCGCTGATCGCGATCCCCGTGCTGCTGGTCGCCTGGCGGCGCCGCCCGCGGACGGACGGCCGGCGGGCCGCCGTCCTGCTCTGGGGCTCGTGGCTCGTCGTCACCGGCCTCGTGCTGAGCTTCGCCCAGGGCATCATCCATCCGTACTACACGGTCGTCCTCGGCCCCGCGATCGGGGCGCTCGTGGGCATCGGCGCCGTCTGGACGTGGCGTCGCCGCGCCGACCTCCGCGCACGGGCCGCCGGCGCGACGGCGCTCGCGGCCACGGTCGTCTGGGCCGACCGCCTGCTCGCGCGCTCGCCCGACTGGCACCCATGGCTGCGCGACGCGGTGCTCGTCGGCGGGCTCGTCGCGGCCGCGGCGTTCCTGCTGCCGCCTGCGCTCGCGATCCGCGGACGCGCCGCCGGGGCGGCGCTCGCGACGGCGATGACGCTCGCCCTCGTGGCCGCGCCGGCCGCGACCTCCTTCCAGACGGCCTCGAGCCCGCACACCGGGGCGATCCCGACCGCCGGCCCCGCGACGGCCGGCGGCGTGGGCCGACCGGGCGGCTTCGGCGCCCGCGGCCGCTTCGGCGGGGCGGCGCCGGGGCTCCAGGGCGGACCGCCGCCGCAAGGCTCGGGGCGCGCCCAGGGATTCGGCGGCGCACGGGGATTCGGCGGCCGCGGCGGCTTCGCGCCTCCGGCGGGCGGCG
>DASZWI010000097.1:0-1511 GCA_035546715.1 Gaiellaceae bacterium | reverse complement strand
GGAGTGGGTCCGGGCGGACGCGCTGTTCGTGCTGATCGGCGCCGACCCGCTGACGGACTGGCTGCCGCCGTCGGTCGCCCGCGACGCGGCCGGGTTCCTGCTCACCGGCGAGGACGTCGACGACGCGTGGCCGCTCGAGCGGCGGCCGTTCGCGCTCGAGACGAGCATGCCGGGCGTACTCGCCGCCGGCGACGTCCGCCACGGGTCGGTCAAGCGCGTCGCGGCGGCCGTCGGCGAGGGCGCGACCGCGGTGCAGCTCGTCCACCGGCTGCTCGCCGAGAGCCGCGAAGCAGCCGGAGAAGACCGACGTGAGCTCCGGCAGCGGCACCCCGTGGCCACGTGAGACGAGTCTCGAGAGGGCCTCGCTAGCCGCTCGCGACTGTGCAAGACTCACGTCTTTTGTCGGACACCTCGCGTCCGAGGAGCCGTCCTCGGCGACCGACGGGGAGACGGCACTGTCCGAGGGGAGAGCACATGTCGGAGCGAGCAGGAGACCGGGATCGGGGACCGAACAGCCCACGAATGGACGGCATCGACGCCGTGAACGGCTCCGAAGGCCTGAGCCTTCTGGGCGAAGAGGGTCGGGAGGTCGCCGAGAACGTCGCCCGCATCGCGTTGGGGACGCTCGCGGTCGGCGACCTGAACGACCCGCGGTACGGGCTCGCCCCTGACGGCGCGCTTCGTCTCCACGTCGACAGCACGAGCTTCGAGGCCGTCGACAAGATCCTCGGCCGCTAGACAGGTCACCGGATGGCGAGTGTCCCCGAGCTGGTTCGGCTCTGTCCGCATACCGCCACGCGGACGTTCCAGACCGAGCACCCGTATCTCTATCTCGACCTCCGTGCGTACGCGGCGTCGTTCGACGACGGCGACGAGACGCTGGTCTACACCCTGGTAGACGACGGACAGGTGGTGGGCTATGTCGCGATCTCCGATCAGGAGATCTGGCATCCGGAGCTTGGACGACGGCGCTGTTTCGCTCTCCCGGCGATGGCCGTGGATGACCGGTACCAGCACTCGAACGCAGCTCTCCGCCTCGTTGTCAAGGCGCGCCGGATCCTCGATCTCCGCCAGGCCGCACACCTGCAAATCGACAGATCGGTCAGGTACGACGGCATTGCGTGCGTCCCGTGGACAGACAGACTGAGGCTCGCGCTCGAGCGTCTCGGCTTCGAGCCGATGCAGGGCCAGATCTGGTGGTTCCGCCCGTGGGAGCCGGACGAAGACGACGACCCATGACTCGGCCGTCGTGAGGGCGTACGTTCCTGCCAAGCGGGTAGTTGCCTCCCGTGGACAGAGGGGTGGTCGTCCTCACGGGGGCCTCGGCCGGCGTCGGTCGCGCCACCGCGCGCAAGCTCGCACGCGAGGGTGCGTCGGTCGGGCTGATCGCCCGCGGCGGCGAGCGGCTGGAGGCGGCGCGCGCGGAGGTCGAGGAGCTCGGCGGGCGCGCGCACGTCGTGCAGGCGGACGTCGCAGACGCGGCCCGGATCGACGCGGCGGCGGACGAGATC
>DASZWI010000096.1:0-10225 GCA_035546715.1 Gaiellaceae bacterium | reverse complement strand
AGCCCTCGACGCCCTGCTCCCGCACGAGGTCGTGCAGGTTGCGCGACTCCTTCACGCCGGCCGCGACGTGCGGCGGGAACGGCGGCGGCACCTTGCCGTGCCGGGCGAGGTCGAGGGCGAAGCGCGTCTGCTTGATCGCCGACACGACGCCCTGCGTCTTCGGGACGAGCTCGGTCTCGCGCAGCCAGCCCGTCGTCTTCGCCGAGACGACGAACCACTTCGCGTGCTTCGCGCCCATGTCGCGGTCGATGCCCTCCTTCATCGACTCCGCGCCGAGCTTCGCGATCGCGTCGCGCGGGTCGACGCCCTTCGGGCAGCGCTCCGTGCACATGTAGCAGCGGGTGCAGTCCCAGATGCCGTGCTCGCCGTTCAGCGCTTCGAGCCGCTCGATCTTGCGACCGTCACGCGGGTCGCCGACGAACCGCATCGCCTTGGCGAGCGCCTGCGGCCCGGTGAACTCGGGGTCGGACTCCATCGAGTTGCACTCCGACACGCAGCAGCCGCAGTTGATGCAGAGCGCCTCCTTGTGGATCACGTTCATCCGGTCCTGCGCGATGAGGTGCTCCTTGCCGTTGAGCGGCTCGTCGTAGCCCGGCTGGAGGTACGGGTCGACGCTCCGGAACTTCTCCCAGAACGGCCCCATGTCGACGACGAGGTCCTTCACGATCGGCAGGTTCCCCATCGCCGAGATGACGGGGACCTTCCCGGCCTGCGCGATGTCGTACATGCGCACCTTGCAGGCGAGGACGGCGGCGCCGTCCATCCGCATGCCGCAGGAGCCGCAGATCATCATCCGGCAGCTCTTCCGGTAGGCGAGCGTGCCGTCGTGCCGGTCCTTGACGATGTCGAGGCAGTCGAGGAGCGTCGCCTCTTCGGGCGCGTCGATCTCGTACTCGCGCAGCGCGCGCTCGCCGCGTTTCGCGTCGTAGCGCCAGATCTTCAGTGCGACCTGCATCGTCTAGGGGCCTCCGTTCAGGATGGCGTTCAGGCGGGACTCGGTCGTCGCGAACGCCTCGCTCGGCGAGGGCGCCTGCACCGGCACCCGCTCCCCGAAACGGCCGAGGCCGATCTTCAGGGACGCGGAGACCCGCGACCCGTCGACGCGCTCCGAGTACGCGAGCATCTCCTGGCGCACGAGCCCGCGCCCGTCGATCCAGACGTCCGCCGACCGGTACGTCCGGTGCGCCGTGGCCGAGCTCTTCGCGGGGTCGACCGTGACCGAGTAGTGCGTGGCCTGGACGCCGTCGACGTCCTCCTCCCCGATCTTCTTCGCGCCGGTCGCCCCCTGGAGCTGGGCGAGGCAGCGTACGGGCGTCAGGCTGGTCGCAGAGGCCGTGCTGGTCGCGCGGGCGTGTGCGTACTCGACCGACAGCCACCGGATGCCGGGCGGCACCTCGCCGAAGAAGCCGTCCGAGGACAGGTAGGCGACGGAGCCGCTGACGATCTCGTCCATCGTGATGTCGCCGCCGGCGAACGTCCCCGCGTTCACCGTCATCCGCCCCAGCAACGGCCGGTTGCGGAAGTCGCCCGAGCCCTTGACCGTCGCCACGCGTCCGCCGGTCGTGATCGTCGCGTAGAGCGTCATGTGCTCGGACGCCTGCCTCGAGGTCGCCGTCGCGGCCTTCGTCACGGACTCGAGCGAGCGCGTCCCGCTCGACCCGCACCCGGTCAGGGCGACCGGCGAGAGGACGAGCGCCGACCCGGCCACGCAGACCCCGGTGCGCATCAGTACTTCCGTTCCATCGGCTCGTACTTGGTGAACCTGACCTCGCTGTAGGAGAGCTCCGGCCGGCCGTCGACCAGGCGCGAGATCGAGTGCTTCATGAAGTTCTCGTCGTCGCGGTTCGGGTAGTCGTGCGGCCGCGCGTGGGCGCCGCGGCTCTCCTTGCGCGCGATCCCGGCCTGGACCATGCACTCGGCGAGGTCGAGCATGTTCCCCAGCTCGATCGCCTGCGTCAGGTCGTTGTTGAAGACCTCGCCCTTGTCCTCGACGACCACGCCGCGGGCGTAGCGCTCGCGGAGCTGCCCGATGATCTCGAGCTGCGCCACCATCTGCTCCTCGCGGCGGAAGACGCCGAAGTTCTCGAGCATCGAGGTGCCGAGGTCGTTGCGGATCTGCCACGGCCGCTCGCCCTCGGTCACGTCGAGGATCTCCTTCAGCTCGCGCTCGGCGTCGGCCTGCGCGCTCTGCGGCACGTCGACCGTGGTGTGCGACAGCGCCCACTCGGCGGCGGCGCGCCCGGCCCGGCGGCCGAAGGTGATCGTCTCCATCAGCGAGTTGCCGCCGAGCCGGTTGGCGCCGTGCACCGACACGCACGCCACCTCGCCGGCGGCGTACAGGCCGGTCAGCTCGGTGGCGCCGTCGTTGTCGGTCTCGACACCGCCCATGTGGTAGTGCGCGCCCGGCCGCACGGGCACCGGGTCGTAGATCGGGTCGACGCCCGCGAACGTCATGGACAGCTCGCGCGAGCCCGGCAGGCGCTCGATGATCCTCTCCGCGCCGAGGTGGCGCATGTCGAGGTAGATCGAGCCGTTGATGCCGCGCCCCTCGTCGATCTCGGTCTGCTCCGAGCGGGAGACGACGTCGCGCGACGCGAGCTCCATGGCGTTCGGCGCGTACTTCTTCATGAACCGCTCGCCCTCGGAGTTGATCAGGTAGGCGCCCTCGCCGCGGCAGCCCTCCGTGAGCAGGATCCCCGACGGGTAGAGCGTCGTCGGGTGGAACTGCATGAACTCCATGTCCTTGAGCGGCAGGCCGAGGCGGAACGCCATCGCGGCGCCGTCGCCCGTGCACGCGTACGCGTTCGTCGTCGTGCGGTAGATGCGTCCCTGGCCGCCCGTGGCGAGCACGACCGTCTTGCCGCCGATCGTCTTCAGGCCGCCGTTCAGCAGGTCCCAGGAGATGACGCCCTGGCAGCGGCCGTCGTTCTCGACCAGCTTCCAGGCGAAGAACTCCTCGTACACGGTGATGCCGCGCTTGACCAGCTGCTCGTACAGCACCTGGATGAGCACGTGGCCGGTGATGTCGGCCGCGAAGACCGTGCGCGGCGAGCCGGCGGCGCCGAACGGGCGCTGCGCGAGCTTGCCGTCCTCGCGCCGGGAGAAGAACGCGCCCCAGTGCTCGAGCTGGATGATGTCCCCAGGCGCCTCGCGCGTGAAGATCTCGATCGCGTCCTGGTCGCCGAGGTAGTCCGAGCCCTTGACGGTGTCGAAGGCGTGGATCTCCGGCGAGTCCTCGGCCGCGTTGCCGAGCGCGGCGTTGATGCCGCCCTCGGCCGCGCCGGAGTGGCTGCGGGTCGGGTGGAGCTTCGAGATGACGCCGACGTCGGCGCCCGCGTCGTGCGCCTCGATGGCCGCGCGCATGCCCGCGCAGCCTGCTCCGACGACCAGCACGTCGTGCGTCGCTTCCACGTTTACGGACGCTATCGAAACGATCCGGACGGACGGACCGGGAAGCGTCGAGCGCTAGGCGTCCGGGTTGGGGCCGGCCTGCCGCACCACCTCGTCGGCGTCCGGGAACCGCGCCGCGAAGTTGTCGGCGAAGAGCCGCGCGAGCTCCCGCGCCTTGCGGTCGTACGCCTCGGGGTCGCGCCACGTCGACCGCGGATCGAGCAGCCGGGTGTCGACGCCGGGCACGGCGACCGGAACGGCGAGGCCGAAGACGTCGTCGGCGCGCCGCTCGACCGTGTCGAGCTCGCCCTCGAGCGCGGCGCGGAGCATGGCGCGCGTCGCCTGGATCGGCATGCGCTCGCCCTCCCCGGCCGGCCCGCCGGTCCAGCCGGTGTTGACCAGCCACACGGCGGCGTCGTGCTCGTCGAGCTTCTCGCCCAGCATGCGCGCGTAGACCGCGGGCGGCTGGGGCAGGAACGGCTGCGCGAAGCACGTCGAGAACGTCGGCTGCGGCTCCGTGACGCCGATCTCGGTGCCGGCGAGCTTGGCCGTGAACCCGGAGAGGAAGTAGTAGAGGGCCTGCGCGCGCGTCAGGCGCGCGATCGGCGGCAGGATCCCGAACGCGTCCGCGGTGAGGAAGACGACCGAGGTCGGGTGGCCGGCCCGCTTCGACGGGAGCGCGTTGCCGATCCGCTCCAGCTTGTACGCGGCGCGCGTGTTCTCCGTCTTCGAGTCGTCGTCGAGGTCGAGATGGCCGAGCTCGTCGACGGCGACGTTCTCCAGCACGGTTCCGAAGGCGTGGGTCGCCTTCCAGATCTCCGGCTCGGCGTCGCGCGAGAGGCGGATCGTCTTGGCGTAGCAGCCGCCCTCGACGTTGAAGACGCCGTTCCGTCCCCAGCCGTGCTCGTCGTCGCCGATCAGGGACCGCTCGGGGTCGGCGGACAGCGTCGTCTTGCCCGTGCCCGAGAGACCGAAGAACACCGCCACCCGCCCGTCGGATCCGACGTTCGCCGAGCAGTGCATCGGGAACACGCCCTCGAGCGGCAGGCGGTCGTTCATCACGGTGAAGATCGACTTCTTGATCTCGCCCGCGTAGTAGGTGCCGCCGATCAGCAGCTCGCAGCGCGAGGGATGCAGGCAGACGAACGTGCCGCTGCGCGTGCCGTCCTCCTCAGGATCGGCCTGGAGGTCGGGCGTGTGGAGGACGACCGCGTCCGGACGGAACGTCTCCTCCTCGGCCGCCGTCGGGTCGATGAACATCGTCCGCGAGAACAGCGCGTGGTAGGGGTGCGCGGTGACCACCCGGACGGCGATCCGGTGGTCGGGGTCGGCGCCGGCGAACGCGTCGACCACGTAGAGCGGATCCGCCTGGGAGAGGCGCGCGGTCACCTTGTCGCGCAGCCCGGCGTAGTGCTCCTCGGAGAGCTCGTGGTTGACGTCGCCCCACCAGATCCGGTCCTCCGACGCCGCCTCGCGCACGACGAACTTGTCCTTGGGGGAGCGGCCGGTGAACGTCCCCGTGTCGACGACGAGCGGCCCTCCCTCGGCCAGGCGGCCGTCGCCCCGCGCCAGGGCGTGCGTGTAGAGCAGCGCCGCGGTCGGGTTGCGGAAGACAGCGCCGGCGGCGTCGATCCCGTGCTCCGAGAGATCCACGCGGCCCGGCAACTCGGTCGTGGTCATCCGGAGCGCCTCCTCGATTGGTTGGGGCTGGTTCGGCTTCGGATCCGAATGGTAGGGAATTCCCGGAAACCGAGCGCGCCCAACCCGTCCTGCCCTGCCCTGGACGGAGGTCGAGGACGCCGGACGCCGGTCAGATCTGCCAGACGCCCCGGCGGAGCACGGGGACGGCCGTCCCGTCCGCCTCGAGGCCGTCGACCTCGAGCTCGGGCGAGCCGACCATGAAGTCGACGTGCGCGCCGCTCTCGTTGACCCTCGGCGCGTCGGCCTCGTCGACGAGGAACGGGAAGCCGCTGCCGAAGGCGATGTGGCTGGCCGCGTTCTCGTCGAGGAGCGTCTCGTAGAAGACCGTGCCGAGGGGACCGATCCGCCCCTGCCCGTCGACGAGCGCCAGCTCCCCGAGCCGCAGCGCGTTCTCGTCCACCTCGAGCCCGGAGCGGAGCGCCTCGACGTTCTCGTCCGCGTCGATCTCCACCGCCCGGCCGCCCTCGAACCGCACGCGCAGCCCGCGGATGATCGTCCCGTCGCGCAGGACGAGCGGCATCGTGGACGTGACGTGGCCCTCGGTACGGGTCGGATCCGGCGTCGTGAAGACCTCCTCCGTCGGCAGGTTCGGCAGGTGGCGGAGCCCGTCGACCGTCTCGAAGCTCGCGGCGAGCCAGCTCCCCGACGGCAGCAGCCCCACGGTGAGGTCGGTGCCGGGCCCGCGCAGCCGGATCGCGTCGAAGCGCCGGGCGCCGAGCCGGCCGGCCGACTCCGACAGGGTCGCCATCCGCGCCTCCCAGGCGGCGCCGGGGTCGTCCTCGTCGAGCCGCAGGACGTGCTCGAGCTCGGCCCAGAGCCGCTCGTAGGCCTCGTCCGGCTCCAGGTCGGGGTAGACGAGGCTCGCCCACGCCCGGTTCGGGCACGGGACGATCGTCCAGTTGCTCTTCCGCTCGGCGATCACCTGGCTCACCTCCTTCAGCCAGGGCAGCCGGTCGCGGCCGACGAGCGCCGGGTCGAGGCCGTCGAGCGCGTTGGGGGCGCTCGGCCCCGCGAGGCTGATCCGCGCGCCGCGGCCCTCGGCGAGCTCGAGCAGGCGCTGCGCGTACCAGCCGGGGACGAACGAGAGCGTCTCCGGGTCGGCGCGCTCGACGCGGATCCGCTTCAGCAGCGTGTCGTAGAAGACGACGTCGACGAAGCGGGCGCCGCGATCGTAGGCCGCGACGGCGATCGCCTCCGCGAGCTCGCGCTGGTCCAGCTCCGCGGTGACCATGACCGTCTGGCCCGCCTGGACGTTGGCGCCCTGCACCGCCAGCTGCGCGATCGAGTCCCAGCGGTCGACCATCGGCAGGCGATCCTAGCGGCGCCGCGAAGAGAGAAGGGTGACTGCCGACGACGCGATCGCGCGCTTCGTCGACGCCGCGGGCATCGCGGACGCGACACGGCGCGCCTACGCCGGGGATCTCCGCCAGTTCGCGCGCTGGTACGGCGACCGCCCCCTCGAGGAGGTCGACGTGGCCGTGCTCGCCGCCTGGACGGCGGAGCTGGGCCGCGCGCGCAGCCACGGCCGCCTCGCCCCGGCGACGATCGCGCGGAAGCTCGCAGCCGTTCGCTCGCTGCTGCGCTTCACGCTCGGCCGCAGCCACGTCCCCGGGGCACGCCTGGCCCCGCGCCGCGGCCGGCGGCTCCCCGACGCCCCGAAGCAGCGGGAGATCGAGGCCGTCGTCGACTCCTTCGACGCGAGCGAGCCGCTCGGGCTGCGGAACCAGGCCCTCGTCGAGCTCGTCTACTCGGCCGGGCTGCGCAGCGCCGAGGCGGTCGGGCTCGACCTCGGCGACGTCGACTTCGAGCAGGAGCACGTCCACGTCCGCCGCGGCAAGGGCGCCAAGGAGCGGGTCGTCCCGCTCGGCGAGGAGGCGGCGTCTGTCGTCGCCCGCTACCTGCGCGACGCCCGGCCGCAGCTCGCGCGCGACCCGCAGGAGCGCGCGCTCTTCCTGTCGGTGCGCGGCCGGCGGCTCGACACGTCGACGCTGCGCCGCGTGTGCGCGCATCCGCACCGCCTGCGCCACGCCTTCGCGACGCACCTGCTGGAGGGCGGCGCCGATCTGCGCACGATCCAGGAGCTGCTCGGCCACGCGTCGCTCTCGACCACCCAGATGTACAGCCACGTCGACGCGAAGCGCCTCCGCAAGGTCTATGACCACTCCCACCCTCGATCCGGAGCTCGCCGGGTTTCTCGCCCTGCTCGCGGCGCGTAGCGCGCCGCGGACGGTCGAGGCCTACCGGCGCGACCTCGTCGCGCTTGCGGGGTTCCTCGACGGCCCGCTGTCGCGCGCCCGCGTCGAGGACCTCGAACGGTGGCTCGGCCACCAGCGCGAGGCGGGCGCGTCGCCGGCGACGATCGCCCGCCGGACCGCGGCGATCCGCAGCTTCTTCCGGCACCAGCAGCTGCTCGGGCTGCGGTCGGACAACCCGGCCGCGGAGCTCGAGCTGCCCCGCCGCCCCCGCAAGCTGCCGCGGACGCTCTCCCCGGCCGAGGTCGAGCGCCTGATCGACGCCGCCAACGGCACGACGCCGCGCGCGCTGCGCGACGGCGCGCTCGTCGAGCTGCTCTACGGGGCGGGGCTGCGCGTCTCCGAGGCGGTCGAGCTGGAGCGGAGCCGGGTCGACCTCGACGACCGGGTCGTCCGCGTGGTCGGCAAGGGCGACAAAGAGCGGATCGTCCCGATCGGCGCGCACGCCGCCGAGGCGCTGCGCCGCTACCTGTCGCGCGGACGGCCGTACCTCGACCGCCGCCACCGCCCGGAGCTCTTCCTGAACGCGCGCGGCGGCGGGCTGACCCGCTCGGGCGCGTTCCTGATCCTGCGCCGCCTCGCCGCGGTCGCCGGCCTGGAGCCCGAGCGGGTGCACCCGCACCTCCTGCGCCACTCCTTCGCGACGCACCTCCTGGAGGGCGGAGCCGATCTCCGCTCCGTCCAGGAGATGCTGGGCCACGCGGATCTCGCCACCACCGAGCTCTACACCCACGTATCCGATCGGCGCCGTCGGGAGTTGTACTACCGAGCGCATCCACACGCGCAGCGTCCGGAAACGAAGGAAGTGGGAACCGATGGAACCGCACGTGGAACTGACATTGGCCCTGATCGCGGTGAGCGGCTGGCTGATGACGAAGGCCGGCCTGGCGAAGAGCGCACTGGAGCTCAAGCGCCGTAAGGTCGCCTGCCCCTCGTGCGGCAAGCACTCCGGCTGCACCTGCGGCACCTGACCCCCGCTCGGTCGACCCGCAGCTAGGTCGAGCTCGCCGGCTCGGCCGCCGCCGGCGCCGCGCCGCTCTGTCCCTCCTCCCGCGCCCGCAGGGGCATCAGCGGCATCAGCAGGAGCGCGACCACGATCAGCCCCGCGTCGATCCAGAGCGTCCGGCCGAGCGCGTGGTGGAAGTGCGTGCGGTCCAGCGTGTCGAAGAACACGGTGCCGAGCACCGCGACGC
The DNA here is from genome assembly GCA_035546715.1 of Gaiellaceae bacterium. Classification (GTDB taxonomy): domain Bacteria; phylum Actinomycetota; class Thermoleophilia; order Gaiellales; family Gaiellaceae; genus PALSA-600. The sequence continues at coordinate 1,689 of DASZWI010000096.1, read as the reverse complement.
CGGCCGCCGACGAGAGCTGCTGCACGGCGTTCAGCACGCCCGACGCCGAGCCCAGCTCCCGGTCGGTCACCGAGGCGATGATGATGTCGAACAGCGGCGCGACGATCAGGCCCATGCCGAGGCCGGAGACGAGCATCCCCGGCAGGAGGTCCCAGGTGCCGACGTAGCCGCTCGTCGCCTCGTGGACGAGGAGCAGCGTGCCGAGCAGCGACACCACCGCGCCGGCCTCGAGCACGTGCCGGCCCCAGCGCGGCGCGAGCGCGCCGCCGCTCACGCCGGCCCCGACCGCCAGGCCGGCCGACCACGGCACGAACGTGAGACCGGAGTGCAGCGCGCTGAAGCCCTCGCCGAGCTGCAGGAACAGGGTCAGCGCGAACATGAAGCCCGTCATGCCGAGGAAGAACACGAGCAGGACGACCGAGCCGGCGGTGTAGCCGCGGTTCGCGAACAGCGTCGGCTCGATGAGGCCGTCGCGTCCGCCGCGGGTCCGCGCGACCTGCTGCGCGGCGAACACGCCCAGCAGGGCGACGCCGGACGCCAGCACGACGAAGGTCCACGCCGGCCAGCCCGACTGGCGGCCCTGGATCAGCGGATAGATCAGCGCGAGCATCGCCGTGCCGACGAGGAGGCCGCCGAGCGGATCGAGCCGCGGGGCGTGCGGGGCGCGCGACTCCGGCATCAGGAGCGCGGCGCCGGCGACCGCGAGGGCGCCGACCGGCAGGTTGACGAGGAACACCAGCCGCCAGCCGCCGAGCAGCCCCGAGCCGACGAGCAGCCCGCCGATGATCGGCCCGAGCACGGCGGCGCCGCCGATCACCGGGCCGAAGAGCGCGAACGCCTTCGGCAGCTCGTCCTCGGGGAAGACGTCGCGCATGATCCCGAGCCCCTGCGGGATGAGCAGCGCCCCGAACGCGCCCTGGGCCAGGCGGAAGGCGACGAGCATCTCGGTCGAGTCGGCGAGCCCCGAGACGGTCGACGCGACCGTGAACCCGGCGGCGCCGATCAGGAACATCCGCCGCCGCCCGAAGCGGTCGCCGAGCCGGCCGCCGATCACGAGGCCGATCGCGAGCGCGAGCGCGTAGCCGCCCGCGATCCACTGGAGCGCCGCATCGGACGCGTGCAGGTGGCGCTTGATGGTCGGCAGGGCGACGTTGACGATGGTCCCGTCGAGGAGATCCATGATCTCGGCGGCGAGGACGACGAACAGGATCAGCCAGCGGCGGGGATGCGGGCTCACGAACGGCTCCTCTCACGAACAGTGAACTCGAACAGTGTTCGGAACACTAGCCGCAAACGTCAGTCGGCGCAAGTACACTGCCGCGGATGACCGAGGCCGCGCTGCCCGAGCCGCCCCGCCCGCAGCGGCGCGTCCGCCCCGGGCGCAAGAAGGCGCTCGACCGCGACGCGGTCGTCGAGGCGGCGATCCGCGTGCTCGACGCGGAAGGGCTCGACGCCGTGACGATCCGCCGGGTCGCGCAGGAGCTGGGCGTCGGCGCAGCCTCGATCTACGCCTACGTCGACAGCAAGGACACGCTGATCGAGCTCGTGCTCGACCACGTGATCGGCGAGATCGACTACACGGGCTATCCCGACGACCGGCCCTGGCAGGAGCAGCTGAAGGACCTGATCCGCGCCGCACGGGCGACGTTCAGCGCCCACCGCGACATCGCGCGCGCGTCGCTCGGACGG
>DASZWI010000095.1:0-22892 GCA_035546715.1 Gaiellaceae bacterium | reverse complement strand
ACGCGAGGGCCGCGCACGCGGCGGCGTACGCGAGCAGCCCGAAGCCCCAGGCGAACGACCGGCGACGCAAGAGCGTCCCCGCGAGCCGCAGCGCGAGGAGCGCCGCGCCGAAGGAGAGCAGCACCTGCACAGGCGGAGTGTGGCCGACCGGGGGATCCTGCGCGGCGGGAGCGTCGCCTCCCCGAGCTCCGGGACCTTCGCGCCGCGAGGTGCGGACCGGGTCCCGGGCGACGGACCGGGCACGAGGGTGACACGAGCCGCGCGGGTCGCTTTCCGAACTGAAGTGATGCCCCCGGCGTTGCCGCTAGGCTGTCCGCCATGGAGAAGCGCTACCTGTTCACGCCCGGCCCGACGCCCGTGCCGCCCGAGGTGCTGGCCGCCATGGCCGAGCCGATCGTCCACCACCGCGGGCCCGACTTCCGCGAGATCTACGAGCGGACGCTCGGCCGGCTGAAGGAGGTCTTCCGGACGCCGGACGACGTGCTCGTCTTCTCCGCCTCCGGCACGGGGGCGATGGAGTCGGCGGTGGACAACCTGGCCGCTCCCGGCGACCGCGTCGCGGTCGTCAGCCACGGCTCGTTCGGCGACCGCTGGATCGCGATCTGCGAGCGCCACGGGCTCGACGTGCACCCGATCAGGTACGAGTGGGGCGAGACGCCCGATCCCGACGAGGTGGGCTCGGCGGTGCGCGAGGCGGGCGCGGAGCTCGTCTTCTGCCAGCACTCCGACACCTCGACCGGCGTCGTGTCCGACATCCGCCGCGTGAAGGAGGCCGTCGGCGACGCGACCCTCGTCGTCGACGCCGTCTCGTCGCTCGGCGCGGTGCCGCTCGAGATGGAGGAGTGGGGGATCGACGTCGTCGTCTCCGGCTCGCAGAAGGCGCTGATGTGCCCGCCCGGCATCGGCTTCGCCGGCGTCGCCGCCAAGACCTGGGACCGCGTCAGGCAGTCGCGCAGCTTCTACTTCGACTGGACGGCGACGAAGAAGGCGCAGGACAAGCTCGACGCCGCCTTCACGCCCGCCGTGTCGCTGCTGCGCGGGCTGGACGTGGCGATGGCGATGCTGCTCGCCGACGGGCTCGACGCCGCCTTCGACCGCCACCTCAAGCTCGGCCGCGCCGCCCGCGCCGGGGTGAAGGCGATGGGCCTGGAGCTCTTCTCGCCCGACGACGACTCCTCGGCCGTGGTCACCGCGATCCGCGCCCCGGAGGGCATCGACTCGGACGTCCTGCTGAAGCACCTGCGCGACCGCCACGGCGTCACGCTCGCGCCCGGTCAGGGCGCGCTGAAGGGCAAGGTCTTCCGCATCGGGCACATCGGCTGGTTCGACGTGTTCGACATCGCCGCCGCGCTCGCCGCCGTCGAGTTGTCGCTCGCCGAGCTCGGAGCGGACATCGAGCGCGGCGTCGCGGTTCCGCAGGCCTTCGAGGCCTACGAGCAGCCGGTCCACGCGTAGTTGGCACAGCCGCGCGTCCTCATCCGCGAGACGATCGCGCCCGCCGGCGTCGCCCTCCTGCGCGAGCGCTTCGACGTCGTCGTCGACTCCGAGTCCGAGCTCGCGGAGATCATCGGCGACTTCGACGCGATCGTCATCCGCTCGGCGAGCAAGCTGACCGCCGACCTGATCGACCGCGGGACGAAGCTGCGCGTGATCGGCCGCGCCGGCGTGGGCGTCGACAACATCGACGTCGACGCCGCCACGCGCAAGGGGATCGTCGTCGCGAACGCGCCCGAGTCGAACGTCGTCTCGGCCGCCGAGCACACGATCGGGCTGCTCGTCGCGCTCGCCCGCAACATCCCGCAGGCGCACGCCGCGCTGGTCGAGGGCCGCTGGGAGCGCTCGAAGTGGGGCGGGGTCGAGCTCGCCGACAAGACGCTCGGCGTCCTCGGGTTCGGCCGCATCGGCCAGCAGGTCGCCCGTCGCGCCCTCGGGCTGCAGATGAGGGTGGTCGCCTACGACCCCTTCGTGTCGTCCGAGCGCTTCCGCGAGCTGGGCGTCGAGAGCGGGACGTTCGACGAGGTGCTCGGGCGCTCGGACTTCCTGACGCTGCACCTGCCCCTGAACGACGAGACCCGCGGCGTCATCGACGAGTCGGCCATCGCGAAGATGCGCGACGGCGTTCGCCTCGTCAACGCCGCCCGCGGCGACCTGATCCGCGACGAGGCGCTCGTGGCCGCGCTCGAGTCGGGCAAGGTGGCGGGCGCCGCCATCGACGTCTTCGTGCCGGAGCCGTACGCCGGCCCGCTGCTCTCCGCGCCGAACGTCGTCGTCACCCCGCACCTGGCCGCGTCGACGGACGAGGCGCAGGACCGCGCCGGCGTGATCGTCGCCGAGCAGGTGGCCGCCGCGCTCGAGGGCGGGCTCGTCACGAACGCCGTCAACATCCCGACCCTCGGCGCCGACGACCTCGAGGTGCTGGGCCCGTACGTGCCGCTCGCGGCGCAGCTCGGCCGGCTCGCCACGGAGCTCGCGCAAGGCGAGGTCCGCCGGATCGGCGTCGAGTGCTACGGGGAGCTCGCCGAGTACGACACGCGGCTGCTCGCGGTCGCGGCGCTCAACGGCGCCTTCCAGGGGCGCACCGACCAGCCGGTGAACTACGTCAACGCGCCCGTGATCGCCGCCGAGCGCGGCATCGAGGTGGTGGAGGAGAAGCGGCGCTCGTCGCGCGACTTCACGAACCTCGTCGCCGTGGCGGCCGACGGCGTGCGTGTCGCCGGGACGATCATCGGCACCGAGGGCAGGCCCTGGCTCGTCTCCGCGCTCGGGTTCGAGCTCGAGATGGAGCTCGCGCCGCGGCTCGTGCTGCTCCGCTACGACGACGTGCCCGGCGTGATCGGCCGCGTGGGCACCCTCTTCGGCGAGATCGGCGTCAACATCGCCAACATGGCCGTGTCGCGCGACCGCGCCGACGGCAAGGCGCTGATGGCGCTGACGCTCGACGCGCCGGCGCCTCCCGAGCTGCTCCCGCGGCTCGCCGAGGGCGTCGACGCCGCGTACGTGATCCAGCCCTGACGCGGCACAATCGCGGGTCATGGCGAGCGCCTGGCCCGAGCCCGTCGAGCGCGTGTCGTCCGTGCTGCTGCGGGCGGCGGTCGAGGCGCGCATCCAGGAGCTCCCGAGCGGCACGCCGACCGCGCGGGAGGCGGCCGAGGCGATCGGCTGCGAGCCGGGCGAGATCGTCAAGTCGCTGGTGCTCGTGTGCGACGGCGCCTACGTCCTCGCGCTGGTGCCGGGTGACCGGCGCGCCGACGAGCGAGCCGTCGCGCAGGCGACGGGCGCGACGGAGGTGCGCGTCGCGCGCCCCGAGGAGGTCGTCCACGCGACCGGGTTCGAGCCCGGCGCGGTGGCGCCGTTCCCGCAGCGGGCGATCGCCCGGACGCTGATCGACCGCTCCCTGCTCGCCCGCGAGACCGTGTGGGTCGGGGCCGGGACGAGCGCCCACATGGCGGCGCTCCAGCCGGCCGACCTCCAGCGCCTGACCCGGGCCGAGCCCGTCGATCTGGCCCAGCGCAGCTAGGCTTTCGGCTCAACGGCGTGCGGAAAGGAGTCGGCGGTGCAGGAGACCGAGAAGATCTGGATGAACGGCGAGCTCGTCGACTGGGCGGACGCGAAGGTCCACGTCGGCGTGCACGGCCTGCACTACGGCTCGGGCGTCTTCGAGGGCATTCGCTGCTACGACACCGAGCGCGGCCCCGCCGTGTTCCGCCTGACGGAGCATCTGAAGCGCCTCCACAACTCGGCCAAGCTGCTCGGGATGAGGATCCCGTACTCGATCGACGAGCTGAAGGGCGCGACGAACGACCTGCTCGCGAGCAACGGGCTGCCGGAGTGCTACGTCCGGCCGATCGCCTTCTACGGCTACGGCGAGCTCGGCGTCGCCGCGCGCTCGAACCCGGTCGAGACGGTGCTGATGAGCTGGCCGTGGGGCAGCTACCTCGGCGACGAGGGCCTGAAGAACGGCATCCGCGCCAAGATCTCCACCTGGCAGCGCATCAGCGCGAACGTCATCCCGCACGTCTCGAAGGCGACCGGCGTCTACCTCAACTCGCTCCTCGCCGTGAACGAGGCCAACGCGGCCGGCTATGACGAGGCGATCCTGCTGACGCCCGAGGGAACCGTCGCCGACGGCTCCGGCGAGAACATCTTCGTCGTCCGCGACGGCGTCCTCTACACGCCCGACCTGGCGACCGGGATCCTGCCCGGGATCACCCGTGACACGATCATCCAGATCGCGCAGGACCTCGGCTACACCGTCGTCGAGAAGTCGCTCATCCGCTCCGACCTCTACCTGGCCGACGAGGTGTTCATGTGCGGCACCGCGGCCGAGGTGACGCCGCTGCGGTCGGTCGACGACCACGAGATCGGCGTCGGCGAGATCACGCTCGAGATCCAGACGGCGTACCTCGACACCGTCCGCGGCAAGAGCGAGCGCTGGGGCCACTGGCTGGAGCACGTGCCGGCGATGGCCCGGAGCTAGCCTCTCGTGGCGACCGCGGTCGACCGGATCAACCTCTCCGCGCCCTGGATCGACGAGCGCGACGAGGAGCTCGTCCTCGAGGTGCTGCGCTCGGGCTGGCTCTCGCTCGGCCCGATGGGCGCCCGGTTCGAGGCCCTGCTCGCAGAGGCGGCGGGCGCCCGGCACTGCGCCGCGGTCTCGTCGGGGACGGCGGGCCTGCACCTCTGCATGCACATCGCCGGGGTCGGTCCCGGGGACGAGGTCATCACCTCGCCGTACTCGTTCGTCGCCTCCGCCAACTGCGCCATCTACGAGGGCGCGACGCCGGTCTTCGCGGACATCGACCCGCAGACGTACAACCTCGACCCGGCCGCGGTCGAGGCGGCGATCACGCCGCGGACGAAGGCGATCGTCGCGGTCGACATCTTCGGCTACCCCTGCGAGCTCGATCCGCTGCTCGAGCTGTGCGAGCGGCACGGGCTGACGCTGGTCGAGGACGCCTGCGAGGCGCTCGGCGCGCGCTACAAGGGCCGGCTGCTCGGCTCCCACGGCCACCTGACGACGTTCGCCTTCTACCCGAACAAGCAGATGACGACCGGCGAGGGCGGGGCCGTGACGACGAACGACGAGGCCGAGCACGAGCTGCTCGTCTCCCTGCGGAACCAGGGCCGCCTCGAGACGTCCAGCTGGCTCCAGCACGGCCGCCTCGGCTTCAACTACCGGCTCGACGACCTCTCCGCGGCGCTGGGGATCGGCCAGATCGAGAAGCTCGACCGCATCCTGGCCGCCCGGGCCGAGGTGGCTGCGCGCTACGACGAGCTGCTCCGGGACGTCGACGTCGAGCCGCCCCTGGCCGACGACGCCGACCACGTCCGTTCCTGGTTCGTCTACGTCGTGAAGCTGCCCGAGGGCGCAGACCGCGACGGCGTCGCCGCCCGGCTCGCGGAGCGCGGGATCGCGACCGCCCCGTACCTGCCGTCGATCCACCTCCAGAGCTACATGCGCGAGCGGTACGGCTTCTCGGAGGGGATGCTGCCGGTGAGCGAGGACTGCAGCGCCCGCACTCTCGCCCTGCCGTTCCACGCCCGCCTCGAGCGCGGCGACCAAGAGCGGGTGGTCGAGGCCTTGCGCGCCGTGCTCTGAGCCGCGCGCCCGCCGGCCGCGGCCCCCTGCCGCGATTCCGTGCCGGTCACAGGCTCGACACGATTTTCTAGGACCCATCGTCAGCCGATCGGGGCCGTTCGGCCTATGGTCAACGGCCGATCGAGGCGGTACGTTCAGCCGGCACATGCGGGTCGGGAATCTCCGGGGGGGCGGTATGGTCCGTCTGGGCGCGCTCGCCTGCGTGCCTCTTGCGGTCGCTGCCGCGGCGCTGGCGGCGTTCACCGCTGTCGGTCGCAGCGCGGCGCCGGCGCAGCCGATCACGATCGGCGCGCTCCTGTCGCTCACCGGCGGCGGCGACGTGTACGGGCCGCAGCAGGCCAAGGGCGCGCGGCTCGCGGTCAAGCAGATCAACGCCCAGGGCGGCGTCGACGGCGTCCCGCTGAAGCTGGTCGTCCGCGACGACAAGTCGGTGCCGGCCAGCGGGCGGAGCGGGATGCAGCAGCTGATCCGGCGCGACCACGCGGTCGCGGTGCTCGGGCCGAGCCTGTCGCTCGTCGCGGTCAAGGCCGACCCGCTCGCCGACGGGCTCCGGACGCCGGTCGTCGCGGTCAGCAACACGGCGAACGGCATCGTCGGGAAGTGCCCGTACGCCTGCACCTACATCTGGCGCGACAGCCTCGGCGAGGCGACGGCCGTCCCGGCGAACATCGACCAGTACGTCCTCGAGTCGCACCCGTCGACCGCGGCGATCCTCTACGTCGAGGGCGACAAGCTCGGGATCGACGAGGCGCGCATCGCCGCGGCGAGCTTCGGCGAGGAGGGCGTCCGCGTCGTCGCGAACCAGAAGCTCCCGGCCACCGGCGACCTCACGGCGGCGGTGACGAACGCCCTCGTCGGGAACCCGCAGGTGGTCTTCATCGGCGCGAGCTTCGGCGCGCGCGCCGTCGACGCGATGAAGCAGCTGCGCGCGAGCGGCTACTTCGGGACGTTCCTCGGCGGCAACACGCTGAACAGCGCGACGACGAGCCGGCTCGCCGGCAAGGTGGGCGCGGGCGCCCGCAGCGGCGCCGCCTGGTACGACGGCAACGACTTCCCGGCGAACCAGCAGTTCATCACCGCGTACGAGCAGACCTACGACCAGCCGCCGGACCAGTTCGCGGCGCAGGCGTTCGTCGGCGTCGAGATCGTCGCGGACGCGCTCCGGCGCGGGAAGATCGCGACGAGCACCAAGTCGATCGAGGACAAGCGCGTCGCGCTGCAGAAGGCGCTCCGCGACGTCGCCCTGATGACCCCGCTCGGCCCGTTCCGCTTCACCCAGGACCACGACGTCTCCCAGATCGTCTGGGTGCTCTCGATGACGGCCGCCGGCGGCCATACGCTCGTCGGCTTCTGCGACCCCGACTGCTGACCGGCCGCTGATGCTCACCCCGGGAAAGTTCCGTCACAAGGCGCTCCAGCGCATGTCCTCGCCGGAGCAGCTCGACCAGATGCTCCGGGTCACGACGCCGCGGCGCTGGGTCGGGCTGGTCGGCCTCCTCCTGCTCGTCGGCGCGGCCGTCGTCTGGTCGGCGACCGCCACCGTGCCGACGACGCTGAAGGGGCCGGGCTACCTCCTCCCGCAGGGCGGTCTCCGCGAGGTGCAGGCGCCGGCGTCCGGCACCGTCGCGTCGATCACGACCTCGACCGGCGACCACGTGGTCGCGCAGGAGCGGATCGGCGACATCGTCGACTCCTCCGGCCACACCGTCGTCGTGCGCGCCCCCGAGACCGGAGTCGTCACCGAGTCGGACACCGTCAACCACGCGTACGTCAACGCCGGCGACCGGCTCGGCCTGGTGCAGCCGGTCGGCTGGCCGCTCGTGGTCTACGCGTACGTGCCCACCGACATCGCCGCGGCCCTCCGGCCCGGCGTGGAGGTGCACGTCAGCTTCGGCGCGGGCATCGGCCAGGTCTACGGCTACGCGACCGGCAAGGTGCAGTCGGTCAGCCAGTACCCGGCCACCGCCGAGCGGCTCCAGTTCATCCTCCAGGACTCGTCGACGATCGACGCGGTGAAGAAGCTCGGACCGTCGAACGAGGTCGTGATCGCGATGGACCAGTCGGCGACCACCCCGAGCGGGCTCGTCTGGGGCTCGGGCAGCGGGCCCGGCGCTGCGCCGCCCGCCGGCCTGCCGGCGAACGTGACGTTCGTCGTGGGCTCGCACCACCCGATCAAGAACGTCCTCTGACGCCGTGGCCACGACGCTGAACCCGGCCCCGGCTCCCATGGCGGCTCCGACGGGATCGGAGCGCCGCCGGGTCAAGGCGCCGACCGTCCTGCAGATGGAGGCCGTCGAGTGCGGCGCCGCCTCGCTCGGGATCGTCCTCGCGCACTACGGACGCTGGGTGCCGCTCGAGGAGCTGCGCAACGAGTGCGGCGTGTCGCGCGACGGCTCGAAGGCGAGCAACGTCCTCAAGGCCGCGCGCCACTACGGGCTCGAGGGCACGGGCCGCCGCATGGAGCTGGACGGGCTGAAGGACGTCCACCTGCCGGCGATCGTCTTCTGGAACTTCAACCACTTCCTCGTGCTCGAGGGCTACGGCCCCAAGAACGTCTACCTCAACGATCCGGCGAGCGGCCCCCGCACGATCACCTGGGACGAGTTCGACGGGTCGTTCACCGGGGTCGTGCTCGACCTGCACCCGACGGACGCGTTCGTCAAGGAGGGCGCGCAGCCCTCGCTCGTGAAGGGGCTCGCAGCGCGGTTCCACGGCGGCCTGAGCGCCGTGGTGCTCTGCCTCCTCGCCGGCATCGGCCTGCTCGTCCCGGGCCTGCTCGTGCCGGCGGCGGTGCGCACGTTCGTCAACGAGGTGCTCTCGCAGGGGAACCGCAGCTGGCTGCCGCTCGTCGTCGTCGGCGTCGGGCTCGCCGCCGTCGCGCAGCTCGCGTTCACCTGGCTGCAGCAGGTCACGCTGCTGCGGCTGTCGACGAAGCTCGCGATGTCGATGTCGACGAAGTTCATGGAGCACGTGCTCCGGCTGCCGCTGCTGTTCTTCAGCCAGCGCTACGCAGGCCACGTCGTCACCCGCATCCAGATCAACGACCAGATCGCGAGCCTGCTCTCCAGCCAGCTCTCGGCCAGCCTCCTGGCGATGCTGACGTCGGTCTTCTACCTCGCGCTGATGGTGATCTACGACTGGCAGCTCACGCTGGTGACGCTGTTCTTCTCGGCGGTCAACATCCTGGCGCTGCGCTTCACGGCCCGGAAGCAGAAGGACGCGAGCCGTCGCCTCGTGCAGGACAGCGGCAAGCTCACGGCGACCGCGGTCTCGGGCCTCGCGAACATCGAGACGCTCAAGGCGACGAGCGAGGACGCGTCGTTCTTCTCGCGCTGGGCCGGCCACCAGGCGAAGGTGCTGGGCTCGTCGCAGGACCTCGGCGCGCCGATGGCCGCCCTGTCGAGCCTCCCGGCGATGCTCATCGCGCTGAACACCGCCGCGCTGATCGGCATCGGCGGCCTCCAGGTGATGGACCGGTCGCTGTCGCTCGGCACGCTCGTCGCGTTCCAGATGCTCGCGACGGGCTTCAGCGGCCCGGTCGCGCAGCTCGTCGGGTTCGGCTCGGTCATCCAGCAGGCGGCCGGCAACCTCGCCAGCGTCGACGACGTCCTGCACTACCCGGTCGACCCCGAGGCCGCCGAGCGCCCGCAGGTGGACGAGGTGGAGCTGCCGTCGGCGAACGGCTCGGGGCCGCGGCGGCGGCGCATGCCCTCGCGCCTCTCCGGCGAGATCGACCTGGTCGACATCTCGTTCGGCTACAACCCGCTCGAGCCGCCGCTCGTCCGCGAGCTGAACCTGCACGTCGAGCCGGGCCAGCGCGTCGCCATCGTGGGCCCCACCGGCTCCGGCAAGTCGACCGTGTCGAAGATGGTCGCCGGCCTGAACCAGCCGTGGGGCGGGCAGATCCTCTTCGACGGCATCCCGCGCACGATGATCCCGCGGCACGTCCTCGCGTCGTCGCTTGCGTTCGTCGACCAGGAGATCCAGCTGTTCGAGGGCTCGGTGCGCGACAACCTCACGCTGTGGGACCCGACGATCAGCGAGGAGTCGGTCGTCCGCGCCGCCCGCGACGCGGCGATCCACGACGACATCGTCAAGCGGCAGAAGGGCTACGACCGCGCCATCGAGGAGGGCGGACGCGACTGGAGCGGCGGGCAGCGCCAGCGGCTCGAGATCGCCCGCGCGCTCGCGGGCGACCCCGCCATCCTGATCATGGACGAGGCGACGAGCGCGCTCGACCCGCTCGTCGAGCAGGCGATCGACCAGGCGATCCGCGCGCGCGGCTGCACCTGCCTCATCGTCGCGCACCGCCTGTCGACGATCCGGGACTGCGACGAGATCGTCGTGCTCGACAAGGGCGTCGCCGTCGAGCGCGGCACGCACGACGAGCTGGTCGCGAACGGCGGCATCTACGCGGAGTTCCTGAACGAATGACCCTGACGCTGCCCTTCGCCTCGTCGAGCCCGACGCCGCTGCCGACGAACCGGCCGCTGCTGCTCGACGACCCCGACACCGCCTGGCTGCTCGCCACCGGCCGCGTGCAGGTCTTCGCCGTGCGCCGCGGCGGCGACGAGGCCGTCTCGCGCCTCCCGCTGTTCCCGCTCGAGCCCGGCCGGCTCCTGCTGCCGCCCCCGCGGGGCGGGGACGTGGCGCTGATGGTCGTGGGCCTCCAGGACGACACGACGGCGCACGCGATCCCGATGGAGGACGTCCGCTCGGCTGCCGCCGGCAGCGACGCCGAGGTGGTCGGCGACCTGATCGAGCAGTGGCTCGAGCCGCTTGTGGCGACGTTCGAGCGCTCGCTGCCCGACGAGGGCCAGTCGATGACGCCGGACGAGCCGCTCACGCTGCGCGCCGGGACGCTCGCGTGGCCGGCGACGCGGATCGTCTGGCTGCACAACGACGGCAACCTCGTCCTCTTCGGCGAGCGCACCGGCGTGCCGCCGACCGACGCGCTCTGCCCGATCCCCCCGCAGGCGTGGGTGGGCGCGCTCGAGAGCCTCGAGACGACGCCCGTGTCGACGGCCGCGGCGCTGCAGCACCCGGACGTCTGGCGCGGCATCGACGCGTACCACCGCGCGGTGCTGGTGCGGCTGGCCCAGCGGCTCGACGAGGCGCAGGAGCTCGCCGCCGAGAAGCTCGACGCGCGGCGCAGCTACGAGCGCGAGCTCCGTACGGCGACGTACACGGGCCTCGGCGCCGTCCTCGGCGGCGAGATGCCCGCGGTCCGTCCCGGGGCGGAGGGCGGCGACGTCCTCGCGGCGCTGCGGCTCGTCGGGCAGGCCCAGGAGATCGAGATCCTCGCGCCGCCCCGGGGCGCCGTCGGGGCGACGACCGATCCCGTCGACACGATCGCGCGCGCCTCCGGCGTGCGGGCCCGCAAGGTCGTCCTCGAGGGCGCTTGGTGGAAGCGCGACGTCGGGCCGTTCCTCGCCGAGACGAAGGAGGACCGGCGCCCGGTCGCCGTCGTGCCGAAGCGCGTCAGGGGCTTCGAGATCGTCGACCCGACCGAGGGCACGCGTCTCCCGGTGAACGAGACCACGGCCGCGACCCTGGGCGAGGAGGGCTACATGCTCTACCGCGCCCTGCCGCCGCACCCGGTCGGCGGCCGGGACGTCCTGCGCTTCCTGTGGCGGCCGATCCGCGCCGACGTCGCGCGGCTGTGCGTCTTCGCGCTCGTCGCGGCCGGGATCTCGCTGCTGACGCCGGTGCTCACGAAGAAGATCTTCAACGAGGTCGTCCCGGGCCTCCAGCGCTCGAACCTCGTCTGGCTGACGCTGCTGCTCGTCGTCTTCGCGGTCTCGTCGTACGCGTTCTCGCTGCTCCAGCAGCTCGCGTTCCTGCGCATGCAGGGCCGCGCGTCGACCGACGTGCAGGCGGCGCTGTGGGACCGCGTGCTCGACCTGCCGCTGCCGTTCTTCCGCAAGTACTCGGCCGGCGGTCTCGCCATGCGCGTGATGGGGATCGAGCAGATCCGCCTGACGCTGACCGCGGTCGTCGTCACGGCGGTGCTCGCGATCCCGATCGGCGTCGCGAACCTCGTGCTCGCGTTCGTCCTCAGCCCGCGCCTCGGGCTGTTCGGGCTCGCCGCGATCGTCGTCGTCGCGGCCGTGATGGTCTTCCTGATCCGGTTCCAGGTGCCGCGCCAGCGCAAGGTGCAGGAGTCGACGCAGAACCTCTTCGGGACCTCGATGCAGCTCGTCGAGGCGGTCGGCAAGCTCCGGGTCGCCGACGCGGAGCGCCGCGGCTTCGCCGAGTGGGGCGCCCAGTTCGGGCAGCTCAAGCGGTCGTTCTACGACGCGCAGCTCGCCTTCGCCGGGGTCACGTCGTTCGTCGTCGCCGCGCCCGCGATCGGCGCGCTCCTCCTCTTCCTCGGCGCGGCGACGCTCCCGAACGGAAGCATCTCGGGCGCGACGTTCCTCGCCTTCAACACGGCGTTCCTGCAGGCGCTCGCCGCGGTGACGGGCCTCTCGAGCATCGCGACCTTCCTCGCGCAGGCGGTGCCGATGTACGAGAACACGAAGCCGATCCTCGCCGCCGAGCGCGAGTCCGACGTCGTCAAGGCCGATCCGGGCGAGCTGCGCGGGCTGATCGAGATGAGCCACGTCTCGTTCCGCTACGCCGAGGACGGGCCGCTCGTGCTGGACGACGTCAGCTTCACGGCCGAGCCCGGCGAGTTCGTCGCGTTCGTCGGCCCGTCGGGCGCCGGCAAGTCCTCGGTGATGCGGATCCTGCTCGGGTTCGAGATCCCCGAGCTCGGCACCGTCCGCTACGACGGCAAGGACATCGAGAGCCTCGACCCCCGGGCGCTGCGCCGGCAGATGGGCGTGGTCGTCCAGAGCGCGCGCCTCATGCCGGGCGACATCTACACGAACATCGTCGGCGCCCGGCCTCTGACCCTCGACGACGCGTGGGAGGCGGCCGAGATCGCCGGCATCAAGGCCGACATCGAGGCTCTGCCGATGGGCATGCACACGTTCGTCGCCGAGGGCGCGGGCACGTTCTCGGGCGGCCAGCGGCAGCGGCTCCTCATCGCCCGCGCCGTCGTGGGACGCCCGCGCATCCTGCTCTTCGACGAGGCGACGAGCGCGCTCGACAACAAGACGCAGGCCGCGGTCTCGGAGGCGATCGAGCACCTCCGTGCCACGCGCATCGTCATCGCCCACCGCCTCTCGACGGTGCGGAACGCGGACAAGATCGTGGTCGTCGTCGCGGGCCGGATCGTCCAGCAGGGCACCTACGACGAGCTGATCGACGTCGACGGCCCGTTCCAGCGCCTCGCGAGGAGGCAGCTTGCCTGAGGCGGCCTCGTGACCGACGGCGCCCCGATCAACGCGGACGCGCGCCTCAGCGCGTTCGACCACCTCCAGCGCCTCGAGGGCAGCGGCGTCCGTCAGCGGCGGCCCCGGTCGCTGTGGCTGCTCCTCGTGCCGATGGCGGCGATCGCGTACCCGCCGCTCTACTCGCGCACCGACCCGGAGATCGGCGGCGTGCCGTTCTTCGTCTGGTACCTGATCCTCGCCGTCGTCTTCGGCGGGGCCGTGACGGGGCTGGTCTACGCGCTGCGCGGCACGGAGCGGAGCGTCGGGACGGGGGGCGAGGACGCATGATCGTCGCCTCGGTCGAGCCGGTCCAGGCCGGCGTGATGGCCGGCGCGTTCGTCCTGATCACGTTCGTCGGCCTCTTCGCCGGCCGCTGGCGCAAGGCGGACATGTCCGATCTGGACGAGTGGGCGCTCGGCGGCCGCAAGTTCGGCGGCATCCTCACGTGGTTCCTGCAGGGCGGCTCGGTCTACACGACCTACTCGTTCGTCGCCGTGCCGGCGCTCGTCTTCGGCAGCGGGGCGATCGGCTTCTACGCCCTGCCGTACCTCGTCATCACGTATCCGGTCGCCTTCGTCGTCATCCCGAAGCTCTGGGTGCTCGCGCGCGAGCGCGGCTACGTGACGCCCGCGGACTTCGTCCGCGACCGCTTCCAGAACCGGTGGCTCGCGATGGCGGTGACGCTGACGGGCCTCGTCGCGACGATGCCGTACATCGCGCTGCAGGTCTACGGCATCGAGATCTGCATGTCCCAGATCGGCCTGCCGGTGGAGTGGTCGCTGTGGCTCGCGTTCGCCGTCCTCGCGGTGGTCACCTACGTGAGCGGCCTCCGGTCGGCGACGCTGATCGCGATCGTCAAGGACGTGTTCATCTGGGTGACCGTCCTCGTCGCGGTGATCTACATCCCGATCCACCTCGGCGGCTACCACCACGCGTTCGCGCAGGTGCCGCACGACAAGCTCGTGCTGCCCGGCAACGCGTACGCGAACTTCATCACCCTGGCGCTCGGCTCCGGGCTGGCGCTGTTCCTCTACCCGCACACGCTGACGGGGGCGCTGTCGTCGTCGAGCCGGTTCGTCGTGCAGCGGAACAGCATCTTCTTGCCCGTCTACACGGTGATGCTCGGCCTCCTCGCCATCCTGGGCTACATGGCCTACGCGGCCGGGATCCAGCCCGATCACCACTACGGCGCCAACATCGCGGTCCCGGCGCTCTTCGACACCGTCTTCCCGAATTGGTTCGCTGGTTTCGCGCTGGCGTCGATCGCCATCGGCGCGCTCGTGCCGGCGGCGATGATGGCGATCGCCGCGGCGAACCTGTTCGCGCGCAACGTCTACCTCGAGCTGCGTCCGGACGCGACCTCGAAGCAGCAGACGCACGTGTCGAAGACCGCGTCGCTGTTCGTGAAGTTCGGCGCGGTCGGGTTCGTCGTCGCGGTGCCGACGACGTTCGTGATCAACTTCCAGCTCGCCGCGGGCGTGTGGATCCTCCAGACGCTCCCGGCGGTGTTCCTCGCGCTCTTCTGGCGCAAGCTCGACGGCTGGGCGGTCTTCGCGGGCTGGCTCGCCGGGACCGCCTTCGGGACGGCGTTGCTCGCGAAGGAGTCGTTCGACGCGTCGAGCTACGCGTTCGGCTGGGGCAGCCACCACGTGACGCTGTACATCGGGGTGCCGGCGCTGCTCGTGAACCTCGTCGTCGTCGCGGCGGGCACCGTGCTGGCCCGCTCGTTCGCCGCGGACCCGCTGCCCGCGAACGTGACGGCGGCGCCCTAGCTCGACGCCGCCGGAGCACCGGGTCGTGACGATGCGGTGACGACCCTCGGTTGGGTCTTTCATTCGGGAACGCATCGTGGTACGAATCAAGTACACCTGCCCGAGGGACGAGAGGGGGTTCACGTTCCTGCGCGTGCCGGTACGGACAACGCCAACCCAAAGGAGCGTGGATGGACGCCAGCGAGAGGTCTGAGTTCGTGAAGGGCTACACCAAGGTTCTCACCAACGCCTGGAGCGACGAGGGCTTCAAGAGCCAGCTGAAGTCGAACCCGAAGGGCGTTCTCGCCGAGTACGGCCTCGACGTCCCCGCCGACGCGAACGTCGAGATCGTGTCCGCGCAGGGCGGCGAGGGCAGCCTGGACGAGCAGGTCGAGATCTGGGAGAAGGGCTCCGAGACGGGCACGTACAAGCTGTACGTCCCGGACGTCCCGCAGGTCGAGGCCGGCGAGCTCTCCGAGGCGGAGCTGGACGCTGTCTCCGGCGCCGGCGACGTCACCGTGTGCTGCTGCTGCTCCCCCTGCTGCACCTGCACCTGATCCACTGACGCATCCCGACGGCCGCGGGGCGCCCGGCAGACCACGAGCCCGGGTCACCGCGGCCGTCGACGTTCCTGCACACGCATGCTCGAGCATCCCCGCCTCAAAGCGAGCCTCACGCGCGCCTCGGTCGACGGCGACAAGCTGTTCCTGTTCGACGAGAACCGCCACTACCTCCTCGAGGGCCGTGCGCCCGCTGCGGTCGCGCCGCTGCTCGACGGCACCCGGACGCTCGACGTCCTGATGGCCGAGCTCGACGGCGTCCCGTTCATGGACGTGGTCGCCGCGCTCCAGAAGCTCGCCGCTCTCGGGCTTCTCGTCGACGGTCCCGGCTCGGGCGACGAGCGCGCCGACGCGTTCTGGGACGCGCAGGGCGTCGACCCGGGCGCGGCGACGGAGCGCCTCCTCGGCGCCGCCCCGTCGCTCACCGTCCTGGGCGGCCCGGGCGACGAGGTGCGGGAGGTGTTCGCACGCTCCGGGCTGGCCGTCGACGGCAACGGGCTCGAGGTCGTGCTCGTCGAGGACTACCTCGACCCGGCCCTCGCCGACCTGAACCGCGCCCGGCACGAGGCGGGGCAGCCCTGGCTGCTCGCCCGGCTGAGCGGCATGCGCACCTGGATCGGGCCGCTCGTCCGGCCGGGCGAGAGCGCGTGCTGGGCCTGCCTCGCCGAGCGGCTCGCCGGCAACCGCCAGCTCGAGGGCTACCTGAGGAGCAAGAACGGCTCGACCGTCGTGCGCCCGGCGGCGAACGCGATGCTCGCGTCCACGGCCGCCGTGGGCGCCGGGCTGCTGGCGACCGAGGTGCAGACGATCCTCGCGACGGGCGGGTCGCCGCGCGTCGACGGCACGCTCACGACGATCGACCTGCCCGGCCTCGCCGTCGAGCGGCACGGCGTCGTGCGCCTGCCGCAGTGTCCGGTGTGCGGCGATCCGAGCGCGTACGCGCGGCGCCCGGCGCGCGTCGAGCTCAGGCCGGCGCCGAAGACCTTCACCGCCGACGGCGGGCACCGCACGACGACCCCCGAGGAGACGCTGCTCCGGCTGCGCAAGCACGTCAGCCCGCTCACCGGCGCCGTCTCGACGGTGATCAGCCAGACCGTCCTCGACAACGGGGTCGCCTACAGCTACGCCTCCGGCCACAACTTCGCGCTGATGCAGGACTCGATGTACTTCCTGCGCAAGAACCTGCGCGGCCGCAGCGGCGGCAAGGGGCGCACCGACGCCCAGGCCCGCGCGGGCGCCGTGTGCGAGGCGATCGAGCGCTTCAACGGCGTCTACCGCGGCGACGAGCCGCGCCGCCGGGCCCCGTACCGCGAGGTGGCCGGGAGCGCGGTGCACCCCGAGGAGCTCCTGCACTTCTCGGACGCGCAGTACGCCGGGCGCGCCGCCTGGAACGAGGCGCAGCCGTCGGGCTACCACGTCGTGCCCGAGCGGCTCGACCCCGAGCGGCCGGTCGACTGGACGCCCGCCTGGTCGCTGACGCACGACCGCGAGCGGCTCGTCCCGACCGCGTACTGCTACTTCGGGCACCCCGACATCCGCGAGCACTTCTTCTGCGCGAGCGACGCGAACGGCAACGCGGCCGGCAACACGCTCGAGGAGGCGATCCTCCAGGGGCTGATGGAGCTCGTCGAGCGCGACGCGGTCGCGCTCTGGTGGTACAACCGCGCGCGCCGGCCGCGCTTCGACCTCGACAGCCTGGACGAGCCGTACGTCGCCCTGATGCGGCAGTACTACGCGTCGCTGGACCGCGAGTTCTGGGTGCTCGACATCACCACCGACCTCGGCATCCCGGCGTTCGCCGCGGTCTCGAATCGCACCGACAGCCCGGTCGAGGACATCGTGCTCGGCTTCGGCGCGCACGTCGACACCCGCATGGCCGTGCTGCGGGCGCTGACCGAGATCAACCAGTTCCTGCCGGCGGTGACGGCGAAGCATCCCGACGGCTCGACGAACTACTGGATGGACGATCCCGACGCGATCTCCTGGTGGACGACCGCGACGCTGGCCAACCAGCCGTACGTCGTCCCCGACGAGCGCCTGCCGGCGACCACCGCCGGGACGCACGCGCAGCTCGCCACCGACGACATCGCGGAGGACGTCCGGCGCTGCGTCGCCCGGCTCGCCGAGTGCGGGCACGAGGTGATCGTCCTCGACCAGACGCGGCCCGAGATCGAGCTGGCGGTCTGCAAGGTCATGGCGCCGGGGCTGCGGCACTTCTGGCGCCGGCTCGGGCCCGGGCGGCTCTACGACGTTCCCGTCGAGCTCGGCTGGATCGACCGGCCGTCGCCCGAGGACGAGCTCAATCCCGTGGCGATCTTCTTCTAGTGGGCGAGCTGCTGCGCCTGCGGCGGGACGCCGCGCTCGAGGACGGCCCGGTGCTCCGGGAGGGGCACGTCCAGATGCCGCTCGGGACGGTCGGGCCGGGGCTGCAGGCGGTCCTCGAGCTGCTCGCCGGCGAGGGAGCGGACGAGGACGGGCTCGCCGCAGCCGCGGTCGCCGCCGAGGCGGAGCAGGCGCTGATGCGCCTGCAGCTGCTCCTGCGGCGGCTCGAGACCGCCGGCTGGCTGGAGCGCGTCCTCGTGGAGGACGACGGGACGCCGGTCGCGACGCTCACGCCGATCGGCCACGAGATCGTCCCGGTGCTGCACCCGCTCGGCCGCGGGCCGTGGCAGCTCTCCCGCTTCGCCCACGCGCGCGCCGACGGCGGCGCGCTGGTGATCGAGACCCCGAAGGCGTCGCTGCGCGTCACCGCGCACGCCCCGCGCGTCGGCGCGACCTTCGCGGCCCTGGCGACGCCGGGGCCGACGGACTCGTTCGACGCCGACGTGCTGCGCCTGTTCGTCCGCGCCGGGCTCGCCGTGGCGCCGGGCGAGGAGGACGACCGCTCGCTGGCGCAGTGGGCGTTCGCGGACCTGCTCTTCCACGCGCGCTCGCGCATCGGCCGCCACCTCGGCGACTACGGCGGGAGCTACCGGCTGGAAGGCAGGTTCGATCCCCTGCCCGCCCTCAAGCCCGCCTCGGAGAACGCGATCAAGCTGACGAGCCCCGACCTCGTCGCGCTCGGCCGCACCGACCAGCCGTTCTCGCTCGTCCTCGAAGCCCGCCGCTCGATCCGGGTGCACGACGACGAGGCGCCCCTGACGGCGGTGCAGGTCGGCGAGTTCCTCTACCGGGTCGCGCGAATCCGGGGCGTCTACGACGACGGGCGCGAGGAGGTCGAGAGCCGGCCGTACCCGTCCGGCGGGGCGCTGCACGAGCTCGAGCTGTACCCGCTCGTGCACCACGTGGACGGGCTGGCGCAGGGGCTGTACCGCTACGACGGCCACGCGCACGCGCTCGAGCCGGTGGCGGAGCCGGGGCCGCGCACGACGCTGCTCCTCGAGTACGCGCGCCGCACCGGCGTGATGGAGACGAACCCGCAGCTCGTGATCGTCGTCTCGGCCCGCTTCGGACGGATGATGTGGAAGTACGAGTCGATGGCGTACGCCGCCATCCTCAAGCACGTGGGCGTCCTCTACCAGACGATGTACCTCGTCGCGACGTCGATGGGCCTCGCCGCGTGCGCGCTCGGCGGCGGCAACGCCGACGCGTTCGCCGCCGCGGCCGGGAAGAGCTACTACGAGGAGTCGTCGGTGGGCGAGTTCCTCCTCGGCAGCAAGCCGGACGACGCCTAGGCGCGCCCGCAGGCCAGCAGGCCGGCCAGCAGGACGAACGCATCCGGGTCGGCGCGGAAGCGCCGGTAGCCGCTCACGGCGACGCCGTAGTCGGCCAGGCTGATCGCGCCGTCGGCGAGCGCCTGCTCCAGCGTCGACGCAGGGTCGAGCAGCGGCGCGAAGGCGTCGAGCCCGAGGTCGTCGGAGTGGTAGGCGTAGAGGCGCAGCTCGGGCTCGGCGAAGCCCGCCGCCGCGAGGAGCCGGGGCAGCCGGCGCCCGATCATGCGGTCGCCGCCGCGGCGGGCCTGGGCGGCCCAGGCCTTCGCCTGCACGGCCTGGACCTCGGGCCAGCTCGG
This sequence comes from Gaiellaceae bacterium, assembly GCA_035546715.1. Taxonomy (GTDB): domain Bacteria; phylum Actinomycetota; class Thermoleophilia; order Gaiellales; family Gaiellaceae; genus PALSA-600. The sequence continues at coordinate 3,651 of DASZWI010000095.1, read as the reverse complement.
CTGCGCGAGCCCCCAGAGGGCGCCGTCCACCTCGATCGCGACGGCGAGCCCTCCGGGCCGCAGCACGCGGCGGGCCTCGCGCAGGGCGGCCACGGGGTCGGCGAGATGCTGCAGCACGAACCGGAGCACGACGGCGTCGGCCGACCCGTCGGCGAGCGGCAGCGCCTCGGCCGACCCGTCCACGATCTCCGCCGCCGGCACGCGTGCGCGGGCGAGCGCGCGCAGGTCGCCGTCCGGCTCGACCCCGGTCAGGCGTGCCTCCGGCGCCAGCTCCCGCAGCCGCGCCAGCAGGGCGCCGGAGCCGCAGCCGACCTCGACGACCGTGCCGGCGCGGTCGACGCCGAGCTCGCGCAGGAGCCGCGCCTCCTCGCGCCAGGCGAGCGCCGCCTGCGCCTCGAGGCGGTCGACCTCCGCGTCGAGGCCCGGCCCGCGGCGCGGGTCGTACGACGCGCCGCTCACCGCGCCGAGATCGTCGCGAGCAGGCCGTGGCGAGGCCGGAGCGTGACGAGCGCCTCCGGCTCGACCCGATGGCCGGGGACGAGCGTGACCCGCGCCCGCAGACGGATGGTGGCGAGCACGAGCGACGCCTCGAGGAGGGCGAGCCGCTCGCCGATGCACCGCCGCGGGCCGTCGCTGAAGGGCAGGTAGGCGAGCGTCTCGGGCTCTCCGTCGAGCCAGCGGTCGGGGTCGAAGCGGTCGGGCTCCCGCCAGTGCTCCGGGTGCCGGTGCAGGAGGTAGGGCGAGATGCACACGAGCGCGCCGGCCGGGATCGCATAGCCGGCCACGACGTCGTCGACGGTCGCCTTGCGGGAGATGAGCCAGACCGGGGGATAGAGGCGCAGCGCCTCCCGGACGACGCGATCGAGGAGCGGCGCGAGCTCGAGGTCGGCAACGGTCGGCAGGCGCTCGCCTCCGACGGCGGCGTCGAGCTCGGCGTCGAGCCGCGCGGCCACGTCGGGATGCCGGTCGAGCAGGTACGTCGACCACGAGAGGGCCTTGGCGGTCGTCTCGTGGCCCGCCATGAGCATCGTCAGCACCTGGTCGCGCAGCTCGCGCGCGTCGAAGTCGGCCTCGAGCAGCCGCCCGAGCAGGTCGTCGCGCTCCTCGCCGGAGGCGCGGCGGCCGGCGACGATCATCCCGACGAGCCCGTCGAGGAACCGCAGGGCGGTCGCGTACTCGGCCCGTGCGCGTGCGCCCTCCTCGCCGGGGAGCAGGGGGTCGTAGTGCCCCATGAAGCGGTTGACGGTGTCCACGGCGGCGCCGAACCGCGGGCCGATCCCCGAGACGTCCGCGCCGAGGATCGCGCGCGCGACGACCGCGAGGGTCAGGCCCGACAGGTCGTGGTCGAGCCGGACGGGCTCGCCCGACTCCCGAGCCGGCCGCCAGCGCTCGAGCAGCGCGACCGCCTCGGAGACGATCAGGTCGCCGAGCCCCGCGACGCGCTCGCGCTCGAACGCGGGCTGCGTGATGCGCCGCTGCCGCTTCCACACCTCGCCCTCGCTGGTCAGGAGCCCGCGGCCGAGCAGCGGCGTCAGCATCGCGTCGTCCGGCGTGCCGCTCTTCACGTAGATGCGCTCGCGGTGACGGAGGACGTGCCGCGCCAGCTCGGGCCGGTTCAGCGTGACGACGAGGTCGCTCTCGGTGCGGTGCGCGACGACGTCGCCGTAGCGGCCGGTCACGTCCCGCAGGAAGCCGAGCGGGTCGCGCCGGATCTCCGCGACCGGGACGATGTCCTCGGGGCCGGGAGGGAGGTCGGCGAGGGCGGCGGTCTCCACGCCGCGATGCTACTCGCGCGTCCGACGCCTCCTCCTTGACCTCCGCCCGCGTCTGAGGCACGTTGTGGAGCGGGTGCGCGTCGGACTCGTCCAGATCAACATCGGCCTCACCTGGTCGAATCCGCGCCGCCGTCCGGGCGAGCCGGCGCTGTCGTTCGGCCTCCTGCCGTACTCCGTCGGGCTCCTCCAGGCGTACGCCCAGGAGCACGCGCGGGACGCGCACGAGTTCCTGCTGCCGATCTACGAGCGGATGGACGTCGACGCGGCGGTCGACCATCTCGCGGGCGCGGACGTCGCCGGCTTCAGCGCCTACGTCTGGAACGAGCGCCTGTCGCTGGAGATCGCGCGCCGCCTGAGGGAGCGCAGCCCGGAGACGCTGATCGTCTTCGGCGGGCCGCAGGTGCCGGACAGCTCCGAGGCGTGGCTGCGCGCGAACCCGTTCGTCGACGTCGCGGTGCACGGCGAGGGGGAGGCGGTCTTCACCAAGCTGCTCGACCGCGCGGACACGCGCGACTGGGACGGGGTGCCGGGGATCAGCTTCCTGCACGCCGACGGCACGTACGAGCAGCGGCCCAAGGGGCCGCGCATCCTCGACCTGGCCGAGATCCCGTCGCCGTTCCTCGCGGGGACCTTCGACGAGCTGCTCGCGGCGAACCCGCGCACGGGCTGGGTGATGATCTGGGAGACGAACCGCGGCTGCCCGTTCTCGTGCACGTTCTGCGACTGGGGCTCGGCGACGAACTCGAAGGTGATGCGCTTCGAGCTGGAGCGCATCCTCGCCGAGATCGAGTGGATGGGCGAGCACCGCATCGGCTTCGTCTTCTGCGCCGACGCGAACTTCGGGATGCTGAAGCGCGACATCGAGATCGCCCGGGCGGTCGTCGACGTGAAGAACCGGCTCGGCTTCCCGTTCTCGTTCTCCGTCCAGAACACGAAGAACGCGACCGAGCGCGCGTACGAGATCCAGCTCCTGCTCAACCGGTCGCTGAACGCGTACGGGGTGACGCTGTCGCTGCAGTCCACGAACCAGGACACGCTCGCGAACATCAAGCGCGCGAACATCTCGTCCGACAGCTACCGCGAGCTGCAGCGCCGCTTCGCGGCCGAGGGGATCTACACCTACACCGACCTGATCCTCGGCCTCCCCGGCGAGTCGTACGCTGCCTTCGCCGACAGCGTCGCGCAGGCGATCCGCGACGGCCAGCACAACCACGTCCAGTTCCACAACTGCTCGCTGCTCCCGAACGCCGAGATGGCCCACCCCGACTACGTCGCGAGGTTCGGCATCCGGACGGTGCCGCAGCTGATCCGCAACGCCCACGACGCGGCCGACCTCCGCCTCGACGTCGAGGAGTACCTCGACACCGTCGTCGCGACCGACGCGCTGCCGGCGGAGGACTGGGTTCGGGCCAAGGTCTACGCCTGGGCGAGCGATCTCTTCTACTTCGACCGCACGCTTCAGCTCCCGATCGCGCTGCTCGACGCGCGCCACGGCGTCTCCCCGCGTATCGCGATCGAGCGGCTGCTCGCATCGGAGCGGCCGACGCTGCGCGCCGTCGCCGACCGCATGCGCGCGCACGCGACCGGGATCCAGCAGGGCGGCCCCGAGTACGTCTCCGCCCCGGAGTGGGGGAACATGGTGTGGCCGTCCGACCAGTACGCGCTCATCTCGCTCGTCGTGAGCGGGGAGCTGGACGCGTTCTACGAGGAGGCCGCCGACGAGCTCGCCGAGCTACTGACGGAGCCCGGCGACGAGCTGGCCCTGCGCGAGAGCGTGGAGCTGAACCGGGCGCTCCTGCGCGTGCCGTTCGTCACCGACGACGTGCCGCTCGTGCTGTCGCACGCGCTGCTCGAGCACCATCGCGCGCACGTCGCA
>DASZWI010000094.1:0-17572 GCA_035546715.1 Gaiellaceae bacterium | reverse complement strand
TCGTCGGCTCGCTGACGCTGGCGAGCTACCGGATTCCGAGCGGGCACCCGGCGTGGGTCGAGGACGTGGTCGTCGACGAAGCGGCCCGCGGGCGCGGCGTCGGGGAGGCGCTGACCGAGGAGGCGAAGCGCCTGGCGACCGAATGGGGCGTCACGTCGGTGCGGCTCACCTCGCGCCCGGCGCGGGAAGCGGCGAACCGCCTCTACGCGCGGCTCGGCTTCGAGCGGCACGAGACGAACGCCTACCGCTGGCGCCCGCCGCGCTGACGCGGTTCGTCCTGTGGGCCGGTTAGCCTCTCCCACGTGATCCGGACGCATCCCTCCCGCGGCGGCTGGCTCGAGGTCGTCTGCGGGCCGATGTTCAGCGGCAAGAGCGAGGAGCTCATCCGGCGGCTACGCCGCGCGGAGATCGCCGGCCAGCGGGCATTGATCGTCAAGCCGCTGATCGACGACCGCTACGACGTCGGCCACGTCGTCTCGCACGCCGGCGCGAAGATGCGCGCGGTGACCGCGGAGACGAGCGCCGAGGTGCTCCGGCTCGCAAGCGGCTACGACGCCGTCGGCATCGACGAGGTGCAGTTCTTCGACGAGGGCATCGTCGACGCGGTCGACGGCCTCGTCAGGGGCGGCACCCGCGTCGTGGCGGCCGGGCTCGCGCAAGACTTCCGCGGGCTGCCATTCGGCTCGATGCCGCACCTCCTCTGCGTCGCCGAGTTCGTCGACAAGCTCGAGGCCGTGTGCCACCGCTGCGGCGGCCCGGCGACGATGACCCAGCGGCTCGTCGACGGCGAGCCGGCGCCGTTCGGCGGCGAGACGATCCAGGTCGGCGCGCTCGACTCGTACGAGGCCCGCTGCCGGGCGTGCTTCGAGCCCGGGCTGGACGCGGGCGCCCTCGCCGCCGAGTCCGGCTCCGCCGCCGGCTCGTTCGCGGCCGCCTGACGCGCCGTCGCGGCTAGACGGTCACGCGCAGCGACCCGGCCTCGAGCGAGAGCGTCCCGCCGAGCTCCTCCAGCACGATCCGCGCGACCAGCGCACCGAGGTCGCGGGGATCCTCGCCGGTGAGGATCGGCACGGCCGGCTCCTCGATCGGCCTGAGCACGAGCGTCCGCCCGTCGACCGTCCAGACGACCCGCTCGACGTTGCCGTGGCGCAGCGCCGCCACCGCCAGCGCGCGGAACGCGCGCGCGGCGTCGCGCGGCTCGGTCTCGACCGGTGCGCCGGCGCCCTCGACCTCGATCCGCTCGTCGTCCGCGGCGACGAGCTCGAGCGTGTCCACCTCGCGCAGCGCCGGCTCCCAGCGCTCGCCCTCGATCCGCGCCGCGACCGCCAGGGCGTCGAGCAGCTCCGTCATCTGCTCGGACGCCTTCTCGATCATCCCGATGAAGCGCTCGCTCCGCTCGTCCAGCTCCGCGTCCCGGGTGAGCGTCCGCGCGAAGCCGTACACGGTGGCGAGCGGGCTCCGCAGGTCGTGGCAGGCGAGCGAGACGAGCCGCGCGAACGCGAGGCGCGATGAAGGGTCGTCCGGCTGGGAAGGATGGCTCGCGCTCAACGACGGCTACGGTTCTACCGAATGACGCAGTCGCGCAGCGGCAGGACCGGCGACCTGCAGGCCTCCCTGCCGGAGGTCCCGCTCGCCCTGACGCGCGCCGGCGTCACCGAGGTGCAGAAGGTGATCCGCATCTCGCACGCAGGGCGCGAGCAGACGTTCTCCGCCACGCTCTCCTGCGCCGTCGACCTCGATCCGCGCCAGAAGGGCGTCCACATGTCCCGCTTCTCCGAGCTGTTCGGGGAGGCGATCGACGAGGTCGTGATCGGCGAGGCGCTCCACGTCGAGGTGCTGGCCGAGCACATCGCGCGGCACATCGTCGAGCGGCAGCGCTGCACGCGTGCCGAGGTGCGGATCGAGGCGCAGTACCCGCTCGAGCGGCGCACGCCCGTCACCGACCTGCCCACGCAGGAGATCGCGACGCTGATCGGCATCGCCGCCGCGTCGCCGCGCGGAGTGCGCCGCATCGTCGGCGTGGAGGCGACGGGGATCAACGCGTGCCCGTGCGCCCAGGGCCTCGTCCGCGACGCCGCGGCGAGCCGCCTCGCGGAGGCGGGCTTCGAGGGCGACGACGTCGAGCGGATCCTGCGGCTCGTCCCGCTCGCCACGCACAACCAGCGCGGGCGCGGCACGCTGCTCGTCGGCACCGAGGCGAAGGTCAACGCCGAGCACCTGGTCGACATCGTCGAGCGGTCGATGAGCTCGCCCGTCTACGAGCTGCTCAAGCGGCCCGACGAGCTGTTCGTCGTCGAGCACGCCCACCTCCAGCCCCGCTTCGTCGAGGACTCGGTCCGCTTCGCGCTCAAGGCCGCGCTCGACCGCTACCCGCTCGCCGACGGCGACTTCCTCCTCTCGCGTCAGGTCAACCTCGAGACGATCCACCGTCACGACGTCGTCGCGGAGCGGACCGGCACGGCAGGCGAGCTGCGGAGCGAGCTGGCGGGCGCGCCCGCCGGGGCTCACACCGAGCTCAGTGCCTGGCTCGCGGCTTGACGACCGGGCGCTTGACGAACGTCGCCTTGGCCGACGTCGAGTAGTTCGGGAGCAGCCGGCAGACGAGCTGCTTGCCCTTGCAGGCGCCCGTCCACGTCTTGAACTGCCAGCCCTTCGCGGCTACCGCCCGCATCGTCAGCGACGTGCCGGCCTGGAAATGCGTCGAGCACGCGGGCGTGCAGACGACCTTGCCCTTGCCCGACACGGAGGCGCGGACCGTCACGACCGTCGGGCCGAAGACGGCGACGGTCGACTCGGCCGTGTTCATCGTCAGGTCGCAGACCGAGGCGCCCGAGCAGGCGCCGGTCCAGCCGATGAACCGCGTCCCGGCCGCGGGGGTCGCGGTGAGGCGCACCTGGGAGGCCTGGTCCCACTGGGTCGAGCAGGTCGTGGTGCAGGCGAGCCCCGGCTGGTCGCTCCTCACGGTGCCGGCTCCCTGGAACGCGACCGAGAGCGTCTCCTGCGGCAGGTCGAGGCGGTGCATCCAGACCGAGTCCTGGATGTCGTCCCACGGGCCGCCGTGCGCGTAGTAGTCGTCGTGGCCGGCGTCGAGCAGCAGCTGCGACAGCGGCGCGCCGCTCGCGTAGGGGTAGAGGACGTCCTGGGTGCTGTCGCACGGGTGTGCGGCGCCGCCCTGCTCGGCCGCGCACGCGTGCGGGGCCCCGGCCGGCAGCGCGCCGAGCGCGTGCAGGATCTCGTGCGCCGCGACGCTGTCGAGCGGGACGCCGGGGCAGCCCTGCAGCCACACCGTCGCCCAGCCCGGGCCCTGATCGAACCTGCCGCCGCCGGTGCCGCAGACGCCCGACTCGACGGACGGGCCGTCGTAGTAGACGAGGTAGATCTTGTACGGGTTCGCCAGCCCCACCGCCGTCAGGTCGGAGATGATCGTGTCGAGCGCGGTGTCCGCGTTCGTGAGGCTGGAGGCCGGCTGCGGGAGGCGCACGAACGAGATGTCGGGCGCCGTACAGGTCGGGAAGGCGGCCTGGTCGAAGCGGAGGATGCGCGTCGGGTCCTGGCCCTGCCACCACGCGTCGATCGACGCGATGTCGGTGGCCATCTGGCCGGAGAGCGCCGCGAAGTCGTCCGCCCCGTCGGCCGGCGCGACCACGACCGCGTGCACCTGCGGGCCCGTAGCGAGGTCCGGCAGGTCGGTCGACGTCTCGCCCGCGCCGCACCAGGTGGCCGCGAGCGCGCGCGGTGCGGCCGCGAGGCCGACCCCGGCCCAGAGCGCGACCGCGAACGCGGCGACGAGGACGAGCCTACGCACGTGCAGTCCGCCGGAAATGGAACCGACTCTCGGTGCCGGCCCGCAGGCGACGGAGATTCGCCCGGTGCAGGAAGAGGATCGCGGCCCCGGCCGCCGCCGCGAAGACGATCACGGACGGAGGGTAGCCGTACGCGGCGGCCGCGATCGGCAACGCGAGGCCGGCGACGATCGACGCCACCGACGAGTAGCGGAGGCCGAGGAAGACGACGAGCCAGGCCGCCGCGGCCGTGAGCGCGACCCAGATCGCGACGCCGAAGAAGACGCCGCCGCAGGTCGCGACCATCTTCCCGCCCTTCGCGAAGCGGAGGAACAGCGGGCGCCAGTGGCCGGCCATCGCCGCGGCCCCGGCGACGATGCCGCAGAGGTGCGAGACGAGCAGCAGGCCGAGGAGCGCGGGGACGAAGCCCTTCAGGACGTCGAGCAGCACGACGGGCAGCCCGAGCGAGCGCCCGTACGTCCGCCACACGTTCGTCGCGCCGATGTTCCCCGACCCGGCGGCGCGGATGTCCTCGTGCTCGAACAGCCGCACGAGCCAGTACCCCCACGGGCACGAGCCCAGGAGGTACCCGAAGAGGACGAGGGCGGCGAACGTCACGCCCGCAGGGTATCCGGCCTCAGGCCCGGATTCCGTACCGCTGCGCCCAGTCGTTCACGACGTCGTAGTCCAGGTTGTTCAGGAACGCGTCGATGTAGGAGGCGCGGTCGGTCGCGAAGTCCAGGAAGTACGCGTGCTCGTAGACGTCGAGCGCGACGAGCGGGGTCGCGTTCCACACCGGGAACGTGTTCTGCGCGTCGCCGATGTAGTTGAACAGCCGGCCCTCGTCCCAGTCGTAGGCCGTCCACGCCCAGCCGCGGCCGCCGAGCCCCGTCGCCTTCAAGTCGGCCTTCCAGGCGGCGACCGAGCCGAAGTCGCGCTTGACGAGGCTGCCGAAAACCCCGCCGGGATCGCCGCCGGTGCCGCCGAGGTGCTCGAAGTAGATCTCGTGGTTCTTGATGCCGCCGATCGCGAAGGTCAGGTCGACCTTCAGCGCGCGGAGCTCCGAGTACGTCTGGTTCGCGGTGCTCAGGTCGACGTCGGCGAGCTTGCCGAGGATCTCGTTCCGCTTCGCGACGTAGCCCTGGTACAGCTTGTAGTGGGCCTCGATCGTCTCGCGGGAGATCCCCTCGAGCTCGAGGACGGCGGGCTTCAGCTCGCGGGGCTGGATCTCCTCGTGGTTGTAGGCAAGCGCCATGTCCTCTCCTTGGCTCAGGTCGATCGCTCTCGGGGGCCGCGCGGAGCATATCCTCAAGGTCGAGGCCCTATTCGAAGGAGACGACACCGTGCCCTACGAGCTTCCCCAGCTTCCCTACGACACCGGCGCCCTCGAGCCGACCATCGACGCGAAGACGATGGAGATCCACCACGGCAAGCACCACCAGGCCTACGTCGACAACCTGAACAAGGCGCTCGACGGGACCGAGTGGGACGGCCGGCCGATCGAGCAGGTCCTCGCCCTCCTGGACGAGCTCCCGGAGGACAAGCGCACGGCGGTGCGCAACAACGGCGGCGGACACGCCAACCATTCGCTCTTCTGGACGATCATGACCCCCGGGGGCGGCGGCGAGCCCTCGGGCGCGCTCGCGCAGGCGATCGAGGACACGTTCGGCGACCCGGACCAGCTCAAGGCGCAGATCAACGACGCGGGCGTGAAGCGGTTCGGCTCGGGCTGGACGTGGCTCGTCTGGGACGGCACCGGCCTCGCGGTCGTGTCGACGCCGAACCAGGACAGCCCGCTGATGGACGACAGGGTGCCGCTGCTCGGCATCGACGTCTGGGAGCACGCCTACTACCTCAAGTACCAGAACCGCCGCCCCGACTACCTCGCGGCCTGGTGGGACGTCGTGAACTGGGACGAGGTCGGCCGGCGCTTCGAGGCGGCACAGGGCCGCTAGGAGACGGGGGCGCTACAGCCCCAGCGCCTCGTACGCGTGGCGTAGGAGGTAGGTCGACCCGAAGACGACGAGCGGGAGCCCGGTCGCGCGCGCGCGCTCGAGTCCGAGCTGCGTGGCTGCGACCGGGTCCTCGACCGTCTCCGCGCCGATCGCGGCGGCGAGCACGGCCGCGGGCAGCGACCGCTCGGCCCAGGCGGTGGTCGCGAACACGCCGACCGCGCGGGCGAGCGCCGGGCGCAGCTCCTCGGGCGGACGGTCGGCGCCGATCGAGACGACGGCGACGAACGGCTCGTCGACGAGCGCCGCCAGCGCGGCCCAGCCCTGCGGGTTGTGGGCGGCGTCGAGGAGCACCCGCACACCGTCGAGGACGTGGCGCTCGAGACGACCGGGCACGTCGAGGTCGATCTCGGCGCTCGAGCCGGCCGCGGTCGCCGCGAGGCGAGCGGCGGTGAGACGCCAGTCGGCGTGCGTCTCGACGACCGCGAGGTCGAGCTGCCCGGCGGCGGCGATCTCGCGGGCGACCGCCTCCAGCTCGGCCGGCAGCTCGGGCAGGACGACGCGCGCCCCGCGCGGGGCCACGGCGAGCTTGTCGCGGAGGATGGCCTCCTCGCTGGGGCCGAGCAGCTCCGTGTGGTCGAGGCCGATGCCGGTGAGGACGACGGTGGGGGCGCGAAGCGTCCTGGTCGCGTCGAGGCGGCCGCCGATGCCGGCCTCGAAGACCGCCGCGTCCACGCCGGCCGCCGCGAAGACGCGCGCGGCGGCGAGCGTGACGAGGTCGAAGAACCGCAGCGCCTCACGCCCGGGCAGCCGGGCGGCGAGGACGTGCAGGTCGGCGACCGCGGCCGCGAGCTCCGCGTCGGCGACCGGCTCGCCGTCGATCTGCACGCGTTCGCCCCAGCGGCGCAGGTGCGGGGAGACGGTCACGCCGGCCCGCCGGCCCGCGGCGTGGAGCAGCCGACCGAGGTAGACGGCCGTGCTCGTCTTGCCGTTCGTGCCCACGACGACCACGGTGCGCTCGGGCGACTCGATCGCCGCGGCGGCCCTCAGCTCGTCGACGGCGGAGAGGTCCGACCGTGGCGTGCGCGACGGGTACGCCGCGCCGATCGTCCGCATCAGGTCGTCGGCGTCCACGGCTGCGGGAAGTGTGCGGCAAACCGACAACCGTGCCGCGACGTATGGATGGACGTGGCTGTGGCGATCCCACTCCGTACGATTGCGCCCGTGGACGGTGACGGCGACCTGATCCTGCGGACCGCGAACGGCGATCGCCTCGCCTTCGAGGATCTGTACCGGCGGTACGCGCGCGCCGTCTTCGGGCTGGCGCTGCGCCGGCTCGGCGACCGCGGCCGCGCGGAGGACGCCGTCCAGGAGACGTTCGCCTCGATCTGGCGGTCGGCCAAGTCGTACCGGCCGGAGCGCGGCGCGGGCGCGTCGTGGCTGTTCGCGGTCGCGCGGAACGCGATCGTCGACCGCAGCCGGGCGCGCGGCGACCTGCCGGCGGACATCCCGGACGAGGCCGACCTGGATCCGGGGCCGCCCGACCGGGCGGAGCAGAGCTGGGTGTCCTGGCGCGTGCACAGCGCGCTCGAGGAGCTGCCCGAGCGCGAGCGCGAGGTGCTCGCGCTCGCCTACTGGAGCGGCCTGTCGCAGAGCGAGGTGGCCGAGTTCCTCGGCATCCCGCTCGGTACCGTGAAGACGCGGACCCGTGCGGGGCTCTCGCACCTGGCGGATCTTCTGGGAGAGGACTTCGCATGAAGCACTTCGACGACCTCGTCGACACGAGCGATCTCGACCCGGACGAGGAGGCGCGCCTGCGCCGCGTCCACGAGCTGCTGCTGCAGGCGGGCCCGCCCGCCGAGCTGCCGCCGAGCCTCGAGCATCCGCCCACCGAGCGCCCGCAGACGAGCGCCGAGGTGATCCCGTTCCCGCGCACGGCGGGCCGCCGGATGCGTGCGTACGCGCTGGTCGCCGCGGCCGCGGCGGCGGTCGTCTTCGGCGGCGGCTTCCTGCTCGGCCACTCGAAGGCGAAGGAGGCGTCGTTCGACGCCGTCCGCGTCGTGCCGATGCACGGCGTCGGCACGGCGAGCGGGTCGACCGCCTCGATCCGGATCGCGAACCGCGACTCGGTCGGCAACTGGCCGATGCTGATCTCGGTCAGCGGCCTGCCGAAGCAGTCGAACCCCGCCTCGTACTACGAGCTCTGGCTCACGCGGAACGGCAAGGCGATCGCACCGTGCGGCGGCTTCCGCGTCCGCGGCGGCCACGCGACCGTCGAGCTCACGGTGCCCTACACCCTCAAGCGCTTCGACGGCTGGGTCGTCACCGCGTCGGTCCCGGGCCACCGCGACCCGGGCACCGTCGTCATGACGACGTAGCCCGGCGACGTAGCCCGGCGACGTAGCCCGGCGGCCTAGCCCAGCGACCTGGCCGGGCGACGCGCCCGCGACCCGGCCCGACGACCGAGCCCGTCGACCGGGCCCCTCCGGGCCGCCCATCCAGGCCGCGCGCCAGGGCCCACCGCGACCGGCAGGGTCAGACCCGGGTCTGACCCTGGTTTGCCGGTCCGAACCGGGAAACCCCTGCTCCGGAGGGTGCTCCCTGCGGACCGGGCGGTGGTGCCGGGCCGACCGGCAGGGTCAGACCCGGGTCTGACCCAGGTTGGGCCTGAAACGCGTGAGCCCGGCCTCCCTTCGGGAGACCGGGCTCGGCAGTCGTCGCTCGCGCGGCTGGAACTACGCCGCGTCGGCGAGGTCTTCGTTCTGCGCCAGCCGGCGGAGCGCTTCCGTCTCGATCTGGCGGACGCGCTCGCGCGTCAGGCCCAGCTGCTTGCCGATCGCCTCGAGCGAGGCGGGGCCGTCGCCGACCAGGCCGAAGCGGAGCTCGACCACCTCGCGCTCGCGATCCGGCAGGTTCGCGACCGCCTGGCGCACCGCCAGGTCGCGGAGCGAGGTCGACGCCTCCTCCTCGGTCGACGGGCCGGTGCCGGCGATCAGGTCACCGAACGAGGCGTCGCCGTCGTCGCCGACCGGCATGTCCGTCGAGGCGACCGCGCGCGCGGCGGCGAGCACCTCGTGGACGTGCGCGATCGGCAGGCGCGAGTGCTCCGAGATCTCCTCGGGCGACGGCTCGCGCTCGAGCTTCGCGACCAGCTCGCGGCGGGCGCGGCTCACCTTCTGCTCGCGCTCCACCACGTGCACCGGGATGCGGATCGTGCGCGCCTTGTTGGCGACACCACGCTGCACCGCCTGGCGGATCCACCAGGTCGCGTAGGTCGAGAACTTGAACCCCTTGCGCCAGTCGAACTTCTCGGTCGCGCGGATCAGGCCGAGGACGCCCTCCTGGACGAGGTCGCCCAGGGTGATGCCCTGCGTCTGGTACCGCTTCGCGATCGAGACGACGAGGCGGAGGTTGCAGTTGATCATGCGCTCCTTGGCGGCCATGTCGCCCTTCTCGATGCGCTTGGCGAGCTCGACCTCCTCGGCAGCGGTCAGGAGCGGATAGCGGCCGGCCTCGTTCAGGAACATCTGGAACGAGTCCGTCGTGTACAGGCTCTCGCCCACGGAAAGGTTGAGCTCCGGCTCGTCCTCCTCCTCGGCCTCCGGCGCGATCCCCTGAGCCTCGAGCTCAGCGGTCAGCGCCTCGACCTCCTGCTCGTCGAGATCGTGCGCGATCGCTGCGTCGGCGACGTCGGCCGACGTCAGCGCGTGGTTGTCCTCACGCAGAGCCAGCAGCGCGTCGAGCGCATCGGTCACGGCCGCAGTCATACGGGTATCGGTCGTCAAGAGACTCCTTCGGTCTTTCGTTCGTAGGACGACGGGTGCGCGGTTTGGTTGCGCGGCGTCCGTCACTCATTCAAAACGCCTGCACCGGTCGCCCTATTCCTTCGGCACGGGATAACTTAGTGACAGTCTGTTACAAGCGTGTTAAGAGGTCAACCCCCAGGGCTTTAAGCCCGGCTAAGAGTTGCCTCAGGGAGCGGTGCGATCGTTCGCGACGAATGCCGCATGCGTGACCGGCATCCGCTCGGCGAACAGCCCTTCGACTGCCTCGGCGTATCGCCGGATCTCGAGCTGCGCAAACTCCGAGTTCCGCAGGGAGACGAAGTTCATCAGGGCGCGGGCGTTCACCGTCCAGTAGAACTGGGTGTACGCGCCCATCGGGAGCACGCACCGCGCCAGCTCGCGCGCGACGCCGGCCTCGATGAGCCGCGTGTAGGTGGCGTACGCCGCCTCGTACGAGGCCTCGAGCGCCGCCCGCGCCTCCTCCGCGAGCCCGGGCTCGACCTGCTCGAACCGGTAGGCGCCGGGCTTGCCGACCTGGCTGCGGACGTCGGCGGCGTCCGGGACGTAGAAGTCGTCGGTCGCCTTGGCGTAGCGCATGCTGAACTCGTTGAAGGAGCCGATGCGGTGCCGGAACCACTCGCGCGCGACGAAGATCGGGCAGCGGACGTGGAAGCGGAACGCGTTGTGCTCGAACGGCGAGCCGTGGCGGTCGCGCATCAGGAACCGGATCAGGCCCTCGTCGGACTCGTCCATCTCCGTCTTGCGCCGGGCGAACGAGACGCGCGCGGCGTTGACGACCGAGAGGTCGTCGGCCAGCGCTCCGTCCAGCCGCACGAAGCCGTGGTCGAGAACCTCGATCGAGTCGGTGGCGGGTGACATCTCGAGCTCGCTCACGGCCATGGGTACGGGACCTTAGTCATCGTGCCGGACGGCTCCCAGGTAGCGTCGCGTCGATGAGCGGAGGCATCCACGTCGGGAGCTCGGGCTGGTCGTACCCGAGCTGGCGGCCGGGCTTCTACCCGGCCGACCTGCAGCCGTCCGACTTCCTCTCCTTCTACGCGCAGCGCTTCGACACCGTCGAGCTGAACGTGACCGGCTACCGCCTGCCCGGCGAGGACCAGTTCCGGCGCTGGGCGGAGGCCGTGCCGGACGGCTTCACCTTCGCGGTGAAGATGCCGCTCACCCGGCTCGACCGCGTCACCGGCTTCCTCGAGCGGGCGACGGCGCTCGGCGACCGGCTCGGCCCGGTGCGGATCGTCGTCGAGTCGCCGCGCGACGACGGCGCGGTCTCGTTCGTCTCCGGCTCCGTCCCGGACGGCGTCCAGGTCGTCTGGGACACCCGCGACCCGAGCTGGGACGAGGTCGACGGCCTCGTCCGGGTCAACGACTTCGACGCCGGGCCGTTCCGCTACATCAGGATGCGCGAGCCGCCGTACGCCGAGGACGACCTCGTCGAGCTCGCCGGCAGGCTGCGCGCGCCCGCGTGGGTCTACTTCCGCCACGAGGACGAGCCGACCGCGCCGGCGCACGCCGCCCGCCTGCTCGAGCTCCTCGCGGGACGCTAGCCGAGCGCAGACGCGACGTCGGCCGTCGCGACCGCGGCGGACGGCACGGCGCCCGCCATCAGTAGCCGGCGGCGACGCCGACCCGGGCGCGGTGCGCGCCCGACTCGAGGATGTCGACGACCTGCTCGACCGCGAAGCGAAGCTCGTCGTCGGTGGTGAAGAAGTGCGGCCCGAAGCGGAGGCCCGACTCCGGGCGCGAGTCGCAGATGATCTCCCGCGCGGCGAGCTCTTGCTGGACGGCGACGAAGTCCGGCACCCGGAAGACGACCGAGCCGCCGCGACGCTCGGGCTCGCGCGGTGAGGTGAGCTCGAACCCCGCGTCGTCGATCAGGCCGATCAGGAGCTCGGTGAGCCGGAGCGAGTTCGCGCGGATCCGGTCGACGCCGATCTCCGCGACGATCTCGTACCCGGCGCTCGCCGCGTAGTTCGCGGGCACGTTGGGCGTGCCGGTGAGGAAGCGCGCCGCTCCGCTCGCCAGGGTCATCTCCGGCTCGAACGCGAAGGGCTGCACGTGCGCCTGCCACCCGGCGAACGCCGGCTGGAGCCGCTCGGCGACGTCGGGGCGGACGTAGAGCCAGCCTGCGCCGGGCCCGCCGCACAGCCACTTCACCGACCCGCCCGTCGCGAACTCGACGCCGAGCGCCGCCACGTCGAGGGGGACGACGCCGGCCGACTGGTAGCAGTCGAGGCAGACCATCGCCCCCATCTCGTGCGCCCGCGCCACGATCCCCTCCACCGGCTGGATCTCGCCGGTCTTGAAGAGCACGTGCGAGATCGGGACGAGGAGGGTCCGCTCGTCGATCGCGTCGATCACCGCGTCGCCGTCCTCGGCGACGACCACCTCGGCTCCGAAGCGCGTCCAGGCCTGCTCGACGTAGCGCACCGACGGGAACAGGCCCGCCTCGTAGACGATCCGGTTGCGCGGCGGACGGAAGTCGAGCGCCGAGAGGACGAGCGCCTCCGCGACGGTCACGTTCTGGTGCATGACCGTCGTCCCGGGCGGCGCGCCGACGATCGACCCGACGAGGTCGCCGACGGAGGTGGCGGTGTCCCACCATCCCTCCTTCCACGCCCGCGCGCCGCGGGTCGCCCACTCGTCGGCATAGCGGTCGAGCCGGCGCCGCGCCTCGGCCGGCATCGCGCCGAGCGAGTGGTTGATCAGGTACGTCGTCGATTCGAGGATCGGGAAGCGATCGCGGTAGTCGAGCAGCTCCATGGCCGGATCATCTCACCGTCGGAGCCGTCACCGCGCAGCCGGCGGCGCCGTCACGGCGTGCGCACCGCCGCGACCGTCGGGCCGCTCTTCGCGGGCTGGACCGGCGGGCGGGAGTCGACGAGGATCGCCGCCACGAGCAGGACGGCGACGCCGACGAGGCTCTCGCCTGCGAGGCTCCGGCCGACGCGCGTCAGGAAGCCGCCGTCGGCGGCGGCGAGCCGCGGTCGCACGACGAAGTGATGGAACGCGCCCCAGCCGAGCGCGAGGCAGACGAGCCCGATCTTGATCAGGAGGATCACGCCGTACCGCTGCGTCCAGAGGTCGTGCAGGTGCGGCAGGCGCACGAACGCGAGATACGTGCCCGCGCCGAGCACGAGCCCGATGAGCGCCGTGGCGAGGCGCGAGAAGCGCAGGAACGCCTGGCGGCGGAGCTCCGGTGCGGCGAACCAGACGACGAAGACGAGCGTCGCCAGCCCACCGATCCAGAGCGAGGCCGCAGCGAGGTGGACCCAGTCCGCGAGCTCGCTCAGCCGGCTCGAGCCCGGGTCGACCGCGTCGTGGCCGGAGAGCGACAGCCCGCCGGCGAAGCCGACGGCCAGGAGGAACGCAGGCACCTGGAACACGAGCCGGTCGGTCAGCCACGAGAGGTAGACGAGCGCGAGCACCGCCGCGAAGCCGAGCGTCATCGCGACGAACGCGTGCCCGAACGGCGTCGCGCCGATCGGCGACAGGTCGCCGTAGAAGAAGCGCGAGAGCGGAAGCTGGAGGGCGTCCTCCGACCGCAGCGAGAACGCGGCGATGCCCGCCTGGATGGCGACGATCACGCCGAGCCCGGCGACAGCCGCGAGCCGGCGCTGCAGCTCGAGCGGCACCTCGAGCCCGCGCAGGCAGATGAGGCGCAGCCCGAGCGCGCCGATGGCGATCGCCATGCCGACGAACCAGAGCCAGCGGACGACGTGCTCCGCGGTCGTGGGGCCGCCCGCGCCGTAGGCGTCGCCCACGGCGGGCGCCGGGACGCGGACGCCGAACGTCCAGACCCCCGAGACGACGTGCGAGTCCGACGAGATGGCCTGCCAGCGCACCGTGTAGCCCCCTCTCGGGAGCGTGCGCACCGGCGCGCTGACGTCCTGGCCGTTCACGCGGGTCGGGCCGGCGAACTCGCGACCGTTCGCGTCGAGCACCTTGATCGCGCCGGGCAGCACGGTCACCCGCTGGTCGAAGTGGAGGACGATCTGCGGCGGGCTCGTCTTCAGCTCGCGCCCGAAGTGGGGCGTCGTCGACCGCAGGGACGCGTGCGCGAACGCGGCGGCGGGGAACGCCAGCGCGGCGACGGCGACGAGCGCGATCCGTCTCATCGGTGGGGCGTCCCCGCCAGCGGCGACAGGTGCCCGAAGACGGGCGCGAGGTCGCGGTCGCAATAGAGCATCACCGCCAGCACGACGAAGGTGAGCGCGAAGCCGGACTGGAGCACGATCGACCGGCGGCGGAACGCGAGCCCGAGCGGGAAGATCGCCGTGACGATCAGCGTCCAGCCGATCAGGTGGTGCAGGAACGCCGACCGGGCGAAGAACCAGGCGTTCTGCTCGTGGAGGATGAAGGCCGTGCCGCCGACGACGAAGGCGAGCGGCATCGCGAGGCGCCACAGCGGCGAGGTGAGCCGGCCCGACACGAGCCCGAGCTCGGCCCCGCCGGCGAGCATCATCACCTCGGCCCACGAGCCGTGGGCGTACATGTGGATCGCGGAGTTGGTGTAGAAGGCCATCACCGGCCACATGAGGACGCCCAGGCCGAAGGCGAGCCCCGGCCAGAGGTACGCGCGCCACTTCCGCATCCGCCAGACCTCGGTGCCGACGACCGCCTCGCAGGCGAGGCAGAGGCCGAGCAGCAGCAGGCCCGTGGCGAACAGCCAGTGGACCATCTCAGCGTGCGGTTCCACCGGCGCCTTCCAGGTCGTGCCGCGCGAGGTCGGCGACCAGCGGCCGCGCGACGACGAGCGCGAAGAAGAGGCCGGCGGCCGCCACGAGCAGCGGCGGCTCGACGACGAGCCACCAGAAGCCCTGCCCGTGCGGATGGAGCAGCGTGAGACGGTACGGCTGCAGGATCGCCCAGATCAGCCCGGCGGTGACCGTGACGGGCCCGAGCAGAGAGACGACGGTCGCGCGGACGTTGCGGTGCCCGACCCGCTCGAACGGCACGCTCTCGACGTAGTTCGTGTTCATTCCACCCTCCCAGGATTCGACGGCTACGACGACCGCGGGCTCCGGGCGGAGCGCGCGGCTCAGGCCGTCAGCGGGGGCGGGCGGGACTCGAAGGCGAGGCCGAAGCGGCGGCGGGGACCGTGGTCGTCGACCGGAAGCAGCCAGCGGGCGGTGCGCTCGCAGGCGGCGCCGAGGATCTCGCGCACGCGGTCGAGCGTGCGCACCGCGTACTCCTCGACCGCGCGCACCCAGTGGAGGACGCTCCACGCGAGCGCGACGAGCACCGAGAGCACGGCGAACACCGGCAGCGCGTACGTGTGCAGCCACGGCGCGAGGACGGGCCAGCGTCCGTCGGCGATCCCCTCACCGTCGGTCTGGACGAGGTAGGCGAGCGAGGTGGTCGCGAACGACAGGAGCCAGACCCGCGGTGACAGCGACGGCCGCAGCCGTGGCCGGCGGCGCTCCGGGCGGTGGCCGACCGCGACCAGCAGCCGGTTGCCGGCGTCGGCGGCGCCCCAGGCGCGGACGAGTCGCGCGAGCGCCCAGGCCAGCGCGAGGGCGCCGAGGATCTTCACCGCGACGAGCAGCACCGGGTAGTAGTCGGCGGTCGTCCGGGCCATGGGCGTGACGTGGAACAGCCCGTCGACGCGTGCGGTCAGGCTGCGCCCGGCGACCTCGGCGAAGATCGCCAGCAGCGCGAACGCTGCGTGCCTTCGGCAGCGTTGGAGCCGTCCGATCATCCTCGTCCGATCATACTCGCGGGCCCGGAGGTGGCCGCTTTTCGCGCCTGGCGCCGAACCGATAGCGTTGCCCAGGACGGGACGACGGAGGAGAGGCGTGGCCGAGGACGCACCGAATCGCGAGCACCCCGTGCTCGCCATCGATCGCAGGGAGAACGGCACCGTGGTGCAGCTCGGCGGCGAGCTGGATCTCTACAACGCCGACCAGGTCCGCGCCGGCCTCGCGGACGCGATCGCCGGCGATCCGGGCCGCGTCGTCGTCGACATGTCGCAGGTCGAGTTCGTCGACTCGACGGCGCTCGGCGTCCTCATCGAGGCGCGCTCGAAGCTGGGCAAGGACCGCCTCGCGCTCGCCTCGCCGCAGATCGAGACGCGGCGCGCGCTCGAGGTGAGCGGGCTCGCCCGGCACCTGCCGGTGCACGACACGGTCGACGACGCGCTGCGCGGGTAGCCCGCCCGCGCCGGACGGCGCTACCTTGGACGCGATGCGCCGCCCGCTTCTCGCCGTCGCGGCGGTCGTCGCGCTCGCCCTGCCCGGCGCCGCAGCCGGCGGAGGCGGCATCGGCGGCCCGCAGTTCGGCTACGGCCCGCACGTCCAGGAAGCCAGGGCGGTCACCGCGTGCGCAGTCCAGGCGTCGCCGGTCTCGCGCTACCGCGCCTGCCTCGAGAAGAGCCTGCTCCAGCTCGTCGAGCGGACGAACGACCCGGCGGACGAGCTGCCGAAGATCGACACGTACGTCCACACGACGAACGGGTGGCTCGCGAACAACTGCCACATCCTCATGCACACCGTCGGGCGGCGGTACGCGGCGGCGGAGCACGTGACGCTCGAGAACCTCCTCGACTACCTGCCGAAGACGAACGACCCCGGCTGCTCGGCTGGCTTCGCGCACGGGATGCTGATCACCCTCGGGCCCCAGATCCAGAAGCTCGGCCCGAAGGGCGCCGCGGCGGAGTGCGCGAAGGCGACCACGCGGTACGAGCGCTACAGCTGCGTCCACGGTCTCGGGCACGCGTATGCGCGGATCTACCTCGACTTCCCGCTCCCCTCGGTCGCGTCCTGCAAGCTGCTCGGCCGCGCGGACGCCGTCGACTGCGCGCAGGGCGTGTTCCACGACTACTGGATCGCGGTCGACGGCCTCGACAACACGAAGCAGCACTCCGACATGACGACGTCGCCGCGCGCGCTGTGCGGCCGCTACCGCGGCGACTTCGCGCGCGCGTGCTGGTACCGCGCGTTCCTCGAGCGGCCGCCGAAAAAGCCGGTCGACACCGCCGCGGCGATGCTCGCGCTCTGCCGCGGCCTGCGCGGCGTGCAGGAGAGGGCGTGCATCACCGGCGCGTCGGTGATCCGGTCGAGCGACCCCTTCGAGCAGATGGCGACCTGTGCGCGCGTGCCGGCGGCGCTCGCCGTCGCGTGCGCGCGGGGCGTGCGGGTCCCGGGCGTCGCCCTCTCCCCGCGCTCGTCGCGCGTCGGCCTCATCTCGGACTGCGCGGCGTTCGCCCGGGCCGCGCAGTTCGGCTGCTACTGGTGGCTCGGCAAGTCGCTGAACGTCGTCACGAACGGCCGCTTCGGCCGCCGCAACTGCCCCCACCTCGGCACGCCGGCCGCGCGCAAGGCGTGCGCCGCCGGCGCCGCAGCCTACGAGGGCCCGCTCGTCACGTTCTCCTGAGGGCCGTGCGGACACGTCCCGCCAGGCGCTGTGGATCGTCCGTGACACTCCTGTAACCCTGGTCTGACCAGGAAATCGGCCCTCGCGGACGCGTCCGCGGAAGACGGGATTCCGCACAACCAAGCCGGTCCCTGGAGCTGTGGATCGTTCGTCACGCTTCTGTGACCCTGGTCTGACCACGGAACTGGCCCTCGCGGACGCGTCTGCGAAGGGCCGGGCTGTGGATCAGCGGGCCGGGCGGACGAGGCGGCCTCCCGGCTGCTTGGCGTCCTCGCCGCGGAGGAGGGTTCGCTCGGTCCGGCCGCCGAACATCCGCCCGACGTACGGGTTGTGCCGGTGGCGGTCCTCGAGCTCCGGCGCGGTCAGCTCGACGTCGCCGAGCCGGACCAGCGCCAGGTCGGCGTCGGCGCCCGGCTCGATGCGGCCCTTGCCCGGCAGCCGGAGACGCTCCGCGGGGGCGCCGGCGGTCAGGCGAGCGACGTCGCCGGCCGGCAGTCGACCCAGGAGCGACGCGAGCAGCGACTGGCAGCCCGAGATGCCGCCCCACGCGGCGAACGCGTCGTCTCCCTGCTTCATCGACGGCGGCGCCGGCGAGTGGTCGCTGGCGACGAAGTCGATGCGCCCGGCGCGCAGCTCGTCCCAGAGCGCGTCCCGCTCGGCG
>DASZWI010000093.1:0-21074 GCA_035546715.1 Gaiellaceae bacterium | reverse complement strand
ATCGCCTCGTGCGCCTCCTGCGCGTTCTTCACCTTGCGCTCGTAGCGGCGCGGCGCGTCCGGCACGACCTCGGGGCCGTAGAGCTCGCGCGCCTGGTCGCGGGCCGCCGTGAGGGCCGTCTCGCTCAGCGTCGTCGAGTCGGTCCTCATGTAGGTGATGTAGCCGTTCTCGTAGAGCCGCTGGGCGATCCGCATCGTCTGCTGGGAGCTGAGCCGGAGCTTGCGGCTCGCCTCCTGCTGCAGCGTCGACGTCATGAACGGCGGCGCCGGGCGGCGCGTGTACGGCTTCTCGTCGACCGAGGCGACCGTGAAGTCGGCGCCCTCGAGCCGCTCGGCGAGATCGCGCGCGTCGGCTTCGGCGAGCTGGACGGCGTCGGCGCTCCGGAGCGTCCCGTCGCGGCCGAAGTCGCGGCCCTGCGCGACCCGCTTGCCGTCGACCGACGCGAGCCGCGCCGTGAACGCGCCCGGATCGAACGTCGCGACGAGGTCCCAGTAGTCCGCGGCGACGAAGGTCATCCGCTCGCGCTCGCGCTCGACGACGAGCCGCGTCGCGACCGACTGGACGCGCCCGGCGGAGAGCCCCTGCATGATCTTCCGCCAGAGCACCGGCGAGACCTCGTAGCCGTAGAGGCGGTCGAGGATGCGCCGCGTCTCGTAGGCGTCGACGAGGCGGTCGTCGATCTCCCGCGTGTCCTCGAGCGCCCGCTGGATCGCCGGCTTGGTGATCTCGTGGAAGACCATCCGCCGCACCGGCACGGACGGCTTCAGGAGCTGGAGCAGGTGCCAGGCGATCGCCTCGCCCTCGCGGTCTTCGTCCGTCGCGAGCAGGAGCTCGTCCGCGTTCTCGAGCTTCGACTTGAGGTCGGACACGACCTTCTTCTTGCGCGAGTCGACGACGTAGAGCGGCTCGAAGTCCTTGTCGACGTCCACGCCGAGGCGCGCCCACGACTCGCCCTTGACCGACGCCGGGATCTCCGAGGCGTTGTTCGGGAGGTCGCGGATGTGACCGATCGAGGACTCGACGACGAAATCGGAGCCCAGATAGCCCGCGATCGTCTTCGCCTTGGCAGGCGACTCGACGATCACCAGCTTCTTGGTGGCAGGCATGTCAGCGCGCCACGATAGCGCCGGGTGGCTGGTCCGCGATACTCGCGCCCGGTGACACGTCCTCCCAGGCCCAGCGCCACCTACTTCCTCGTCGGGCTGATCTCGTGGCCCGTGATCCGGTTCCTGTACCGCTACCGCGTGCTCGGGAAGGAGCACCTGCCGGCCTCCGGGGGCTACGTCCTGGCCGCCGGGCACGTCTCGAACTTCGACCCGTGGCCGCTCGGGATGGCGCTCTGGCCGCACCGCTTCCTGCGCTTCATGGCCAAGTCGGAGCTGTTCTGGCCGCCGCTCGGCTGGTTCATCGGCAGCGCAGGCGCGTTCAAGGTGCACCGCGGCCGGGCCGATCGCGAGGCGATCGCGACCGCGGTCTCGCTCGCGCGCGACGGGCACGTGATCGCGATGTTCCCGGAGGGGACGCGCCGCCGGAAGGGCCTGCGCAAGAAGTGGACGGCGGCGGCGAAGACGGGAGCGGCCCGGATCGCGCTCGAGGCGGGCGTGCCGCTCGTCCCCGCCGGCATCAAGGGCACGAACGAGCTCGCGCGGCTCGGCCGGCTGACGGTGCGCTACGGCCCGCCGATCCCGCTCGACGACCTCGCCGGGCTGGACATGTCCGAAGCGGCCCGCAAGGCGACCGAGCGCCTGATGGAGGCGATCGGCGAGCTCGAGGCGTCGCTGTGAGCACCGGCACCCTCCTCGCCATCGACGGCGACTCGCTCGCCCACCGCGCCTACCACGCGCTGCCGAAGTCGATCCGCGGCGCCGACAAGCGGCCCGCCAACGCCCTCGTCGGCTTCGCCGGCTTCCTGACGACGCTCTGGGACGCCGAGCAGCCCGAGGCCGTCCTCGTCGGCTGGGACACGCTCGAGGTGGCCACCTACCGGCACGAGGCGCTCGAGACCTACCAGTCGGGCCGCGAGTTCGAGGACGCGATCGTCGAGCAGCTCGACCGGCTGCCCGACCTGGTCGCGTCCTTCGGCTTCGCCGTCGCGAAGGGCGGCGGCTACGAGGCCGACGACTTCCTCGCCGCCGCGGCGGGCGCCTGGAAGGGTCCGGTGCTCGTCGTCACGTCGGACCGCGACGCGTACCAGCTCGCCTCCGACCGGGTCACCATCCTCCAGCCGGTCAAGGGCGTCTCGGAGCTGAACCGCATCGGCCCGACCGAGGTGCGCGAGCGCTACGGCGTCGAGCCGGAGCAGGTGCCGGACTTCATCGCGCTCCGCGGCGACCCGTCCGATCGGATCCCCGGCGCGCCGAAGGTGGGCCCGAAGACCGCGGCCGACATCATCCGCCGCCACGGCAGCCTCGAGCAGGCGCTCGCCGAGGGCCGCTTCGAGCCGATCGCCGACGACCTGCGGCTCTATCGCAGCATCGCCACGATGGACCCATCCGCCCCGCTCCCGAAGCTCGCGCCCACGCCGCCCGACTGGCGCAGAGCCGAGGCCTGGGCGCGCGAGAACGGCCTGAACGGCGTCGCCAACCGCCTCGCCGAACGGGCGTAGTCCGAACCGCCTTGTCCGTCACACATCCGTGACGGAGGCTGCCTCCGGACGTGGCCGGCGCGACCGCGGCGATGTGCAGGGGTTGTCGCAGTTCCGTGCGCGTTCGGTGACGAACGTGTACGACAGGCTGCTTGTGGAAGGATCGGGCGCATGGACGCCTGGCTGCGGCAGACGATGGACGCCCTCGGCTCCGACGCCGAGCTGTCCGACGCCGACGCGGACGCGCTGCTGAAGATCGCCAAGATCGCGGCGCACACGAGCGGGGAGCGGTCGAACGCGCCGCTGCTCTGCTACCTCGTCGGACGCGTCCAGGGCGACCGCGGCCTCGACGAGATTCTGGAGCAGGTCCGCCGATCGAGCTCGTAAGCGACCCCGCCTTCGCGACCCTCCATCCGACCGGGTCGCACCCCGAGTCCCAGGGGCGGCTCGCCGTCCTCCAGGAGCGGTTCCCCGGGTTCGCGTCGTGTGCGCCCGCGACCGTCGACGACGTCCTCCGCTGCCACACGCCCGAGCTCGTCGAGCAGGTCCGGACGGCGCGCGGCTGGATCGACCCCGACACGCTCGTCACCGAGACCACGTTCGAGGCGGCGCTCCTCGCCGCCGGCGCCGCGATCGAGGCCGTGCGCCGGGGCGGCTTCGCGCTGGCACGGCCGCCGGGCCACCACGCCGAGCGCGCCCGCGCGATGGGCTTCTGCCTCTTCGACTCGGTCGCGGTCGCGGCCCGCTGGGCGCAGGCCGAGCTCGGCCTCGAGCGTGTCGCCGTCGTCGACTGGGACGTCCACCACGGCAACGGGACGCAGGACGTCGTCGGCGCCGACCCGACGATCTTCTTCGCCTCGCTCCACCAGTGGCCGTTCTACCCGGGCACCGGAGGCCCGGACGCGCAGGGCGAGACGCTGCTGAACCTGCCGCTGCCGGCCGGCAGCGGCGACGCGGAGTATCTCCAGGCGTTCGCAGCCGTCGAGCGGGCGGTGGGGGCGTTCGAGCCCGATCTCGTGCTCGTCTCCGCCGGCTTCGACGCCCATGTCGACGACCCGCTCGCAGGGATGCGCGTCACCGCCGACGGCTTTCGCGAGCTCGCGCGGCGCTCGGCCGCGCTCGCTCCGCGGACGGCGGCCGTCCTCGAAGGCGGCTACAACCTGCGCACGCTGCCCGACCTCGTCGCCGCCGCACTGGAGGGGTTCAGCGGTTGAGCCGCTCGAGCGCCTCGCGGCGCGACGAGACGCCGAGCTTGGCGAGCAGGCTCTTCACGTGCGAGCGGACGGTGTGCTCGGAGATCAACAGGCGCGCCGCGATCTCCTCGGTCGACAGGTGCCGGTCGAGGAGGAGCAGCACCTCGAGCTCGCGAGCCGACAGGGCCCGCGCGACGTTGTCCGGCACGGCCGGCGCGCCCCCGCCGTCGCGGACCTGGTCGAGCAGGCGGCGCGCGACCGGGCCGGAGAGCGCCGTCTCGCCTCGCACCGCCCCCTGCAGGAACGCGACGATGCGCTCCGGCGGCTCGCTCTTCAGCAGGTAGCCGGCGGCGCCGCCGCGGATCGCGCCCAGCAGGCTCGCGTCGTCCTCCGAGGCGGTCAGCACGACCACCTCGGCGTCCGGCGCCGCCGCCCGGAGCTGCGGGAGCGCCGTGATGCCGTCGACGCCCGGCATACCGAGGTCGAGCACGATCAGCCCCGGCCGGAGCTCGCCGGCCAGCCGCACGGCCTCCTCGCCGTCCGTCGCCTCGCCGACCACCTCGAACCCGCTCCCCGCGAGGAGGCGCGCCAGCGCGTCGCGCGTGAGCGGGTGGTCGTCGACGATGAGCACGCGCACGGTCATGGGCGGCCCCGATTCTGCCGATAGAGCCGTCCGATGCGCCGCGATCGGGTCGAGACGTTCCTCTGGGGCCAGGCGCTCCTGACCGCGCTGCTCGGCGCGGCGCTGGCGCTCTTCCTCACGTACCCGTCGCTGCGCAGCGTGTGGGAGCTGCCGGAGCTGCGGCTCGCGCTCGCAACGCTCTTCGCGCTCGGCGGGCTCCTGATCGCGCTGCTCACCGCGACGCGGTTCGTCGTCGAGGGCCGCCGGTTCGACCTGCTCCTCTGCGGCGGCGCGCTGCTCACCGCCGCGTCGTGGTTCGCCTTCACGATCGTCCCGGCGGTCGCGCACAGCGACGCCCGCCGGCCGGATTCGTGGGCCGCGGTGCTCGGACGCGTCGCCGGCTGGGCCGCGATCGCGGCGGCGCCGCTCGTCCGGGGCCGCACGCGGCGGACGGGCGCCGCGCTCGTCGCGCTCGGGGGATCGTGCGCGGCCGCGCTCGCCGCCGCCTGGGCGGTCTCGGCCGTGCTGGGCACGACGCTCCCGCAGCTCGACAGCGGCGGCACGGTGCCGCCGCCCCTGATGGGAGCGCTCGCCGTGCAGGGGCTCGTGCACCTGCTGGCCGTGATCGGCTTCTCGGACCGGTACCGGACGCGCGGCGAGGACCTCGACCGCTGGCTGGCGCTCGGCTCGACGTTGATGCTCTTCTCGTCGCTGCACCTCGTGTTCACGCCGCTCGTCCGGCCCGGCGACGTCTCGCAGGGCGACGCGCTCGAGGTCCTCGCCTACGGCGTGCTGCTCGTCGGCGTGTGGCGCGCCATCCAGGCCTCCGAGTTCGGGCGGGCGGTCGCCGAGGAGCGCGCCCGCGTCGCCCGCGACATCCACGACGGCCTCGCGCAGTACCTGTTCGCGATCTCGGCCAACGCGGCGCTGCTCGAGCAGGGCGCCGACCCGGCCGACGTCGTCCCGAGCCTCGTCGAGGCGGCGACCGCGGCGCGCGACGAGGCGCGGTACGCCGTGCTCGCGCTCTCGTCCGCCGCGGGCCGCTCACCCTTCGACGCCGCCCTCCGCCGCTACGTCGACGTCCTCACCGCCGACGGCGCGCTCGACGTCGAGCTGGAGATCGAGCCGGCCGTCCGCCTCGGCCCGGACGAGCAGATCGAGGTCTTCCGGATCGTCCAGGAAGGGCTCGCCAACGCGCGCAAGCACGCCGGCGCCACACGCGCCTGGGTGGCGGTGAGCGGCCAGGGCCGCCGGCGCGTGGTCTCGGTGCGCGACGACGGGCACGGCTTCGAGCCGGCCGCAGCAACCACGGGCTTCGGACTGCGGAGCATGCGCCACCGCGCCGCGGCGATCGGCGGCGCCTTGTCGCTCGCGAGCGGGCCGAGCGGGACGACCGTCGAGCTCGTCCTGCGCGCGTAGCTACGCGAGGGGAACGAGCCGCGCCGGCGCGGCGCAGGCGGGCAGCTCGACGCCGAAGGTCGCGCCCCGGCCGGGGGCCGTCTCGACCCAGGCCCGGCCGCCCATCGCGTTCGCCAGCTGCTGCACGATCGCGAGGCCGAGCCCGCTGCCGACCTGCCGGTCCCTGCTCGCCTTGTCGTAGAGGTAGAAGCGCTCGAAGGCGCGCGGGACGTCGTCCGCGGCGATCCCGGGACCGGTGTCCGCGACCAGGAGGCGGCCCGGCTCGACGCGCACCGTCACCGTGCCGCCCGCGGACGTCGCGCGCAGCGCGTTCTCGACCAGGTTCGACGCAACCTGGACGACGCGGTCGTGGTCGGCCTCGACCCACGACTCCGCGGCCTCCGCCGTCAGCGTCACGCCGAAGTCGCGCGCCTGCGCCTCGTGCCGGGCGATCGCGGTCCGGGCGACCTCCGCGAGGTCGACCGCCTCGTGCCGCACCGCGAACTCGTGCCGGTTCATCCGGGCCAGGTCGAGGAGGTCGCGCACGAGCCGCTCCAGCCGGCCCGCCTCGAGCGCGATGGTCGCGGCCGCCTCGTCGGGGTCGAACGCGCCGTCGGCGAGACCCTCGGCGTACCCGCGGATGGCCGTGAGCGGCGTCTTCAGCTCGTGGCTCACCGAGAGCAGGAACGCCCGCTCGGCGTCGCGGGAGGCCTGCAGCTGCTCGGCCATCTCGTTGAACGCCTGCGCGAGCGACGCGAGCTCGTCGCTGCCCCCCGTCGGCAGCGGCTCGTGGCGCTCGTCCGCGGCGAGCGCGCGCGTCGCGGCGGCGACGCGCCGCACCGGGCCGGTGATCGTCCGCGCGACGAGGAACGAGAGGGCCGCCGCGAAGACGACGCCGGCGATCGCCGACAGGATCAGGTCGCGCTGGAACGGATCCCACGCCGCCGACCCGGCGCTCGCGGGCCGAAGCACCAGCAGGCCGAGGTGCGGCAGCGTGCGGTACGAGTAGAGCTCCTTGCGACCGCCGACGGTCGTCGTGCCGTCGCTCGACCGGGAGGTGTCCGGGACGTACTGCGCGAGCTTCGCGCGCGGCTGGATCAGGATCCGCAGCTGTGCCGTCGTCCGGTCCTCGCGGACGTAGGTCACGTCGTGGCGCCGCTGCGCCGCGAGGTCGTCCGCGCGGCGCGCCAGCACCGAGGCCTGGGACCGGTCGACCTGGCGGCCGAGCAGCACCGCCCCGAGCGCGAGCGTGAGCGCAAGCGTCAGGGCGACCGCCGCGAGCGTCGTCGCGAACAGCCGGCCCCGCAGGCTCGTCATGCGGCGACGGCCTTGTACCCCGACCCGCGCAGCGTCCGGATGAGCTGCGGCCGGCCGAGCTTCCGGCGAAGCTGGGCGACGTGCACGTCGACGGTGCGCGTCCCGCCCGGGTACTCCATGCCCCACACGCGGTCGAGGAGCAGGTCGCGGGAGCAGACCACCCCGGCGTTGGCGAGGAAGAAGGCGAGGAGGTCGAACTCCTTGGCGGTCAGCTCGACCGGCCGTCCGTCGACGGTGACGTCGTGCGACTCGCGGTCGAGCGTCACGCCGGCGAGCGTCAGCGACGTGCGCTCGTCCTCCGGCTCGCTGCGGCGGAGGACGGCCTTGATCCGCGCCACCAGCTCCCGCGGCGAGAACGGCTTCGTCATGTAGTCGTCGGCGCCGACCTCGAGGCCGACGATGCGGTCGGGCTCCTCGTCGCGCGCGGTGAGCATGACGATGGGCACCTTCGAGCGCATGCGGATCTCGCGACAGACGTCGAAGCCGTCCTTGCCGGGCAGCCCGATGTCGAGCACGACGATGCGCACGGGCCGCCGGTCGAGCTCGACGAGGGCGTCCTCGCCCGAGCGCACCCAGACGACCGAGTACCCGTCGCGGGAGAGGTACGTGCGGACGAGCTCGCCAACCGACGGCTCGTCCTCGACGAGGAGAACGGCGGCCACGGCTAGAGGATCCTGATCCTCACGGCGGCTCCCCCGTCGATCCGCATCGTCTCGATCGACCACCCCGCGCGCAGGAACGAGAACGGCACCGGCCCGCCGGCGCTGGTCACGGTGACGCGCCTCGCGACCGGCATGACGACGACGTTCCCGTCCGTCTCGCGGATGCGCAGCCGTCCCCTCGAGACGCGCGTGAGCACGCCGCGGTCGAGGACGAGCGTGTGCGGCTGGCGTCCGACCTGGACGTTGATCTCGGCGTGCGACC
Source organism: Gaiellaceae bacterium (assembly GCA_035546715.1). Lineage (GTDB taxonomy): Bacteria > Actinomycetota > Thermoleophilia > Gaiellales > Gaiellaceae > PALSA-600. The sequence goes on along the minus strand of DASZWI010000093.1, from coordinate 13,036 downwards.
ACGAGCCCGCGACGTCCGGAAACGGCGGCACGGGCGCAGCTCCGGCGGACGCGCCGACGGCGAGCGCCCCGACGGCGACTGCTGTGGCGAGCAGCCTGTGCATGCCTGGACTATCCCCGGATCCGGTGAGACGGTAGTTGCGCAGCGGTAAGGCACACGTAAAAACGTCGACAGCATTCCCGAAATGGATTCCCTCGAAGCGCCCGGACCTCGCGTACCTTTTCGGGAGATGGTTCGGGGTTTGCCATCGGTCGCGCCCGCGAGGACGGCGCTCGTCCTCGCCCTCGTCGCCGCGTTCGCGTACGCGCCGGTCGCCGCTGCCGACGACGGCACGACGACGACGGCCACGACGGTCCCGGCGACGACGGCGACCGTCACGACCCCGGCGACGACAACCGTCGGCACGACCACGACCGACGGCCCCCCGCCCTGCGTCGGCGCCGGCCTGCTCGCCGTCGTGGCGCCCGCGGGCGGCGCTCCGGCGGCGGCCGGCCCGTCGGTCGCGGCCGCGGAGAAGACCGGTGTGGAGGCGGAGACGTTCGCCGACCCGGCGGGGCTCGTGACGGCGTCGAAGATCCAGGTCGGCGGCGCGGGCTGCCGGGACGCGACCGGGACGCCCGGCGGCACCGCCCTCACGACCGGCGCCTGGAGCGTCCTCTCCGGCGCGGTCTCCGGCCAGGCGCTGGAAGCCGACCTCGTCCCCGCCGCCGCTCCCCCCGGCTCGGGCTGGACGCTGCGGACGACCGTCACCGGTCTCCGCATCGAGGGCCGGCCGGCCTCGCCCGAGGCTGGCCAGTCGCTGCCCGTGGGCGCCTGGGGCGTGCTGAGCGTCCAGGGCCGGGTCGACGCCGGCGCCGGCCGGCCGCTCCGCTGGTGGGCCTCGGCGCTCGAGCTCCGCCTCACCGCTGCCCATGCGGGCCTCCCGGCCGGCACGACCCTGCTCATCGGCTACGCCGCGGCCGACCGGGTCGCCGAGGCGCCGCCGCCTGCGCCGCCCGCGGGCACGACCACCGCGCCCGCGACGACCACCGCCCCGACGACGACGAGGCACGCGCCGACCCGCGGGCCGAAGGCCACGACGCCCCGGAAGCAGGCGACCGCCCCGAAGCGCCACCGGGCGAGGCCGAAGAAGGCAAAGGCGAGCCGCCCGCTGAAGGCGACGCCGCCGCTCGGCGAGCCGCTCTACGACTTCCCGGTGTACGGGCAGGTCGACTGGGGCGACTCCTACGGCGGCGCGCGCAGTGACGTGCCCGGCGGCTGGCACCACGGCGACGACCTGTTCGCCCGTCTCGGGCAGCCGGTGGTGGCGGTCGCCGACGGAACCGTCTTCGCCGTCGGCTGGAACGGCGTCGGCGGCTGGCGCCTGTGGCTCCGCGACGAGGCCGGGAACGAGTTCTACTACGCGCACCTCTCCGGCTACACCAAGCTCGCCCGGAACGGCGCCCACGTGAAGCGCGGCCAGGTCCTCGGCTTCGTGGGCAACACCGGCGACGCGTTCACCACGCCCGACCACCTCCACTTCGAGATCCATCCCGCCGCCCTGCTCTACCTCGGCTACGACGGCGCCGTCGACCCCTCGACCTACCTCGCCCACTGGCAGCACCCGCGGCGCGTCGCCCGCATGCTCCCGGTCGCGCTCCCCGACAAGCGCCGCCACGGGGACGGGGCGCTGTCGGACTACCGGCAGCTCCTGGCGCTGCACGGTCTGCGCCGCGGCGTCGCGTCCGAGGTCGAGGCGCTGCCCAACGTCCGGCTCATCCCGTCGAACCCGCTTCGCCTGCCCGCCCACCTGCTCGCCGTTCCGCCGCCGACCACGTCCCCCAAGGGCGACGCGACCGGTCTGGCCGCGGGCGCAGCCGGCGGCGCCGCCGTGCTCGCGCTCGGCTGCCTCGTCGGGGTGCTCCGCCGCCGCCGGACTCCGGAGAACGCCTCGTGACCGCCGTGTCCCCGCCGCCGACGCGGCCGCCGCGCCTCACCACCGCCGAGTGGCGCCGCAAGCGCCGCCGCCGGCCGCTGCGCTACCTCGCGGGGCTCGTCCTGCTCGCCGCCTGCGGCGCCGCCGCCGTGGCGGCGTACGCCCGCTTCTGGCAGCCCGTGACGCTGACGGGCGACCCGGCGGCCCTCGCGCACCTCGAGCTCGCACCCGTCGGCGTGAAGCTCGAGTCCGTGTCGGTGACGAGCGACGGCGTTCCCCTCCCCGTGGAGCGCCGGCAGCGGCGCATCTGGCCCCAGCGGAAGGTGGAGGCCGGCAGCACGCTCGACGTCGTCGTGACGGTCCGGCGCTCGGGCTGGCTGAGCTGGGCCGCGGGCACGACCGCGAAGGTGCATCTGACGGCGGTCGCCCCCGCCGCGCACGTCTCGGCGCCCGTCGTGCGAATCGCACCCGGGCATGCGGTCACCGTGCGCTTCGACACGCCCGTCGCCCGGGCGACCGTGGCGCACGGCTCGCAGGTCGCGCGCGGGACCTACGCCCAGCCTCGGCGGACGATCGAGACGGACGTCGAGGCCACGCGCGCTCGCCCGGCGGGCACGCTGCTCGTGCGCGCCGCGCCGCGGTCGTGGGAGACCCTCGGCCCGGCCGAGCGCGTGTCGTGGTTCCCGCCGGGGAGGGGAGTCCAGGCGCTCGTCGCACCGGCCGAGTCGGCCGACCTCGCTCCCACGAACCCGCTCGTGCTGACGCTCTCCGAGCCGGTCGCCCGGGCGTTCGGCTCCGACCGGCCGGCGATCGAGCCCGCGGTGCCGGGCCGGTGGGTCGACGTCGACGACGACACCATCGAGTTCCGCCCGTTGGGCGCGGGATTCGCCCTCGGCAGCCACGTCCACGTGAAGCTGCCCGCGGCCGTGACGGTCGTCTCGGGCACGACGCGGCGTACGGTGCGCGCCCTCGACTGGCACGTCCCGCCGGGCACGACGCTCCGGCTGCAGCAGCTCCTCGCCCGGCTCGGCTACCTGCCGCTGAGGTGGCAGCCGGACGCCGAGCCGGTCGCGCTCACCGCCCGCGCGCAGACGCAGGCCGCGATCGACCCGCCGGCCGGCTCCTTCGACTGGCGCTTCCCGAAGGTGCCGGCGCAGCTCAGCTCGCTCTGGCACGAGGGCAGCTGGAGCGTCCTCGTGCAGGGCGCCCTGATGCACTTCCAGCACGACAACGGGCTGGCCGTCGACGGCATCCCCGGCCCCGACGTCTGGCGGACGCTGATCCACGACGTCCTGACGAACACGCACAACCGGTCGGGCTACAGCTACGTGCTCGTCCACCGGAACGTCCCGCAGACGCTCGTCCTCTACCACGGCGGCAAGGTCGTGCTCACCGCCCGGGTCAACACCGGCGTCGCCGGGGCGCCGACGGCGCTCGGGACGTGGCCGGTGTTCGAGCGGCTGCCGGTCACGACGATGAGCGGGACGAACCCGGACGGCAGCCACTACCACGACGAGGGCATCCGCTGGGTGAGCTACTTCCACGGCGGCGAGGCGATCCACGGGTTCGACCGTGCGACCTACGGCTACCCGCAGAGCGTCGGCTGTGTCGAGGCGCCCGTGGCGACCGCCGGGAAGATCTGGCCGTACACGCCGATCGGCACGCTCGTCACGATCACCGACTAAAGACTTTCCGCGGGCGGCTGCGTCGTACTGGTCGTGAGGGGAGCCGGCCTGGCCGAGATCGAGGCGCTGTATCGCAGCCGCTTCGACCGCTTCGCGACCGTCGCCTGCGCGGTGACCGGCTCGCAGACCGCGGCGCGGGATGCCGTGCAGGACGCGTTCGCGTCGGCCGTCCGCCGCCGCGGCCAGTTCCGCGGCGAGGGCAGCCTCGAGGCCTGGCTCTGGCGGGCCGTCGTCAACGAGGCGCGCACCCAGCAGCGCCGCCGCCGCTCGCGCGAGCGGCTCGAGGAGCGCGCAGCCGCGCTCGAGCCGGCGGCGGACGAGCCGGGCGACGAGCCGGGCGCGGTCGACTCCTTCGTGGCCTCGCTGCCGGAGCGCCAGCGGCTCGTCGTCTTCCTGCGCTACTACGCCGACCTGACGCACGAGCAGATCGCGGACGCGCTCGGCATCCGGCCGGGCACCGTCGCCGCGACGCTCAACGCCGCGCACGCGCGTCTCCGCCCCCTCCTCGCCGGGGCGAGCGGCTGATGGAACGGCTGTCGAGCGCCCTCGTCGAGGCGGCCCGCCCGCGCGTCGAGTTCGACCCGGACTGGGACGACGTCCTGGTCCGTGCCCAGCCTCGCCGCCGCCTGCTCCGCCACGCCGCCCTCGCGGCCGCCTGCGCCGCGATCCTCGCCGCCGGCGCCGCGGCCGCGTCCTCGCCCGGCCTGCGCGGCGGGCTCCTGTCGATCTTCGACCTCGCCCGGAAGACCGACCCGGCGCCGACCTGGAGGCTCGCCGGGCCGCGCATCCTCGCAGCGGGCCCGCTCGGCGCCGCGGCGCGGCTGACGCACGTCGACCCGGCCACGATCCGCGAGATCGCCGCCGGCGGCTCGGGGTACCGGCGGCTGGTGCTCGTGGGCGGGCTCGGACCCGACCGCGAGCCGTGGCTCGCGCAGGTCGGACCGGGTTGGGCAAGCGACTTCTTCCCGCTCTTCGGCGCCCTCACCCAGGTCGACCGGCCCGTGTGGCACACGCGGACCGCGCACGGCTGGGACGGCTGGCAGTTCCCGATGTACGGCCGCTCCGACAGCCACCGCGCGCTGTTCGACTACGTCGCGTTCGGCGGCTCCCGTCGCGGCGCGGTGGAATGGGCGACGCTCGTCGGATTCGCGCGCAGCGACGTCGCGCACGTCGTCGTGAGCACGCGCGCCGGGGCGCGGCGCGCGCTCGTGGTCGGCACGCGCGGGGCGTACGCCTACGCCGCCGTCCGCGGCCCGGCCCTGCCCCGCACGCTGACCGCGTACGACGCGGCCGGCCACGTCGTCGGCCGCGACACCGTCTCGCTGCCGCTCGCTCCCTGACCCGACGGATCCGAGGAGGTCCCACCGATGCCGAAGCCGATCCTGCTCCTTCCTCTCGCCGCCGCAGCGATCGTCTGCACCCGCGCCGGGGCGAGCCTCCAGGCGGCCGCCGCGACGAAGACGATCGGATCCGTCTCCGCCGTCGACGTCCGGGCGAAGCTCGTCGCCACCCGCTCCGGCGGCGGCGCCGCGCCGACCGCCCGGGTCAGCGTCCAGGCGGACGAGCTCGTCGCCGGTCGCTGGCGCCACGTGCCCGCGCACCGCCTGGCCGGCACGTACTTCTGGAACACGGTCACCGGCCCGGCCGCGATCTGCCACCTTGACCTCGTCACCGCCGGGCTCGGCCGCGCGAAGCCCCATCTGCGCGTCCAGCTCCTCGTGTCGCCGTCGCTCGGCTGCGGGAAGGAGCAGACCGTCACACTGGGAGGGTGAGACGCCGCCCGGTCGAGTCGTCGGTCCTCTCGTCCGCCGGCTGGGCGGACGGCGTGCTCGAGGTCGAGTTCGCGAGCGGCGAGATCTACCGCTACCTCGACGTGCCCGACCTCGTGTTCCGGCAGCTCCTGCGCGCCGAGTCGAAGGGCACGTTCTTCCAGGAGCGGATCCGCGACCGCTACGACCTCGAGCGCGTCGAGCTGGATTAGCCCAACTCGTCGACGAGGTCGGCGATCGAGTCGACGATCCGGGACGGGCGGTACGGGAACCGCTCGGCCTCGGGCCGCGTCGTCGAGCCGGTCAGCACCAGCACCGTGTGCAGGCCCGCCTCGAGGCCGGAGACGACGTCCGTGTCCATGCGGTCGCCGACCATCGCGGTCGTCTCCGAGTGGGCGTCGATCGCGTTCAGCGCCGAGCGCATCATCAGCGGGTTCGGCTTGCCCACGAAGTACGGCTCGACGCCCGTCGCCCGGCTGACCAGCGCCGCGACCGATCCGGTGGCGGGCAGCGGCCCGTCCGGGGTCGGGCCGGTCGGGTCGGGGTTCGTCGCGATGAATCGCGCACCACGGGCGACGAGCCGGATCGCCTGGGTGATCCGCTCGAAGCTGTAGGTGCGCGTCTCGCCGAGCACGACGTAGTCGGGCTCACGCTCGGTGAGCGTGTAGCCGGCGGCGTGCAGAGCGGTCGTCAGGCCCGCCTCGCCGATCACGAACGCCGAGCCGCCGGGCCGCTGGCTCTCGAGGAAGTTCGCGGTCGCGAGCGCGGACGTCCAGATCGAGTCCTCGGGGACGTCGAGCCCGCTGACGGCCAGGCGCGCCGACAGGTCGCGGCGCGTGTAGATCGAGTTGTTCGTCAGGACGAGGAACGGGATCTCGAGCTCGCGCAGCCGCGCGAGGAACCGATCCGCGCCGGGGATCGCGTGCTCCTCGCGCACGAGCACGCCGTCCATGTCCATGAGCCAGGAGCGGATGGGGCGGGACGCGGTCACGGCGTCATCCTCTCAGCGCCGCAGGACGCGCGCCGGGCTACTGCTCGTAGCGCTCGACGATCTCCTCGCGCCGCTCGTCGGCCAGCTCGGGATCGGACCCCACCGAGCGGAGCGCCCGCCGCTGGCGCAGGAGATCCCAGGTCTGGTCGAGCTGGATCTCGATGCGACGCAGCCGCTCGCGATCGACCTCCGTGGCCGTGCCGTCGGCCTCGCGCTGCCACAGGTCGTGCTCCTCGGCGACGAGCTGCTCGATCCTCGCGTGCACCTGCGCGTCGTCCATCTCAGCCTCCTTCGCCGGGCCCGAGCACGAACCCGACCTCGTCGACGTAGCACCAGCTCCACTCCTCGCCCGGCTCGGCCGAGCGAGCGATCGGATGTCGCGCCTCGGCGGCGTGCCGGGAGGCGTGGCGATTCGGCGAGGAGTCGCAGCAGCGGATCGTCCCGCAGGTCTCGCACATCCGCAGGTGGACCCACCGGTCACCCGTCTTCAGGCACTCCTCGCAGCCGGCGATCGACGCCGGGAGCTCCGTGACGCGGATCTGGTCGAGGTGGGTGCAGGTGGTCGTTGCCATGCGTCTCCTCTCGTCGCGCGTATCGAGGTCCTACCAGCAGGGCGCGGGGTGAGAGACGAATTGCTTGACGTCCTTCCGGAGGCGTGACTATGGTGGTGGCACGCGCAGGCGTCGACGCCGTCGCCGTGCGGAGGCAATGAGGCCTCAGGACTCTTCGGAGCCCTGAGGCCTTTTTCGTGTTGGGACAACGAGCGAGCTGGACGATCGAGGCGACCGGGAGCGGCGACCTCGGAAAGGAGAGAGCCGATGCTGGCGGCGGCCCTGTACCCCTCGTACCTCAACCCAGGTGACAACGCCTGGCAGATGACGGCGGCCACGCTGGTCGGGCTGATGAGCATTCCCGGCCTGGTCGTCCTCTACGGCGGCGTGATGCAGAAGCGCTGGTCGGTGAACAGCATGATGCTGGCCTTCATCGCCTTCGCGCTCGTGCTCGTCATGTGGGTGCTCTACGGCTTCAAGATGGGCTTCGGGAATCCCTGGCACGGCGTGTCCGACCACGGGTTCTTCGGCAACTTCATCGGCCAGCCCGGCAGCGTCCTCGACCACAAGTCGCTCCAGGGGCAGGGCAACATCCCGCTCATCGGCACGGTCGACTTCCCGCAGTCGACGCTCGTCTACTTCCAGCTCGTGTTCGCGGCGATCACGCCGATCCTGATGCTCGGGTCGGTGCTCGGCCGCGTGAACTTCAAGGCCTGGATCCCGTTCGTGCTGCTCTGGGCGACCTGCGTCTACACCGTCAACGCCTTCCTCATCTGGGGCGGCGGCTTCTTCGCGCAGCACGGCGCCGTGGACTTCTCGGGCGGCTACGTCATCCACCTCGCGGCCGGCGTGTCGGGCTTCGTCGCCGCCTGGGTGATCGGCCCGCGCCTGGCACGCGACCGCGAGATCGACGCGCCGAACAACCTCGCCATGGTCGCCGTCGGCGCCGGCCTGCTCTGGCTCGGCTGGAACGGCTTCAACGGCGGCGACCCGTACAACGCGGGCGCCGACGCGTCGGCGGCCGTACTGAACACGAACCTCTGCACCGCGGTCGCGTTCCTCGCGTGGGTCGCCTGCGACTACATCAGCGGCCGCAAGCCGTCGCTGATCGGCAGCGTCAACGGCATGATCGTCGGCCTCGTGGCCATCACTCCCGCGGCCGGCTTCGTCAACGGCTGGGGCGCGATCGCGATCGGCGTCATCGCCTCCGCGGTCGTCTACCTGGCCTACAACTACCTCGCGCTGCTGCGCCCGTTCCGCAGCGTGGACGACACGCTCGGCGTCGTCTACACGCACGGCTTCGCGGGCCTGCTGGGCGGCCTGCTCACGGGCCTGCTCGCCGACTCGGCGATGGAGATCGTCCCGGGCGCGTCGGTGACCGGGGGATTGCATCTCCTGAAATGGCAGGCGCTCACGGCGCTCTGGGTGGTCGCGTTCTCCGGTTGCGCCACGTTCATCCTGCTCAAGCTCGTGGGCGTCTTCGTCCCGTTGCGGATGAGCGAGGAGGACATGGAGATGGGCGACCTCGCCGTGCACGGCCACGAGGTCTACCCGTCCGACATCCCGTCGCTCGCCTTCCCGTCGGGGCTGCCCGCGCACGTCGCCGCGGCCGCGGCGGACTCCGCTCCGCCGGCCATCGACGCCGGAAGCGTCGCGCCCTCGCACTAGGGCCGACCGGGGTGGGATCGTACGGCTCGGCCGTGCGGTCCCACCCCGCCCCCGATCCGTCACCGGAAGCCGAGAGGACTCAATGACCAAGATCATCGTCTCGTACGACGGCACCGACAACGACCGCGACGCGCTCGCGCTGGGCGGCGCGCTCGCGGGCGCGGGCGCCTCGATCGAGCTGGCGTACGTCCGCCACACGCACGAGGCCGAGCGCGGCCGCGAGCGGTTCGCGGCCGACGAGGCGCGCGCACTGCTCGAGCGCGGCGCCGCGGCGCTCGGGCAGCCGGGCCTGCCCGTGCACGTCGTCCTCAGCGGGTCGACGGCGCAGGGTCTCCGCGAGCTCGCCGTCTCCGAGCAGGCCGACATGATCGTCTTCGGCTCCGAGTACCGCACGGCGCCGTCGCACGTCGACCCGCAGGCGTCGGCCCGCCGGCTGCTCGACGGCGGCCCGGTCGCCATCGCCCTCGCCCCGGCCGGCTTCGCCGAGAACGGGGCGTCGCGGTTCGAGACCATCGTCGCGATCAGCGAGGACGGCGATCCGTGCGCCGAGGAGACGGCGGAGTCGCTCGCCCAGCACTTCGGCGGCGTCGTCGCGCGGCACGCGGGCGGAACCGCCGACCTGCTCGTCATCGGCTCGAAGCCCGGGACGGTGACGGGGCGGATCACGATCAGCGCCGCGGCGGACTACCTGATCGACCTGGCGCGGTCGCCGGTGATCGTGCTGCCGCGCGGCGTGCCGGTGCTGTTCGGCGGAGGAGGAGGCTGACGGCGGGTGCCGGCCGAGGCCGCCCGCTTCCGCCGGCGTCTGCGTCTGCGCGACCGGTGGTTCGTGGGCGTGGTCGCCGGCGGGCTCGTCGTCGGCACGCCGGTCGCGATCGCGCTCTCGGACTCGGGGTCGGGCTCGCCGCGCGACGGCCGCTGCATCGCGACCATCGAGACGGGCTTCATGGGCGGCCAGACGCGCCGCTACTGCGGCCGGGCGGCGGTCGCGTTCTGCCGCTCCCCTGCCGTCGCGCGCCGCACCGAGCTCGCTGCGGCGTGCCGCCGTCTCGGCGCCGCCCGGAGCACGAGGAAGCCGTAGACGATCGCACGAGCGTCGTGGCGATGCCGCGAGGCTCTCGTGAGCGCCGCAACCCTCAACGCAGACGGACCCGCGCCCAGCTCGCTCCGCCGTCGGTCGTCCGCCACACGGCGACGCGCTGGACCTTCGCCTGCGCGTTCCAGCCGGTCTGCGCCAGGGCGTAGCCGACCTTCGCGTCGACGAAGGCGAGCGAGGCCACGGACGTCGCACCGCGCGGCGTTCTCGCCGTCGCCCAGGTCGCGCCGCCGTCGTCCGTGTGCAGGATGCGCGCCGGCGTGCCGCTGCCGACGAGCGCCGCGACGTCCGGCGACGCGGGCGCGAGCTCGGCCGAGTTGACGAGCTCGGGAGTGCGAACCGCCGCAAAGCGGACGCCGCCGTCGCTCGACCGCCACGCGCCGGCTTCCATGCCCGTCGGACAGACCGCCCAGACCGTCCCGCCCCCGGCCGGCGCGAGCTCGCCGCCGAGCCCAGGGACGCACGGGCCGGCGCCCCAGGCGAAGGTGCGGCCGGCGTCGGTCGAGCGCGCGAGGACGTCGTGCCCGGCTGTCCGGCCGCCGGCGGCCGTGGCGAGGAGCCACACGTCGTCGCTCCGTGCGGCCAGCTCCAGGACGGAGCCGTCCGGCGCGAACGGCAGACGCGTGACGTGCCAGGCGCCGCCGGAGGCGGGCGCGCGGGCAAAGCGGTAGTCCACGCAGCCCGCTCGGGAGCAGCGGGCGGTGACCGCGTAGGCGCTTCCGCCGGCGGTCGTGAAGGCGAGCACGCCCTGCAGGGTCGAGCGGCGCCACGTCCTCGCGCCGTCGTGCGTCGCGTAGAGGAGCGGGTGGAGGCCGGGGACGAGGAGAAAGCCGTCGTCGGCGCCGCTGCGCTCGAGCTCCGGCACGTCGCCGTTCGCTGGGAGAGAGGGGGCGGCGGACGTCGTGAAGCTGCGGCCGCCGTCCGCCGTCCGCGCGACGGCGAAGCAGCGTCCTGCGTCGCAGCCAGTGCGGCCGAGGAGCCAGAAGTCGCCCGCGCCGGTCGCCGCCATCGCCTGCGGGACGAAGCCGGCGGGCAACCGGGTTGCCGCCGGCGGGTGCGCGCGCGAGCCGCACCCGACCAGGGCGAGCGAGAGAAGCGCGATCCCGGCCAGGAGCGGCGGCGTTCTCATCCCTCGACGGTATGCCCACCCTGTGAGAGTTGTGTCAGCGCCCGGCCGCTCGACCGGGAGCGCCGACCCCGGGACTCGGCGGCTCAGCCGGCCGCTGGGAGCGCGTCGCCGGTGTGGGCGTCGAAGAGGTGGAGACGATCGACGTCGACGGCGAAGACGACGCGCTGCCCGGGCACGACCCGGACCCGTGGATCGACTCGCGCCACTCCTTCCGCCGCGGATGCGCCCGCGATCTCGCCCGAGGCGCCCACCGCGGCCGGGTCCGCCGTCCAGACGCCTGCCTTGTTGCGCACGGTCCTCGCGTCCGTGGTGAAGTGGACGAGCGATTCGTTTCCCAGGGCCTCGACCACCTCCACCTCTGCCGCCAGCGTCGCCTCTCCGCCCGCGCTCCCGTCGGAGACGATCGTGAGGTGCTCGGGGCGGATCCCGACGACGAGCTTCCGCCCGTCGCCGGCGAGCTCGGGTCGACGCCGGCCGAACGCGGCCGGGAGCGCGAGCCGCTGCGATCCGAGCGACAGCACGAGCTTGTCCGCGGGCCCCGAGATCGCAGCCTCGTACAGGTTCATCGGCGGCGAGCCGATGAAGGAGGCGACGAACAGGTTGGCCGGCGTCTCGTAGAGCTCCTGCGGCGCGGCCAGCTGCTGGAGCTCGCCGCTCCGCAGGACGGCGACCCGGTCGCCCATCGTCATCGCCTCGGTCTGGTCGTGCGTGACGTACAGCGTCGCGACGCCGAGTCGCCGCTGCACGCGCAGGACCTCGCTCCGCATCTGCACGCGCAGGTTGGCGTCGAGGTTCGAGAGCGGCTCGTCCATGAGGAACACCGCCGGCTCGCGGACGAGCGCCCGTCCCATCGCGACGCGCTGCCGCTGCCCGCCGGAGAGGTGGCGCGGCTTGCGCGTCACCACCTCGCCGAGCCCGAGCACCTCGGCGGCGTCGCGCGCCCTCCGCACCCGCTCCTCCTTCGAGATGCCCCGCACCCGCAGTGCGAACGCGATGTTGTCGAGCACGCTGAGGTGGGGGTACAGCGCGTAGTTCTGGAACACCATCGCGACGTCCCGGTCGCGCGCCGACAGGTCGTTCACGACCTTGTCGTCGAGCCGGATCGTTCCCGACGTCACGCCCTCGAGACCGGCCACCATCCGCAACGCGGTGGTCTTGCCGCAGCCGGACGGACCGACGAGGACCACGAACTCGCCGTCGCGCACGAAGAGGTCGAGCGAGCGCACGGCCTCCACGCCGTTCTCGAAGACCTTCGTCACCTGCTCGAGCGAAAGGGTCGCCATCTCCGTCTCCTCGCCTTCAGTCCGCCGTGGGGATCCAGACCCGCATGGCGCCCTCGCTCCGGTTCGCCCACGCGAAGTACGGAACGGCCTGCAACTGCGCGGCGCCTGCCGCCGCCGACGGCGATTCCCGCAGGTCGCCGTACGCGCGTCGGCGCCACCCGTCGAGGTCGCGGGCGACGCCCTCGAGCGCGACGCCGGGCAGGCCGCGCAGCTCCCCGACCGGGCCGCTGTCGACCGGGTCGACCGACGGGTCGACGGCGACGTCCGCCAGGTCGGCACGGTCGCGCAGGTCGTGCTGCTCGATGCAGTAGACGACCGGGCCGCGCTCGACCGCGACGCATCCGCGGACGGCGTCGATGCGCGGGTTCGGTGCGGTCAGCCTCGGGGACACGTCGATCTCGGCGACGACACGGTCGCCGGCGCGCCACCGCCGGGTCAGGTCGGCGTACGTCCCGGGCTCGACCGGCTCGCCGTCGACGGTCGCTCCCCGCGCCCACGCCGGGATCCTCAGCGACAGCGTCCACTCGGCGTCGCCGCTCGAGACGACCTGGACCGTCACCGTGCCGGACCACGGATAGCTCGTCTCGACGGCGAGCTCCACCGGCCCGGCGCCGGGGACGTCGGCGCGGATCGTCGACGACGCGTACTGGTGGAGCTGCATCGCCGACTCGGACACGGTCGCGAGGTAGTGGTGGAGCGACGCGAGCAGCCGCATGATGTTCGGCGGGCAGCACGCGACGGGATTCCAGCGGTGCCGGCGCTCGCCGGTCCGCGAGTGCAGCGGGTTCGCGTAGAAGAACGACTCGCCGTCGAGCGAGAGCCCCGCGAGGAACCCGTTGTAGAGCGTCCGCTCGAGCACGTCGGCGAAGCGGCTCTCGCCGGTGACGAGCAGCATGCGCCAGTTCCACATGATGTTCGCGATCGACGCGCAGGTCTCGCAGTAGGCGCG
>DASZWI010000092.1:0-3887 GCA_035546715.1 Gaiellaceae bacterium | reverse complement strand
CGGCACCTTCACCTCGCCGCGATAGCCGGCGTCGATGAGCCCCGGCGCGTTGACGATCGAGATGCCGTGCCGGGCGGCCAGGCCGGAGCGCGGCAGGACGAAGCCGCCGTGCCCGTCGGGGATCGCGACGGCGAGCCCCGTGCCCACGAGCGCCCGCTCGCCCGGCGGCAGCTCGACCTGCTCGCACGAGGCGAGGTCTAGACCGGCGTCGCCCGGGTAGGCCCTGGTGGGGACGACGGCATCCGGGTGCAGCCGCCGGATCGGCAGGTCGATCAGGCGGACTCCCGCGTCTCGATCGCGCCGCTCCGGACTGCCTCGGCGACGAGGAACGGCGCGAAGCGCGGCAGGTCACGCCGGGGCAGCCGGGCGAGGACGAGCACGCCCTCCTCCGTGTCCTCGCGCTCCTCCACCGGTGTGCCGAGGGCGTAGAGCTCAGAGAGGCGCGCGCCCTCGCCGTAGGGGATCAACAGGCGGACGCGCTCCCAGCGGTCGCCGAAGCGGCGGGCCAGCTCCGCCTTGAGCTCGTCGAGGCCCTCGCCCGTGCGCGCGGAGACCTGCAGCGCGTCGGGGAAGTGGTTGGCGAGCCGGCGGCGGCCGAGCGGATCGACCCGGTCGATCTTGTTCAGCACGACGGCGATGGGCAGCTCCCCGGCGCCGATCTCGCGCAGCACGTCGTCGACCGCCTCCACCTGGCGGTCCTGCTCGTCCTCGTCGGCCGAGGCGTCGACCACGTGGAGGACCATGTCGGCGACGAGCGTCTCCTCGAGCGTCGACGCGAAGCCCTCGACGAGGTGGTGCGGCAGCCGGCGGATGAACCCGACCGTGTCGGTGAGGAGGTACCGGCGGCCGTCGTGCTCGAAGCTGCGCGTGGTCGGGTCGAGCGTCTCGAAGAGCCGGTTCTCGACGGAGACCTCCGCTCCCGTGAGCGCGTTCAGGAGCGTCGACTTGCCGACGTTCGTGTAGCCGGCCAGGGCAATCGTGGGCGTCTCCGTGCGGCGGCGCTCCTTGCGGCGGGTGGCGCGCTGCTGCTCGAGCTCCTTGAGCCGCCGGCGCAGCACGGAGATGCGGCGCCGGGCGATGCGCCGGTCGGTCTCGAGCTGGGACTCGCCGGGGCCGCGGGTGCCGACGCCGCCGCCGAGGCGCTCGAGGTGCTGCCACATGCCGCGCATGCGCGGGAGGTTGTACTCGAGCTGCGCGAGCTCGACCTGGAGCTTGCCCTCGGCGCTGACGGCGTGCTGGGCGAAGATGTCGAGGATGAGCTGGGTGCGGTCGATCACGCGCGCGCCGAGCAGGTTCTCGAGATAGCGCTGCTGCGCGGGGTCGAGCTCGTCGTCGACGAGCAGGCTCTCGGCGCCGGACGCCCCGAAGCGCTCCTTCAGCTCCTCGAGCTTCCCCTTGCCGACGTAGGTGCGCTGCGCCGGTCGCTGACGGCGCTGGACGACCTGCCCCACGGGCACGACGCCCGCCGTGCGGGCCAGCTCCTTGACCTCGGCGAGCTCGTCCTCCTCGTTCGCACCCTGGCCCAGAACCGCGAGGACGAACCCGCGCTCGGGCTCCGGCGAACCTGGGATCATCGGGTCATTATGCCCCCTGCCCCACCAGACAACCCTGCCGAGAGCGCCCTCGGCCGCCGCGTCCTCGAGCTCGTCGACATCCCGTCGGAGTCCCGGCACGAGGAGGCGATGTACAGCTACATCAACGCCGCCGTCCCGCTCCAGCGGGAGTTCGCCGACGGCGAGAGCGCCGTCTTCGCGAAGCGAGCGGGCAAGCCGCTCGTCCTGCTCGCCGGCCACACCGACACCGTGCCTGCGCAGGGCAACCTGCCGGGCCGGATCGACGGCGGGGCCGTCGTCGGGCTCGGCGCGAGCGACATGAAGGGCGGGCTCGGCGTGATGATCGAGCTGGGCCGGTGGGCGGCCGAGACGGAGCTCGCCTACGACCTGGCGCTGCTCTTCTTCCCGCGCGAGGAGCTCGGCCCGGCGGAGAACCCCCTGCCCGGCGTGTTCGAGCGGGTGCCGTTGATCGACGAGGCGGCCCTGGTGATCTGCCTCGAGCCGACCGACAACACCGTCCAGCTCGGCTGCCTCGGGAATCTGAACGCCCGGGTCGTGTTCGAGGGCAAGGCGGCGCATTCGGCCCGGCCGTGGATGGGCGTGAACGCGATCGCGCTGGCGCTCGAGGGTCTCGCCGGCGTGCTGCACCTCGAGCCGCGCGACGTCGAGATCGAGGGACTGCTCTTCCGCGAGGTGCTGAGCGTGACGCAGATCCACGGCGGGATCGCGCAGAACGTCGTCCCGGCCCGTGTCGAGGCGACCCTGAACTTCCGCTTCGCGCCCGACCGCACGCCGGCGGAGGCCGAGGCGCGCGTCCGGGAGCTCGTCGGGCGCGATCTCGAGATCCTGTCGGTCTCGCCCGCTGCCCACGTCGCAGCCAGCTCGCCGCTCGTGCAGGCGCTCCGCGACGCGGGCGGCTTCGAGCTCCAACCCAAGCAGGCGTGGACGAACGTCGCCGACTTCGCCGCCCGAGGGCTCGACGCGGTCAACCTCGGCCCGGGCGGCACCCGCTACGCGCACACCGCCGACGAGCGGGTCGAGATCGCCGAGCTGGAGCGCACGTACGCCGCGCTCCAGCGGTTCCTCGTCGGATGAGCGGCCGGGCGCCGGTCGAGGGCGAGATCGACCGGATGGTCGTGGAGTCCCGGCTCCACCGCTTCGTCGCGTCTCGCCGCGGCGGCGGGTAGCGTCTCGTGGTGGCCGTGCACCTCTCCCCCGTCCTCGCGGAGCTCGCGCAGTACCCGTTCGCGCGGCTCGACGACTGGAAGGCCGAGGCGCGCGCACGCGGCATCGAGCTGATCGACTTCGGCATGGGCGACCCGCGCGAGGTGACGCCGGCGTTCATCCGCGAGGCGCTCGTGGCCGGGATCGACGAGGTGTCGTCCTATCCGCGCGCGGCGGGGCTGCCGGAGCTGCGCCAGGCGATCGCGGCGTGGATCGAGCGCCGCTTCGGCGTCGTCGTCGACGCCGACCGCGAGGTGGTGCCGACGCTCGGCTCGAAGGAGGCGATCTTCTCGTTCGCCCAGGTGGCGTTCGGCGACAAGCGGCTGGCGGCCGTCCCCGAGCCGGCGTATCCCGTCTACGAGCGGGGCGCGCTCTTCGGCGGCGGCGGGACGGTACGGGTGCCGCTGAGCGAGCGGCACGGCTGGCTGCCCGACCTCGACGCGTTCGACGCCTGGGACGAGATCGCCCTCTTCTGGGTCTCGTACCCGAACAACCCGACGGGCGCGCTCGCGCCGCTCTCGCTCTACGAGGAGCTGGCGGGCCGGGCGCGCGAGCACGGCTTCCTGCTCTGCTCCGACGAGGCGTACTCCGAGCTGTGGTTCGACGAGCCGCCGGTCTCCGCGCTCCAGGTCGTGGACAGGTCGCCGGTCGTGGTGTTCAACACGCTCTCGAAGCGCTCGTCGATGACCGGGTACCGCTCCGGCTTCGTGTGCGCATCGGCCGAGGTGTGCGACGCGCTCCGCCGGTTCCGCCCGACGGTCGGCACGGCGCCGCAGGAGTTCGTCCAGCGAGCGTCGATCGCCGCCTGGTCGGACGAGCGCCACGTGGAGGAGGTGCGCGCCGTCTACCGCCGCAAGCGCGAGACGATCCTGCCGGTCCTGCACGAGCGCGGGCTCCGCGTGTCGGCCTCGGAGGCGACGTTCTTCGTCTGGATCGACGTCGGCGGGCCGTCGGAGCCGTTCGCCCGGCGGCTGCTGGAGCACGGCATCGTCGTCGCGCCCGGCTCGTTCTTCGGCCCGGCCGGCGAGGGCTTCGTCCGGCTGGCCCTCGTTCCGACCCAGGCGGAGTGCGAACGCGCCGCCGCGATCCTGCGGGAGGTGCTGTGACGAC